>JAQBOU010000135.1 GCA_028287865.1 Mucilaginibacter sp. | reverse complement strand
AATGACTGCTCAAAAGCTGGCCATTTGGTTTCCTGGGAGAATGATATTAGATTTGAATTAGCAATCAACCCTTGGCAGGCCCCCATGGGGGCCTGCCAAGGGTTGACACAGTTTATTTTACAGACCCCATAAATTGATGCGAAAGAGATACTTATTGCGTTGCCGTTCAATATCCCTTTGCATTTCATCTTGCAAAATCTTTTCTTCCTTTTTTTCAGATAATTTCCTGTAAGCTAAAATTGTTCCTACATCTTTTAATTCCCTGCCTTTATCAGTTAACTGCCGATAAATGCCCCTATCATTATTTATATCATGTCTATTTATTGCATAACCATTATTCACGAGATATTGTAGTACTTCTTCATCTCGTTTTAAATTTATATACTCACTTTTTAATTCGTCCTCCTGCTCATTTGCTTTAGTCACTCTTTTTAAAGCAACTTCGTCGCTCACGGTTAAAAAATCCGAGAAGTCAACAACTGTCATTTTAATTGGCTGGGGTTCCAGTATAAATTCACCGTGATAAGGAATAAATCCAATTAAAGAGGATATTCTTATTTCAATTTCAGACGTAGTGCTTTCAGACGTAGCGCTGTAAAAAGCGTTAAAACTTCCGAAAGCCTTCAAATATTGCCCTTTCTTCGTTAGGACTATAGCTTGAACAGGTGCATGGACGGTAGCATTTACCGCAAAATACTCCGCTATCAGAAAAGTAGAAACTTTCTTATATATGTCAGATGCTAAAAATTTATTTCTTTCTGGGTCATACTTTATTAAGTCTATCGTCGAATCGGTTTTTCTAAATTTAGGTTGTAATACGTTAATGGCATATATATCGCTGACGACAAAGCTTTCTTTACTTGGAATAAATTTTAAAATACTGTCTAACAGGTTAATTTCTTCAATCGTGATGTTTCCCATGGGTTAAAATTAAATCAGATGCAATATTCTTTTAAGGTAAGGTTATATGAGTTGGGATAAAAAGATTAACTCATTAATGCTATTACAAATTGATTTATTTCTCTCACTTTGGCATGACTGTATCCAATGGGGGCGTACCAAACAACAAAATCCCCGCTAACTCTTCGTAATTCAATTTTAAAATGATTCCAAACACTTTGTATGATTTCGTCGTCATTCAATGGCTTTGTAGTATTTTGCATAGTTTAAAGTTAAAATTTATTCGTACTCGTAAATCAATCTTCTCATTATAGGTATCTGACGAGTAGGAATTGGTTTTCGAGTATTCTATTTCAATAAATTTACTATTATTTGTTACTTTATCATAATGAACAAGACAACCTATATCATAGTCGTATTGTGTGCGTTTATATTTTCGAGTACCAACGCTCAAAAAAGAAAAATACTCATCCATGAAGCCGCAACTTGTTATACAGATACAGGATTTACTCACCTCGGAATGATGTACAAAAATGTAGGGGATAGTGTTATTGTAACTAATACAAAGATGATTTTTGGGCTGTCCCGTACGATGGATATACCGTTTACGTAAATGAGTTTGATTTAAAGGATATAACTGACGAAAATGCAAAAATAGCCCGGAAAAAAGAAATAGCGGACAGCCTTGTTAAAAGAAAATTCCTTATTAAAAAATACGGTGTCAAAATGGGTTCCTTTATTTCCGATGGGTATATTAAAAGAGGAATGACCAAAGCACAAGCGAGATTATCTTGGGGTGAACCTAATCAAATTCATAGGACAGTTTTTTCAGGCGGCGTACATGAGCAGTGGGTATATGACGGCGGTTATCTTTATTTTGAAAACGGCATATTGACAGCGTGGCAAGATTAATAAATTTCTTCGCTGCTATATAGTATAGTTTGAAACTACCCGCCCCCCACTGGTCTAAGTTTTCAACTTAGTCCCAAAACAGTTTAAGCTTTCAGCTCAACGCCATCACCCGGCCCATCCCTCCCTATCCAAACTTCTGAAATTTATCGCTTCAGCTAAATGCTCCAGTTGTATTTCTTCGCTACCGGCAAGGTCAGCAATGGTGCGGGATACTTTTAATATCCGGTCGTAAGCTCTGGCAGAAAGGCCCAATTTTTCCATTGCTTTTTTAAGCAGGTTTTGCCCAGCGGTGCTTATTTTGCAAATATCGCGCACCATTTGCGGGCTCATCTGTGCATTGGCGTGCAGATCGGGCTTGTTACCAAAACGTTCGGCCTGTATATCCCTGGCCTTAATAACCCGGTCACGGATAAATTCGCTTCTTTCTGCAAGACGCTCGGATGCCAGCTCTGTAAAATTAACAGGGGTTACTTCTACATGCAGGTCAATACGGTCCAGTAAAGGCCCTGATATTTTGCTTAAATATTTTTGCACCATGCCCGGCGGGCAAATACATTCTTTTTCGGGATGATTAAAATATCCGCAGGGGCAAGGATTCATACTCGCCACCAACATAAATGAGCTTGGGTAGTCCACCGAAAATTTAGCCCTTGAGATCGTAACCTTGCGTTCTTCCAGCGGCTGCCGCATCACTTCGAGTGCGCTTCGTTTAAACTCGGGCAATTCATCTAAAAACAGTACGCCGTTATGGGCCAATGAAATTTCGCCTGGCTGCGGGTTGCTGCCGCCACCAACCAAAGCCACATCGCTGATGGTATGATGCGGCGAACGGAACGGGCGGGTAGTAACTAATGCATCCGCAGCCGAAAGCTTACCCGCCACCGAATGGATCTTGGTAGTTTCTAACGACTCGTATAAACTTAATGGCGGTAAAATAGACGGCAGCCTGCGGGCCAGCATAGTTTTACCAGCCCCCGGCGGACCTATCAATATTACGTTATGCCCTCCGGCGGCAGCAATTTCAAGGGCACGCTTTATGTTTTCCTGCCCCCGTACTTCGCTAAAATCGCTGTCGTAACCGGTAAGGCTTTTATAAAACTCTTCCCGTGTATTTACTATTTCGGCGGTTAGCTGTGTACTTCCATTAAAAAAGCCCGCTACCTCTTTTATACTTTCAACACCAAACACCTCCAGGTCGTTTACTATTGCAGCCTCGCGGGCATTTTGTTTTGGCAATATAAAACCCTTAAAACCATCCTTGCGGGCCTGTATGGCAATTGGTAAGGCACCTTTTATGGGCTGCAGGCTTCCATCAAGCGAAAGCTCGCCCATTATCAGGTATTTTTCAAGATTTTCATTTTCTATTTGCCCCGAGCTGGCGAGGATAGCGGTGGCTATGGTAAGATCATAAGCGGAGCCTTCTTTGCGTATGTCTGCCGGGGCCATATTAACCACTATCTTCTGGCGTGGCATACGGTAATTATTGGTTTGTAAAGCCGCCTCCACCCGCTGCATCGATTCGCGAACCGCATTGTCCGGCAAGCCAACTATAAAGTATTGCGGTTTGCCGGAGCTTATATTCACCTCTATAGTTATGGTAATAGCTTCGATTCCATAAACCGCGCTTCCGAATGTTTTAATTAACACAATGATAAAGTTTATTCACCGCGTAAGTTATAGAATTTATTTGAGTGATAAAAAGTTAAAAACTCCGATAGGTTTAAAACTGAAGCTCCAGTAAAACCGGACAATGGTCGGAATGCCGGGCTTCGGGCAATATGGCTGCCCTTTTAATATTATCCGCAAGTGCACGGGTGGCCATGTTATAATCAATACGCCATCCAAGGTTTTTAGCCCTTGAATTTGCTCTGAAACTCCACCAGGTATAATTATGCGGCTCCTTATTCAAATGCCTGAAGGTATCGATGTAGCCAGAGTTGAGAAAATCCTCCATCCATTCACGTTCCTCAGGCAAAAACCCAGACGAGTTAGCATTTGATTTTGGGTTATGAATATCAATAGGGCGGTGACAAATATTATAGTCGCCGGATACCACCAGCTTAGGACATTGAGATTGTAACAGTTCCAGGTATCTGCCAAATTCATCCAAAAAACGGTACTTAAATGCCTGCCGGTCTTCCCCGCTTGATCCTGACGGGAAATAAACGCTCATTACCGAAACATCATCAAAATCAACCCTGATGTTGCGGCCTTCACGGTCATATTCACTAATTCCGCAACCATACTCCACTTTATTTGGGGTCTTTTTGGTAAAAATGGCCGTCCCGCTATATCCTTTTTTTTCCGCGGGGAACCAGTAATGTTCATAACCCAATTGTTCAATCAATACCAGATCCGTTAAAACATCCGGGGTGGCTTTAATTTCCTGCAGGCACACAACATCGGCATCGGTAGCCTGTAGCCAGCCAAGCCAGTTTTTACTCATTGCCGAGCGGATGCCATTAACGTTATAAGTGATGATTTTCATTTCGGATGTGTGATTTTAGATTTCGAATTTTTCAATTAAAAGATTAAGGAACTACAAAATGTCCGAAATAGAAAATCTGAATTCCGAAATAAGAGGCCTTAGCGCGCCGGATAAAGCATCTTATCCAGTTGCCTGCATTCCTTTTTGCTTAACAGCTCAACCGTCATGGGCACATCATTAAGCGGGCGGTCGTTTTTGTCTTTTTTTACGGCAGCTATCCGGTCCACCATATCAATACCCACCACCACTTCACCATACACTGTATAGCTATGGTCAAGGTGCGGTGCGCCGCCAACAGACCGGTAATATTCCCTTTGCCATTCGGGTATTTTATGTCCTTTTAGCCGGGTTTGCTCCAATGAATCCATTTTTCCGTCGGTAAAGCGTTTACCTTCAACAATATAAAACTGGCAGCCGCTTGATGCTTTTGCGGGATTATCATCCCGCGCCGCCGCCAATACTCCCCTTTTATGAAAAAGACTGTCGCTGAACTCAGCCGGGATAGTATAGCCAACATCGCCATTACCCAACTCAGCACCCTGTTTTGCTTTATTTTGGTCTTTGGAATCAGGGTCGCCACCCTGGATCATAAAATTTTGTATCACCCGGTGAAACAAAGTGCCGTTGTAAAAGCCCTGCTTTACCAGTTTAATAAAGTTATCCCGGTGTTTAGGCGTTTGGTTATATAAACGGATAATGCAATCGCCATAGCTTGTTCTTATCCTTACGTACTGATTTTTTGGCCCTTTGGCGAATGCCGTTAAAAGGAGCATTAAAAACAACCCGGTTGTAAAAAGTTTCTTCATTACAAGTCCTCAAAATAATTAATGATTAACGATTTAATCAGCATTTCCTGCTCAAGTAAGGTATAATTAGGCACAGTTTTCACCAGTTTCCAATGGGGCCAGCCATCCTGATCAAGTCCTTCCAGTTCATAAAAGCCCATCATGCTGAACAGCTTGCAATTGGCAATATGCATTAACTCTTCCTTTTGCCGCTTACTGAATTTCCGCGGACCCTGACCAAGTTCCTGTACACCAATAAGGAACATCATTACTTTTATATCCGGCTTTTCGTTATCAAACTCATCCGCAATCCGCTGTTGCAGCGCAGTCCACTTTAAATTAATTTCAGCAGGTTTCATAAGGACAAATATAGTTTTTGTTGATGGTTCACAGTTGATGGTTTAGGATTAAACATTATTAAGTACAGCAATTATTAATATTGTTAAATAAACTTTGTTGCATTAACAACATTGTTACCTTTGTGCCTTACCGGGAAATTTTTATTGCTTACTTTTGTTAAAAATTAGAAAAAAGCAACGCTTGATTTTGAAAAAAGGCAAATATCATATCATTCGTTCATGGATATTGCTGCTCTGCTTTATTGCAGGCCAGTATATGGTATATGCACACCAGCATGCTATCAACACAATTGTTGTTAAAACCCATATTTTAAAAAACGTTTCTCAACAAACTTTAACTGAAAAGTGTTCGCTATGTGATGTTATGCATCATAATGCAATGGTTACCAACAGCCAGGTTTATTTTAACCCGCTAAAAGTTATCGCCCATGTTTATAAAAGCTTTGAATACAGTTTTACAAGCATTCAGCTTATTCTTTCCGGCGGACGCGCGCCACCAATCCAATTATAATTCATAAGGCTAAAAGTTATTTAGCTTTTGTAAGTTATTATTAAATATGATTTAATTACCAGTGTTGGTAGTTACATAATATGCGGGTTATTCATAGGATCTTTTCATAATAGTTGTTTTTGATCAGACTATTCCATTTAAGTCCTAATTTTTAAATAAGATTTCCAATAAATAACATGAAAATCAAAATACAGTTATTAATACTTTCAATCAGTCTTCTTTTTACTTCACTAACGTCAACGGCGGCAGCCGGGCCAGATGTGCCAAACGGGACATTAACCGGAACAGTAACTGACAAGGCTGATGGAAAACCTGTTATCGGCGCAACAGTAAGTGTTCCGGATGTAAGAAATGGTTCTATTACTGATGTAAATGGCCATTATACTTTAAATAATTTACCAAAAGGAGTTTATCTTGTGCAGGTAAGTTATTTAGGATACGCTACTTTTAATCAACGGGTTGATTTTACAAAAACAAAAACACTTGATGTTCAATTACAAACGTCAACTATTGAAACAGGAGAAGTTGTTATTACCGGTGTTAGTAAAGCAACCGAAATAAAAAGAGATCCCGTACCAATGGTGGCCATTGGCAAAGCCTATATTGACCAGCATTCCGCTTCGGGCAATGTTATTGATGAGATTGCAAATTTACCGGGGATCAGCGCAGTTACAACCGGGCCCAATATTTCAAAGCCATATATCCATGGCTTAGGTTATAACAGGGTTATCACCCTGGTAGACGGCATCCGCCAGGAAGGCCAGCAATGGGGCGATGAACACGGGATAGAGGTAGATCAAAATTCAATCGACCGGGTAGAAGTTATCAAAGGGCCTGCCAGCTTAACTTACGGTTCTGATGCTATAGGCGGCGTGGTGAATCTTATTACCGCACCAGCGGTTCCGGATGGCAAGATTTTGGGCTCGGTAACAGGCATTTACGGCACGAACAACGGATTGTTAAATGGCTCATTTAAGCTCCAGGGTAACAATAACGGCCTGGTTTGGGGAACTGTTATATCCGACAAAGAAGCAAAGGATTATCAAAACCAGCACGACGGCCGGGTGTACGCCACCGGATTTAAGGAGAAAGACGCGAGGGCAATGATCGGTTTAAATAAATCATGGGGTTCCACTTATCTTAATGCTTCAATATTTGATGACCTGCAGGATATCCCTGATGGCAGCAGGGATTCTATTACCCGCCAGTTCACTAAAAAAATTACAGAAGCAGATACCTACCGGCCTATTGTTTCCCCATCTGAGTTAAACTCGTACAACATACCGGTTTTGCACCAGCACGTACAGCTTTACCGCATTTACGATAACAGTAATTTTAATATCGGCGATGGCAACCTGATTGTTAATCTTGGTTACCAGTATAGTCACCGCAGGGAATACACCCATCCGCAGGATCCAACCATCCCGGGTTTAAATTTGCAGCTAACCACCTATACTTACGATGTAAAGTATGATTTTGATATGGGCAAAGGCTACGAGACTACTTTTGGAGTGAACGGTATGTACCAGAACAACACTCTGGGCTATAGCACTGCTTTTCCAATTCCGGCTTACCACCAGTTTGACATCGGACCTTTTTTTGTGCTTAAAAAAACTTATGGAAAGTTAGACTTATCGGTAGGTGCCAGGTATGATTCACGGTCATTCAGCGGGCAGGCTGCCTATATTGACACTTCAAAAGCATATTTCCCTTCACTTTATACGGGGTCTAACCCCACCGGAACGCCAAATGTAACACAGCAATTCAGCGCACTGAATAAAACATTTTCAGGTGCATCGTACAGCTTTGGCGGCACATATAATTTCTCAGACAAAGTCCTGATGAAGGCAAATGTTGCCCGTGGTTTCAGAGCACCAAGTATTGCTGAGCTTTCAGCAAACGGACCCGATCCCGGTTCGCAGATCTATCACGTTGGTAACAGTAGCTTTAAACCGGAGTTTAGTTTGCAGGAAGACATTGGCGCTTTCCTGACGCTGCCAAATGTGTCTGCCAGCGCTGAGATCTTCAGGAACAATATTCAAAATTACATTTTCCAGGAACAGGAATTAAACCCGGACGGCTCCCCGGTAATTACGCAGGGATATAACACTTTTACCTACGTTCAAAGCAAGGCCAGGATACAAGGTGGGGAATTTAGTTTAGATATTCATCCTGTGTCGTGGCTGCATTTTGAAAACTCAATGACCTTAACTTATGGACAAAACCTTGGCACCGGTGGCAAAGTTCCGGATAGTTTAAAATATTTACCGTTTATACCACCGCTGCACACGCATTCAGAGTTACGTGGTAATTACGCAAAAGGATTTGGCGACTTTAAACATTTATATGCTTTTGTAGGGTTTGATCATTACAATGCGCAGAACCAATTTTTTTCAGCTTATGGAACAGAAACCTATACAGCAGGTTATAATTTGCTAAGCGCCGGAATTGGCGGAAATATAGAAAACGCTGCCGGAAAAAAAGTTGTTGAGATTTTTATTGAAGGAACTAATTTAGCCAATGTAAACTACCAGTCTAACATGAGCAGGCTCAAATATTTTGATAATGCCACTGTCCCCGCAGGCGTACAACCCGGTATTTTTAACATGGGTCGTAATATAAGCTTTAAGGTGGTTATCCCATTTGATTTATCAAAGCACCAAACGCCTGATAATAAAATGTAATAAAGCACCAATCAACAAAAAATCCTGCCCCTAAAAAGCAGGATTTTTTGTTTTATACATACCCGGTATTCTTAGTAGGTATCATGCAGGTAAGTAATTATCTTCACCATCTCATCCCTTACCCTACCAGCGGGATCAACAAAATTATTATTCATAAACGAAAATGCCAGCCTTTTACCTTTCCTGGTAATAAAGTACCCGCTTTGATTATAGTTATTTGACAACGAGCCAGTTTTTGCCCAAATAAACGGCAGTCCGTTATCTGTTTTATAAACCCTCTTTATGGTTCCTGCCATACCTCCGGTGGGTAACAGGCTATGAACTTTATCATCATTTTTTTCTTCGTCCAATATTTTACACAACAGTGCAATTATGCTTCGTGGAGTAAACAGGTTTTGCCGGGAAAGTCCCGAGCCGTCAACCCACTGAGGTACATCAGGCAGATCATTTAAGAAATGAGCTTTTGAGTAGCTGATAACCGAATCTGCATTAAGTGTTTTGAATTTTACCGATGAGCAAACCAGCAAAAGCTGCTCTGCAATAAAGTTATCACTGGGCTGTAGCATGTGTTTATAAACAGTATCCGCCGGCATATCATATAATGTTTGTGCATTATCGGGGAGCGGCAAATGTATTTCCCTAATAGTGTCTTTTAAGGTATCCCGGAGTAATGCTAATGTTAAAAGGGTGCTTGTTTTCCATGGAATTTCCTGCCTGAAATTTTTTGGAGGATTGATTGCCGGGTAAAAAAATAAATTGCTTGAAAAATCACGTTTTACCCTGAAACTCGCCGGATGATAATTGCTATCGCATTTAAGGTATTTTTTCAGATAGGACGGTTTTATTTGTAATGAGTCGCTTTTATCAGCATATACTAATGCAACATTATCTTCCATAGGCCGTTCGGTTAATTCAGCCTGGTAATAATCATTATAATCATCCCATGCCCAGCCATTGCCATAAAAATCATTCGCATAACTGCCACTGGAGAAAAACAACTTTTTATGGCTGTTCTTTAAAAAGTTGAATGCTTTTATTCCTTTTAAATCGCTATGTAAAAATGAAGGATCTCCGGTACCCCAAAAGATGAGAGAATCGCCACGGATCACATATTTCAAGGCAGGGATAGAATCACCAATCATTTTAAGGCAGGTATACCAGGTAAATAATTTTGTGTTTGAGGCGGGGGTAAAATATTTATCACTGTTTTGCTCGTAAATCATTTTTTTATTGTCCAGGTCATATAAAGCAAAGCCAGTAAAATGATCTTTTAATATTTGCGAGTGCTTAAATAGTTTTTTTATTTTCCTCTTTTTTAAGTGCCCCGCATCGGCATAACCGGGATATATGAACAGGCAGACCGTAAACGTTATTATTATAGATATTTTTAGTTGCATCAACTTAATTTATGTGACTAATAATTGTATATTTAATAACCAAATATAAACTTTTGTTAACAAGGCTATTTCATACCGTTGGATATCTGCTCAAAAAGTACGTGGCTACTTGCGTCGTTTTGCTTTTTATCTTTTTAGGTTGCGGTTGTTTTACGGCAAAGGCGCAGTATTTTGATCTGGAAGGAAGTAAAAAACATGTAACTATCCCTTTTAAAGTTATAAGAGATATGATAGTTATACAATTAATTATCAATAACAAAGGCCCGTTTAATTTCATATTGGATACCGGGGTAGGTCTTATGCTTATTACCGACCCCAAACTGGTTGATTCTATTAATATTTCGAATAAACGCACCATAAAAATATCAAGTTTGGGCGAAGGTGAAGATTATGAGGCTTATATCACCTCGGCATTAAAAATCCACATACCCGGTTTGGTAAGTTATGATATCGGTGCCGCAATTTTAAAAAAAGATCATTTTGGCCTTTCAAATTATGCCGGCATCCCGATACACGGTTTGTTGGGCTATGAATTTTTTAATAACCTGGCCGTAAAAATTGATTTTGCCGACAGCACTCTATCTGTTTCGAGACCAAAAGACGTACGCTTATTCAAAAAAGGAACAAAGATCCCTATCAGTATTCAGGATAGAAAACCTTATATAAATGCAAGGGTTATTTTTCCGAATGGTACCAAAATAAACGAAAAGCTAATTGTCGACCTGGGAGCCGGCCATCCGTTATCAATTGAAAATATAATAAATATGCAGGGACTTCCTCAAAAATTTATTGCGGCTAATCTTGGAGTAGGTTTAACAGGCCCAATTAATGGCTTTTTGAGCCGTGTTGATGAGGTAGACATTGGGAAATTTAAATTTAAAGATGTAATTACTTCATTCCCTGTACTTGATAAAGCAGTCATCGGAACCAAGCGCGACGGGAATTTGGGGATAGGTTTGCTTAAAAGATTTACGGTTATATTTGACTTTACCGATAGTGTAATTTATTTAAAACCAAATTTTCACTTTAATGATCCGTTTGAACATGACATGAGCGGTTTAGAATATTATGGCAGTGGAAATGCATATAACCGTGTAATTATAAGCAGGGTTGAGCCGGGATCGCCGGCAGATGAAGTAGGTTTAGAAAAAGATGATGAAATAGTGGCTATAAATTTTAAGCCTGTAAGCGAAATGAGTCTGGAGCAAATTGATGCTATCTTCAGGTCGAAAACGGACCGTAGCTTACTTTTAGAAGTTTTCCATGACAGGCAGGTAGACAACGTGATCATCACTTTAAAACGCCGCATCTGACATTTTTCTTTAGGTCAGGCAAACTCGCACCCAAATTACTTTTGTAATAAAAATGTTGCCGGTTTTTAAATGGGCAACAAATTCCATAAGTTTACGCTTTACCATAATTATTTAAGTGTTGATATGACGGGATATCGTAAAGTAAAGCATCAATTATTTATCACAGCATTAATTGCAATTATAGCAAGTTCATGTGCAACAAAAAAGCAGGCAGCTTCGCAAACTGTTACCATTAAAACTACTGCAACTTCAGCAGGATCTACAGCTACTGCTACTATGGGACCATCAAAAAAAGAAGGTATTAAAAAATTCGGCGACCTTATCCCATCCAAAACCAGGGTTAATAAAGGCCTTTTTAATACTTACAAAGTTGATGGTAAATATTACTATGAAATTCCCGATTCACTACTTAACAGGGAAATGCTGGTAGTTACCCGGTTGGCAAAAACCCCGTCAGAAATTAAGGTACCTAATCAGCAATATGGTGGCGAAGAAGCGAATGACCAGGTGTGGAAATGGGAGCGGCATGATAAACAGGTATTTATCCGTGTACCGAGTTATTCGGTAAGGGCAGATAGTACAAGTGATATGTATAACTCGGTTAAAAATTCAAACCTCGACGTTGTATTAGCCTCATTTGATATAAAAGCTTACAATAAGGACACAACCGGCATTGTAATTGATGTGACCGATTTTTATAATGGCGATATAGCTGCGATTGGCATATCCGACGAATTAAAAAAAGCTTATAAAATTTCGGTTTTAGATAACTCCCGTTCTTATATTGATACCATAAAAAGCTTTCCTATCAATGTTGAAGCGCGTGTTTTAAAAACTTATCGCGCAGCCGAATCACCTACAGACAATACAAATGCCGCTGTAACATTTGAGCTAAACACGTCCATGTTATTATTACCAAAAACGCCTATGAAAGCACGGTTACGCGACGCCAGGGTTGGATATTTTGGGCAAAGCCAAACTGACTATGGCACAGATGCACAAAAAGCATTGGTAACCTCCTACATACACAGATGGAAGCTTGAACCTAAGGATGAAGCAGCCTATGCCCGCGGCGAACTGGTTGAGCCAAAAAAACAAATAGTTTTTTATGTAGACCCTGCTACTCCAAAAAAGTGGGTGCCATACCTTATACAAGGGATAAACGACTGGCAACAAGCTTTTGAAGCGGCCGGATTTAAAAATGCCATAGTAGGCAAAGCCGCGCCGACACCTAAGGAAGACCCGGAATTTAGTACCGAAGATGCACGTTACAGTGTGGTGAGGTATTTTGCTTCCGATGTTGAAAATGCTTATGGCCCTCACATATCCGACCCCCGCACCGGTGAAATCCTTGAAAGCCATGTTGGATGGTATCATAACGTTATGGAGCTATTGCGTAACTGGTATTTGGTTCAGACTGCCGCGGCAAACCCCGCTGCACGGACCGCCAAATTTACAGATGAGCAAATGGGCGAACTGATCCGTTTTGTATCCTCCCATGAAATTGGGCATACTTTAGGTCTGCCGCATAATTTTGGATCGAGCTATGCTTACCCGGTTGATTCCTTACGTTCCAAAACATTTACTGATAAGCATGGTACAGCGCCGTCAATTATGGATTATGCACGTTTTAATTATATAGCACAGCCTGGCGATGGCGTAACACACTTTTATCCTCAAATAGGAGAATACGACAAGTGGGCAATAAAATGGGGCTATACCTGGTTTCCCGGAAAAAAATCACCGAAGGAAGAAAAGGAAATATTAAATGGATGGGCAAAAGAAAAAGCAGGTAATCCGCTTTATTACTATGGACGTCAGGGAACAAGCATTGATCCGCGCCTGCAAAGCGAAGATTTAGGTGATAATGCGATGAAAGCCAGCACTTATGGCATTGCTAATTTAAAGATTATTTTGCCCAACGTTGAAAAATGGACTTTTCAGCAAGGTGAGGATTATACCGATCTGCAAGAAGTATACAACGAGGTTTTAACACAATATTTCCGTTACATGGGCCACGTAGCGGCCAACATTGGTGGCATGAATGAAAATTTTAAGACTTACGACCAAAAAGGCGCTGTTTACAATTTTGTTGAAAAAGACAGGCAACAGGATGCCGTTATGTTTTTTAATAAAGAATTATTTGCAACTCCCTTATGGTTAATTAACAGCCAGGAGTTGGCGAAATTTGACAACGGCCTCATGATTAACCGTGTAAAAAGCATCCAGATCAGCACCCTGGGCAATATACTTTCGCCATCCAGATTGGCGCGTATGTATGATAATGAGGCAAAAAATGGCATTAAAGCTTATACTGTGGCCCAATTATTTGCTAATCTGCGTACAGGTATATTTACCGCAGGGCGTCCGGATATGTTTAAACGTAATCTGCAGCGGGGGTACATTGAAGATTTAAAAAGCCTGTTAAATGATGACTTTAAAGCCATCCCCGGTATTTCAGCTGATAGACTGGCCAATTATGGAGTAACGCCTATAAATGTATCATTGTCAGATATAAGACCGATGGTTCGTGCGGAGTTAAAGGTTATTGATTCAAAGTTGCCAAAAGGCGGAGATGCCATTACCTTGGCTCATTACATTGATCTACATCTCCGGATTAAAGAAGCGCTAAACCCAACCAGACCAATAGTGAATATACCGGCATCACCCGGCTCCCGTGGTTTAAATACTGATTTTCCTGATAATGAGGAAATGGAACCAGACTTTAAATAAAGTAAAAAAGCCTGCCAGGTTACCCGGCAGGCTTTTTATTATAACAGAAGTAACTGTTATTTAAGCTGACTGATATTTTCAAAAAAAGCAGTTTGAAGGTCTAGCAACGATTTAACCTTGATGGTTTCACCATAAGGATCAAAGCATAAAAATTCAGAGCGTTTCAGATTATTGTTTTTTGACCTTTCAAAAAAATTGAAAGTTTCAAAAAAGTAATGATTGGTTGTCACATTATTTTTAGTGTTGGTTTGCGATCCATTAAACCGAAATCCAATCGTATCTATCCACGTATGTATCTTCGAATGCAGTGATGGTCGCATATTACCCTTTGGTTAATGTTTAATTTTAGGTTAATTTCTTGATTACAAACGGTTAGTTTCAGGATTTTGTTTGGCTGATATATGGTTATTTATTAACAATTGTTTATTATTGAAGTATCGTGAATATTTTTTTATTGCCTAGATTCATAAAAAAAATATAATTATTTATTAGTTTATGCTATTTTAGACAAATATTTAACGAATAGAATTGAAACTAAACCAATATCATTACGTATAAGTAGTGTTATAGCTTGAACTTTGCATAATTATCATAAAATTACCGTTATATGAATTCACTTAGACTTTTATTACCCATTGTATTTATATGCCTGATTAGCGTAACCGCATGCAAAAAGGATAAAACTCCCGGACCTGCGGGCACATCTGGCGCTACCGGGGCAACGGGAATCCAAGGTGCTACCGGCGCTACCGGCGCTGCAGGTCCACAAGGACCCGCCGGACCTGCGGGCGGCCCTGTAGGACCACAAGGTCCGCAAGGAGCGACAGGTGCTACTGGCGCAACCGGGGCAACCGGGGCAACGGGCGCTACAGGTACTACCGGTGCAACCGGGACTACCGGCGCAACAGGGGCTACTGGTGCAACAGGGACCACCGGTGCAACAGGGACTACAGGTGCAACAGGAGCGACAGGTGCTATCGGCGCAACTGGCCCTGCCGGACCAACAGGTGCTACCGGCGCAATAGGTGCTACCGGTCCTGCCGGACCAATGGGAGCTACCGGAGCTACCGGAGCAACAGGTGCTACCGGAGCAGCAGGCGCAACTGGAGCAGCAGGCGCAACTGGTCCTGCCGGACCAACAGGTGCTACCGGCGCAACCGGGTCTAATGGTGCTACAGGAGCTACAGGCGCCAATGGTGCAACCGGCGCTACAGGGGCAACGGGTGCTACAGGAGCAACCGGCGCAACGGGAAATGCTGATGTGCAAAGCTACTTGTTAACAAGTGTTCAGCTTACCGCACTTGTCGATAACAAATATAATATACCTGCAATTACACAGAATATTGTTGACCAGGGAACTGTATTGGTTTATATAAGAAATTCTGGGGCGAACACTACCTGGTACCCACTGCCGTATTCGGGAACTAATGGATCAACCATAACTCTTACTTATTTCGAGGTTGGATATATTCATATTACCGCAAGCGCTGCAAATACATTTGACATAAAAGTAGTAGTAATTTCAGGTACCGGACTTACTAAATTAAATGCTACCAATCCAAATCTTAACTTCAAGAATTATAATGCAGTTGCAAGTGCTTTGAATTTGTCCAAATAAAAATTTAATGAGTTTGTAGCAGCATCAAAAGCCTTCCGGTTTATCCGGGGGGCTTTTTTACGTTGATATGTAACAATGATATGATTATTAATCATTTAACATTTATTAAATGAACATTTGTATTTAATAAATGTCTGATAACAATATTGACATTGATCCACAGTAAAAAATGAAATCACTATTACCAGCCTTAGCTATTATTTTTCTTTCAATTACGTTTTCATATGGTCAAAGCGGCAGGGAAGTACATGGAATGGTTGTTGACTCAACCAAGCTAACCCTGCCCGGAAGCACTATAACACTAACCTCTGATCAGCACGATAGTACCACAACCATTACTGATGCCAAGGGGAAATTTGTTTTCCCATCAGTTAAAGGAACCAAAGTATCCATTATTGTGTCTTCCATCGGCTTTCAGTCTATTAAGAAACATTATACGTTATCCAACGATAATACACCTGCCGACCTCGGTACTATTGTACTTAAGTTAGAATCTCAGATGTTAAACACGGTTACAATTGTAGGTGTAACCCCCGTTAAATTAAAGGAAGATACTGTTGAATATCAGGCAAGTGCTTATAAGGTACGTGAAAATGCGCCTGTTGAAGATTTGATAAAAAAACTACCGGGAGTTGATGTTGACGTAAACGGTAATATCACCACCCAGGGCAAACAGGTTACCAAAGTACGTATAAACGGAAAAGATTTTATGGGAGGTGATGTTCAAAGCGCTACCAAAAATCTGCCTGCCGATGTGGTTGAAAATATTCAGATGATTGACGATTACGGTGACCAGGCAAATTTAACCGGTGTTAAAACCGGCGAGCCTGATAAAATAATGAACATCACCATAAGGAAGGATAAAAACTATGGATATTTTGGTCAGGCCACAGTTGGCGATGGAGAGGATGCGCTTCCGCAAAGCCAGGGAATACCCGATCAGAACCGGTATATAGGTTCGGTAAATGCTTTTACCTTTAACGGAGACAGACAGGTGGCATTATTAGGAAGTATAAATAATACCAATGTAAATACTTTTTCTTTTGGCAGCACCAACGGTGGTGGTGGCGGCGGCGTTGGCGGAGGTGGTGGCCGGGGCAACGCGGCACGGGGAGGTGGCAACAATGGGAGCCTTATAACTACTCAAAATGGAATAACCGATGCACATTCAATCGGAGCTAACTTTCGCGATCAGTGGGGCAAAAGCCTTTCTGTATATGGCAGCTATAGTTTTTCCGATAATACTACAACAACCAATACCAATACCTTTCAACAAAACACATCCCCTGTTAACCCTACGTTACAGCAACAAAACAGTACTGAAAGGGATAACAATATAAATCATCGCTTTACCTGGAATATGGAATACAAGCCTGATACAGTAAATTATTTAAAAGTTACACCCACATTTTCATATGGCGGTGTCAATACAAATGAGTCTGAAAATGTAAGTCTTTTTGGAACAAGGAATGGGAGACCTGATACCTCCCAATATACTGCTCTTACAAACGGCAACTCACAGGCCCCCACCTACGGAATTACAGCACTATTTAATCATAGGCTAGGGCATCGCCGTAATTTAAGTGTCAATCTTACCTTTAACTCAGCGCCAAACTCGGCTTATCAAAATCCGGTTTATGATTACTTAAAAGGCCCGCACACAGCCCCGGCCAACCAGGATATCAACACATATAGTCGTACCAACACTTATGGATCAACAGTATCATACCTGCAGCCAGTTGGCAAATATTCATATCTTGAATTTAATTATTCGTTTAGCCGGGCAATAACAACAAATAATAAACAAACAGATACGCTGTATGATCCGGTTAATTTTGCATTTAGAAGTGATAGCGCATTAAGTAACCTTTATAACTATACTTTTACTACCAATAAAGTAGGTATAAATTACCGTTTTATACAAAAGAAATATAATTATACTTTAGGGCTGGGTGTTCAGCCTTCTGTATTAGATGGCAATTCTCCTGTAACAGGGGTTCAAACGCACGTAACAGAATTTAATGTAATTCCTACAGCACGTTTTGTATACAATTTTTCAAGAAGCCAGGTATTTAGTTTAAATTATAATGGGTCCAGCAGCACTCCAAGTTTCTCCCAATTGCAACCTGTTACTGATTTTTCAAATGCACTTTATCCGGTAGAGGGTAACCCCAATCTTAAACCTCAGTTTACAAATAATTTTTCTATAAGGTACAACAACTTTAGCTTTGCTACCGGGAATGTATTTTTTGTCAGTTTGCAATACCAGCAAATATCAAATTATGTAGCATCCAATACAACCACCTTTCCCAGCAGGTACTCACTCGATCCAAGGTTTTCAAACACTATATTAACCCAATATTTAAATACTAACGGATATTACACAACGTCAGGTCAGCTAACTTATGCCAAGCCTTGGGACAACCGTAAGTTTACCCTTTACCTTAGGGGGACAGCTACCTATACAAACAATATAGGTTATTTAACAAGTATTGATTCAGTAGCTCCTAATTCCTATTCTTCCGTACAAGCAAGAAATATCTCGAAAAATTTACAGGTTACACCCCAGGTACAGTTCAGGGTGGATATTACAGACAAAGTTGACGCGCAACTGTTAACAAATTATGCAATCAACAAAACAGATAATTCTGTACAAAATCCGCTGCTAAGCGGCAGCTCAAATATCCGTACCTGGAATGTTGGCCTTAACGGTAAAAATTATTTTGGCGACTGGACCTTTAGTTACGATTATACAAAGGCCACTAACTATGGATATGCCTCAAATATCCAGGTAACTAATCCCAATATTTTAAACATGTATCTCGAACGCAGGTTCATGAAAGATCACAGAGGCACCATCCGCTTATCGGCTTTTGACTTATTTAATGAAAACACTGGCTTTACAACAACCACCAACGCCAGTTCAATTACCGAGTCGCGTGTCAACAGGCTTTCCCGTTATTACCTGGCTACTTTTACTTTGAAGCTTGAAAAGTTTGCAGGCAAAAAACCTGATCAAAACGCCCCAGGTATGCGCGGATTCAGGCGCGGAGGCGGTGATGGGGCAGGTGGTCCCGGCGGACCATCAGGCAGTCCTGAATAAAAAATATAAGACTAAACAAAACGCCCCGTTTATGACAGGGCGTTTTTTGTTTAGTTATGAAATTATATAAAAACCGCTATAACTGTTTAATACCAGTTATTACCTTTATCACTTTTGATTTATTAATTACTTACTACCACCGTATTTATAACCCGCTCAAGTTCTTCCAGGTCAAACGGTTTGGCAAGGTAAGTTTCAGCGCCGGCGTGGCTGGCAAGCAATTCAATATCACTGTTGGCTGAAAAATAAATGACAGGTATATTTTTCAACTCCTCGTTTTTTTTGAGTGTTTGTGTGGCTATAATTCCACCATCATCGGGTATCCAATTGTCCATTAATATTACATCTGGTAAAATGGACGAAACCTTTTCTGTTATTTGATTACAATCGGTAAAAGCAAAAACGGTCCATCCTTGCTCCTCTAAAATAAAGCTACAGATAGACAGAATATCCTCATCATCATCAAATATGATGATTTTTTTATCTTCGTTATTCATCGGCATAATGACCTGTGAAACTATAAATTAGTTATTAAAAAAACAAATATTTTTATCTTAAGGAAAAAAATTGTTGAAATACAAGGTGTCGGGTGAACTTAAATATCATTCTCTTATGATGTATCTGCTGTTTTTAACGCATGATAATTATATTTGGACAGATCATTTATCAAGATGAAGGAGATAGCTTTAATCATTCATGAGGATGTAACTTTGTCAACCATGACCGGCGCCATGGATATGTTAATTCATACCAATAACCTATTTCTACAATCGGGTAAGCCTTTGCCATTTAACCTGGTGCTTGTTTCCGAAAAAAAAAGCGATGATTTTTTACACGTGCCTTCACCGTTTATCAGCTATAACACACTGGCAGAAACAATCCGTCCTGACCTGATCATCGTGCCGGCATTTTATGGTGACAGGGACATATCATTAAAAAAGCATCAACCTATAATTGAATGGATACTATCCATGTACCAAAGCGGCGCAGAAGTGGCAAGCATGTGTTCGGGGAGTTATTTTCTAGCTGAAGCCGGACTACTCTCGGGAAGGTCATGCACTTCTCATTGGAATGATATGGATGATATTGTACTCCGGTATCCGGATGTAAATTTCCTTTCGGAAATGGTGATCACGGACCAGGACGGAATCTATACCAGCGGCGGTGCGTTCTCATCGTTAAACCTGATCTTGTACCTGATTGATAAATTCTGCGGCCGCGAGGTCGGTATCTGGGCGAGCAAAATGTTTTCATTAGATATGGACAGGATCCGGCAGTCGCATTTCGCTGTATTTAAGGGGCAGCGCCAGCATAAAGACGACGAAATATTAAAGGCGCAAACCTATATTGAAGAAAATCATCACCTGCAAATTAACATTGATGAGATAGCTGAACATACTAACATGAGCAAGCGCAATTTTATAAGGCGTTTTAAAAAGGCAACAAAAAACACCCCGTTTGAATATCTGCAGCGCGTTAAAATAGAATCTGCAAAAAAAGCACTCGAAAAGGGAGCTCAAAACATTAACATGCTGATGTATGACGCAGGCTACAACGACATAAAAACCTTTCGCGAAGTTTTTAAAAAGATCACCGGGCTCACCCCTAAAGATTACCGTCAAAAATACAACAGGGAAATTCCCGCATGAAGAAATAATTTTTAACACGTTGATTGTTGGGTTGCTATTAGTATAGGCTAACACATTCTCTTGATTAAACCTTCAAATACGGTTTTTTCCAAATAATCAAGCGCCATACCAGTTCGGCGCTTGCCAATGCTGTGATTGCAAAAATGGCTGCCCATACACCATTTCCTTCAGATGAAAATGCTGCCGCTAAAGCTACGAAATACACAGTGACCGGTAAAAGCACCATAAGGCACAAGCCTGTAACGTTTAATGATATTTTAAAAGGCCGGTGCAACAAAGGCTCTGCTATTCGTAATTTAATTAAAGAAATATATTCTAAAGATAATCCCGCCCCGTAAACAGTAACGTCAATAATAAGCAAGTCGCCAAACGGCCATAGTATCATAAAGCTCACTACAATGGAGCAAACAATAATGGATATATAGGGCGTTTTAAACCGTGGGTGCTCTCTATTTAATCTTTTTGGCAGCAGGTCATCATCAGCCATAACTTTGGGTACACGCGATACCGATAATAAAACTGCAGCATAGATCCCCAGGCTGCTTGCCATACCGGCCAATGCAATTAATCCGCCTAACCATTTTCCCGCAATCAATTCGGCCACCGCCGGGAAGCCGCTTTTACTTAATATGCTGGCGTTTATTCCAGACTGCTGCGAAACAAGGATGATTAAAAAATAAAGCACTATCACCAGCGCGAAAGCCGAAAAAATAGAAACCAGGTAAGATTTTACCGGCTTCTCCACTTCTTCTGCGTAGGTAGTTACGTTATCCCAACCAAGGCAATTCCACATAACCGTATATAAAGCCATACCTAATGACGGAAATGGTAAACCTTTTAAGGAAGGGGCCGGTATACTTACTGCCTGAAGGTGATGATAAAAGAAAATTGCAAACAGAATAAGGAAAGGGCTTACAACCAATACTCCTAAAACCAGCGAAGTTTTACCTACCGGCACAATCCCCAAAATATTTAATCCTGCAGATGCCCACACTACACACAAACAAATAGGAATGCGATATTCCGCCAATACCGGAAAAAAATAAGATGCATACAATACAAACAGTCCCGGATAAATAGCGAGGTCTACAAAGGTATAAAGCCACGTCCACCAACCCTCATAAAAACCCCAGCGTGTACCTAAAGCGTGTTTTACCCATTTGTAATATCCGCCTGTTACGGGCATCATACTGTTCAGTTCCAGTACAGTAAAAATTGCAGGCACATCCCATAATAGCGGGGTCAGCAGCAATAATAACAACGCGGCATGTTCACCCGCATAAGTTAGCAATGGCTCTAATCCATAAGGACCACCGGAAACAGTAAAGAAAATTACAGCTATGAGCTGCACAACCCGAATCTTTTTTAATGGCGGCATTGATGCTATTTGCTATAAAAATATTGTTTATGCTTTTTAAAAGTGCCATCAGGTTAAATAAATTTAACCTGATGGAAGGCACAAATAGGCACCGGGCGTATTTCCGCTAACAAAGACCGTTTAAAAATGGGGTATATTAAGCGGGGCACATTGTACATCTGCAAAAAAAACTATCAGTTGTTATTAATTTATAAGGAAATCATTGCCAAAACCTATTAAGTAAACTTGACTTGAAACTAAAGACTTACTTAATATTTAACTTAACCTTAATTATTTTTCAGCCCTAATTGGTGGTCGGTATAGTCCATTAAATATTCGTTACTTAAAAAGAAATCAATACTGTAAATAGTTCTGGGATCTCCTGTTACGGATGGCTTACCAATAGTGGTCAAATTATAAGTGCTGTTGGTGGTATAAGAGTAGCTAAAACCGTTATTGGTGGTTACCGTGACTACCGAATTTGCAGGTAAATTACCCTGGGAGCTGGCTGTATTGTCTTCCAATATTGTAACAGACGGTGTCCCGGTATCAAATAACAAAGTAGCAGGAATGCTTTTGCCATTATAACTTATGGTGCCGCTGATATCTGGCGAGTATCCTCCGGTAGAATAATAAGTAAGCGGGTGCATTATAAAACCAGCGGATGAAAGATCGTTAGGCACCAACCCAATAGTAAGCAGGCCGGATACATAATTGCCTGCCCCGGTAAACTTTGAACTGCTAAACATTGCCAGTTTAAATCCGTTTGTTACGCTGGTGCCTGTTTTAAAATAACTTAGGGGGCTTCCTATTGAGCTGTTTACCTGGCTGGTACCGGGTCCAACACCAAAAACATCGTTTGAATGCGCAGGATATGTGGCACCTGTTGACTTATTGACGATTTTATAATATAAGAATATCGGGATCCTGGTTGTGGCTATACTTCCGTTTTGGTCGCCAATGGTTACAGTTGTATAGGCCAGGTTGCCATATTCGTCAGTTTCACTGCCCACGTCTCCATACTTTATTATTGATGAATGACTGGTGATGGTGATACCGTTTACATTCACAGAGTCGCCGGTGACCTGTATGCCCGAGCTGGTGATCATTGATGCCGGGATCAATCCTGTAGCATCAATTGTTAAACCTGTAGATCCTGTATCAAAAATACCGTAATAATTAGTACTTGTGGTACCTACCTTTGAAATAGCCACATATACTCTCCGGTATATGGTATCCACCAATTGTTCATATAATCCAATTGTTGCAAGCGGTTTCAGTGCAGTCGGACCAAGCGCTTTGTCCTTTCTGCAGGAAGTAATGGATGTCAATAATAATAATCCTCCAATAAAAACCGGAAGATATTTCGAGTAGCTTTTTGCCATATAGTATTATATTATTTTGTCAAAATAGAGGTATAACGAAAATTTGCAATGATAGGTATAGCTACTATTTAAATTGAAGAAATATTTTATTTTTCAATCACGGTTACGGATTTAACTATCTGTATACGAAATATACAACAGACTAAGTTGCTTTACAAATAAAGTACATTACTTTCAAGATCAAGCAAACAATACGACTAAAAGCCGGGAATGCAAACCACTTGAGCTTAATCACTAAATTGCTATTTCCGTCCAAATAATTTTCGCAGTTCATCTTTGGCTTTTTCCAAAATTTCTTTTTGAGAAGCTTCCAGATTCTTCCCTGCACGGTTGATATAAAAAGTAAGCATCGACATCGCCGAACGGTAAGGCGCCGACTTTTTTCGCGTACTTTGCTCAGCCGAATGTTTTAAGGATTGAGCAATTTTTTTTGGGTCGTTTGATTCGAAGATATTTCCTTCAAGGTCAAGCGCGTCGCTATGTTCCGTTACCCCTGCCGACCATTTCTTTTTTGAAGTCTTCGTTTTCTCTTCGTGCGCATGTGTTGTTGTCATGGTTATAAATTATTTGGCGTTTATAATAATTCCTCTTTCAATTAAACAATAATAATACCAAAAACAAGGCATTGTTATCGACCCCGGTCAGGCTCTCTCCTTCATAATAGTACTGATTTCTCCATTACGCTCCATATATACCCGCTCAATTTTATCCATATTGTCTGTTAATGCCGATTTTCTTACGCCCAGCATAATATCTTCCTTACACACCAGCGCTCTATGAAGATTTTCATTAATAAATTGGCCCCCGCTAAAAAGAAGTATTTTATCACCTTCCACTATTCTTCCCATCTTTTTACTCCGTGAAATTACATAACCGAATAGCCGGTGTAGCAAAACAATAACAAAGCAGGTTATAACCACCGGTATAAAAGGTGATGCGCCAACAATTGCACGGCTTAATGTTGCACCCAGCAATATTAAAATTATGTTATCCAAAGGCGTGCGGATACCAAATGATCGCCTGCCGGATATCCTGATAAGCAGCAGGGCAATTAAAAAAACCACTATCCCCCGGCAAGCCATTTGGGAAACAGTCAAATTCTTGTCCTCTCCGAATAGTTCAATAAATAGGTTCATAATCATTCATTAAAAGACTTTTAACATAATTAAACCGTTTAATCAGATAAAACTATTTGTATTGATAAATGTTTTTTTGGAGACCCGATGAATAAAGAAACCAAGACAGTTGCCATAATTGTGGCACATCCTGATGATGAAACTTTATGGTGCGGAGGTACAGTTCTAAGCAATCCTTCATGGCAATGTTTTATTGCCTCGCTGTGCAGGAAAAACGATCCCGATAGGGCTCCGAAATTTGAAATCGTCCGGAAAATTTTAGGTGCAGATGGTGTTATGGGCGATCTGGATGATGGCCCTGAACAAAAACCTTTACCAGAACACGAAGTGGAAGAGGCTATAATGAGCCTGTTGCCTTCAAATGAATTTGACCTGGTTATTACCCATAGTATTTACGGCGAATATACCCGGCACCTTCGTCACGAGGAAATTGGTAAAGCGGTGATCAATCTGTGGCATTCGGGCAAATTAAATACAAGTGAACTTTGGGCTTTTGCCTACGAGGATGGTCACAGGGAATATACGCCTGTTGCAATAAACGACGCACCTGTTTTCTTTACCCTCCCGCATTATTTGTGGGAACAAAAATATAGCATCATTACAAACACTTACGGATTTAATATAAACAGTTGGGAGGCTCAAACCACTCCTATGGAAGAAGCCTACTGGCAATTTTTTAACGCTGAGCAAGCCCGGCAGTGGCTGATCGGCGGAAATTCAATCCCATGAAAGTTTTATTATTATATGATTACCCGGCATCGCCAAGCGGCCTGGCAACACAAGGCGAGCTGCTTTACCGCGGCTTGCTGGAAATGGGCGTAGACGCCTATGCTGTTAATTCTGAATCACCCCAGGAAAAAGAATGGTACTATCGCTGGTTTAAGCCGGATGTAGTTGTTGGGATAGGATACTGGGGGCATACGCCTGAATTAATCCTGCATCCTCAAAAATACAATATACAACCGGTGCCATGGCTGGTTGCCGATGGCTACATTGCTAATTACCAGGATGTGCTTAATAAACTTCCTCTCATCCTTGTAACCTCAAACTGGGTAAAGGAAATGTATGTGCGGGATGGCATCAGTGGCGATAATATTGAAGTATTGCCGGTAGGTTGTGATACTGATTCATTTATTCCGCGGCAGAAGGATGACCCTCAAATTTTAGCCATAAGGGAATCACTTGGTATTTTGCCCGATGAGCTGATGATCCTGACCATAGGTGGCGATGCGGCTTCAAAAGGCGCGCAGGAAGTAATGAAGGCGCTGGCCATGATCAAGGATAAAGTTGCGGCATGGAAATATGTTTGCAAAGTATGGCCCCAACCACGTACCGAACTACAGAACCAGGCCGATATGTTTCTCGCCCGGCAGCTTGGCATCGAAAAAAATATTATTTATGCCAGCAGTATTACTTCGCGCAATTTTATGCCCTGGTTATTGGGGGCATGTGATATTTATGCCGCGCCATCCAGGCTGGAAGGTTTTGGCATGTCACAGGTGGAAGCCGGTGCATGTGAAAAGCCTGTGATAGGTTTAAAAGCTATGGGCATGCTGGATACCCTGGTTGATGGTGAAACCGCGCTGCTGGCTAATGTAGCTGAGAAAATAACGGTAGACCATGTAATACTTGGCAAAGCAGCCGGCTATGAAGAAAATCATAAAATTAATTTTGATATTCCGCGCGCAGTTGATTACAGGGCAAATATCGAAGACATCGCTTCATCCCTGCTGGAGTTAATGAACCATCCTTTTCAACGAATACAATTGGGTAAGGCCGGCAGAAAGCGTGTGATTGAAAATTTTGACTACAGGCTGGTAGCCAAACAATTTGTGGAAATGGTAAGCAGAAAGTTGGGGATAAGTTAAAAGAAGGCTGAGAGTCCAAATTGATTTACATTATATAACTAATAGAGTTATGGAAGCAATTAACTGGCATGAAATAGAAGAAGCAAAAAAAGCGGCGATTGAAGTTTTGCTGCACAATATGCATGGGCCTTTTCATGGCCTTCCGCGCACGGCAGGGTGGGGATATCCCGAGCCCTATACCCGCGACCTCATGTTTTCTATATTCGGGATAGCCGTTAGTGGTAATCAGCAATTAACAGACAGTATCCGTAAGGTATTGCAAACATTAGCCAAAAATCAAACCGAACATGGCCATATCACCTCGCTGGTGCACGATAAAGATGACCGCGGCGCCAGCGATACCACACCGCTATTTTTATTGGGAATTGGCATTTTCAGAAAGCTAACCGGAGAAAATGACTTTTTAGAAGACGCAGTAAAGAAAGCACTTACCTGGATGGAGTACCAAAGTCCGTCAGACCGTTATATGGTTGCACAGCAGCCTACCAGCGATTGGCGGGATGAGCAGTGGGTTGTGGGTTATGGCTTATTTGTTAATACATTGGCATATAGCTACTTGCGCTTATTAGGATTAAATGAACGTGCCGCGCACATGTCCCGCGAAATGAAGCGGTTCACTATTGAAGATTTTATTCCGCATCATGTACATGAAGGTTTGAAAGTAAAAAGCAAGCCTTATTATGCTTTTTGGTCATATAAGGTATATTGCAGTGAGCGGTTTGACCTGTTGGGCAATAGTATAGCCATTCTTTCGGGCCTGGCATCGGCTTCAAGGGCAGAGAATATTATTGAATGGATAGAACATGAATGTGCCCTTATGAAGGAAAGGGGTGATCTGGCTGCAGATATCCCGCCTAATTTTTTTCCGTTTACATTACCGGGCGATCCGGATTGGAACCCACGTTACGAACACTTTAATATGCCGGGGAACTACCATAATGGTGGCATCTGGCCATTTATATGCGGATTTTATGTGGCAGCTCTTGTAGCTGCCAAAAAGTACAAGCTCGCTGAGCAAAAATTGGTTGAACTAACAAAGCTTGTCCGGCTATCCAAAGATGAAACCCTCAGTTTTGGTTTTAACGAATGGATAAAAGCGCAGGATGGGAAAGTAATGGGAGTTGATTGGCAAACCTGGAGCGCTGCGCTATACCTTTATGCTGCCAAATGCGTACAGGACAGGAATACACCTTTTTTTGATGAGATAAGGGAACAAAACAGCCAAGGTTAAAAAAATAAAGCCTCCGCACACTCGCTGTTTGGAGGCTTTAACCTAAACCTTATCACAGTTGGCAGACAGGATGTCCGCCTTATATGAAGTAACAAAGATAATCCGATTTATTTTATTTTACAATAATTTTTTACACAACCTTATCAACATTTTCAAATCCAGGTCAATTTTTAATTTATTGCCTCATAAGCGATTACAAGCCATTTTATTTAATTTTCAAGATAGGGTCAAATAAAAAAAATGATGCTCTAAATACACTTTGTCGTCATTAGCGATCTATTAATCGGCTGTTTTAATCGTATTAATAAAATTTTGGCGGAGGATTAAGCTTCAGGTTTTGGCGTTGGTGCCAGTATGGATAAATAGGATCCACTTCACTTGCTGCATCCAATTTTTTTACCTGTTCAATGTTCAGGTTCCATCCAACAGCTGCGAGGTTTTGCTTCAACTGTTCTTCGTTACGGGCACCAATTACCAGGTTAGCTACTGTTGGCCTTTGCAGCAGCCAGTTTAATGATACCTGGGCTACAGATTTGCCGGTTTCTTCCGCAACCTCATCAAGCGCATCTATTATGTTATAAAGATGCTCAAAATTAGTCGCAGGGCCATGTCCCCCACCCTGGCTGATCCGGGAGCTCTCCGGAATTGATTGACCTCTCCTGAACTTGCCACTTAATTGACCTGAAGCCAGCGGGCTCCAAACAATAGTGCTCACTTTTTGATCTATTCCTACGGGCATCAACTCCCATTCAAACTCGCGGTTTAAAAGCGAATAATATGCCTGATGGGCAATATACCGGGCCCAGCCATATCTTTCAGATACAGAAAGCGATTTCATGAGGTGCCATCCGGAAAAGTTAGAACAGGCAATATAACGAACTTTGCCGCTGCTGATCAAATCGTCCAACGCACGTAAGGTTTCTTCAACTGGTGTATTACCATCAAAACCGTGCATATGGTAAATATCAATATGATCTGTATTGAGGCGTCTCAGGCTGTCTTCGCAGGATTGTATAAGATGCGCGCGCGATGAACCATAGTCATTCGGACCGTCACCCATTGTAAAAGTAGCCTTTGTTGAGATAAGTACCTGGTTACGCAATCCTGCTAATGCTTTTCCCAATATTTCTTCAGAGAGCCCTCTGGAATAAACATTAGCTGTATCGAAAAAGTTCACCCCTGCGTCTAGGCAAAGATTAACCATCCGCTTAGCCTCATCAATTTGTGTATCGCCCCAGGCTTTAAAAAATTCATTCCCACCACCAAAAGTGGCTGTTCCGAAGCTTAATACCGGCACCTGCAATCCGGATGCTCCCAATTGTCTGTATTCCATAGTTTGCTGTTAAATGTTATTTGTAAAAGTAACAGCCAACAGGTAATAAGTTTGTCAGGGAAGTTTCAAGGTTTGTTTTATAGCCAAATTGATACTTTCACTTTAACACCGTTGCTTTTTATGCCGCAGATGGTTTGCGCATGCCTGCCACTATCCTTTTACGATGCTGTATTCCCCAGTTCTTTAATTCTTCCAATACCTTGTCCAGTGAGCGGCTGTACGGTGTTAATTCATAAGTTACGCTAACCGGGGTAGTAGAAAACACTTTACGTTCAACAAACTCATTCATCTCCAGTTCACGCAATTCTTTTGAAAGGATCTTTGGTGTGATACCATCCAACGCCCGCTGGATATCGTTAAAGCGCATCGGCCCGTTAGACAACGCCAGAATAAGCGGCAGTTTCCACTTTCCGTTTAAAACATACAAGGCATCCTTAACAGCCATAACACTTGCTGTGCAAGCTTGCCGACTGTGCATTTCGGGTTTTAATCTTGTTTCCATTTTTTAAATGTTGCTATCCCAAAGCATATCGCTATCCTTTTGGATACTACTATGTATTTGATAGTAAAGATACGTACTTTTGAATAAAAAATAAAAGAAAATGAAAGCGACAAAAATAACCTATTGGATAGTAACCGGAATTATTGGTTTAATGATGACTTATTCTGCCTATGCATACTTAACACAGGAAAAAGCGGTACAAGGGTTTATCCACCTCGGTTATCCGGATTATTTCCGGAAAGAACTGGCTGTAGGTAAACTTATTGGTGTTATTTTACTGTTAATACCTTTTAAAGGCCGTATAAAAGAATGGACCTATGCGGGTTTTACCATTATATTTATTTCAGCATTTATCGCGCACATATCTTCGGGCGATCCGGCATCCAAATTTATGGCACCGGTTATATTTTTAGCGCTGCTCTCCGTTTCGTATATCACTTACCACAAATTCCACCCAACGGTTTAATACCAATGTCGCAATTTAACGTAGTTTGCCGCAATGCGGCAAACTACGTTAAATTTATTCCAATAAAAAAGAGTTATCAACTATAATTTAAGCTCACCCCAGCCCTGCCGGTATGTTCTCCGGATAAATTGATTTGCCGGCTCAAAATTGGTTACTTTCATATTTTCGCCATCCCAATCCAGCGCTTTATACCTGCCGCTGAATTTGTAGCCCTCCATATTACCGTAAACAGGGTCACTCCGTTTTATTTTTTCCTGAATATCGAAGCTGCGCAACAACAAGTTCCCCAACAATACGGTTTCGGTAAGTGGCCCTGCATAGCCTGCAAAGGGCGAATCCACTTCCATTTTTCCATACCCGGCAATTGCGGCATCCACCCATTGCCACCAGTGGCCATCTATCCCGCCCTCAACGCGTGGATATTTTGCAGGTATATTTACATCCTTATTGAGCGAAAGCGGCAACAATCTTGGATGACTGCCACCCCAACCGCACGAAACCTTTCCTTTTGTGCCAATAAATAATGTACAGCCCTCAAAATCATTTTCACTGGAAATATCGCCAAGCGCTTCATTCATATTTACATCAGGATCCAGTTCTGATAAACGCTCGGGGGTAATGCCGCCATCCATCCAGTACAGATCAAGCCCTTTGCCATTTTTCTGTTTAAATTTAAATTTGATAGAGCTCGATACCGGCCCGCTTTCAGGATAAATTCCTTCTTTAAAAATTCCATTATAAACCGTACTTGCGCTGCCCGATACTTCTGTAGGATAGCCCAGTTCCAGCAACTTAAAGGGCGGTCCCATAATGTGGCAGCCCATATCGCCCAGCGCCCCGGTGCCAAACTGCCACCATCCCCGCCAGTTAAAAGGCACCAGGTTGTCGATATAATCGGTTTGTTGTGCGGTACCCAGCCACAAATCCCACTTAAGTTCTTTTGGAATTGGCGGCTTCGCAGTCGGCCACGATATACCCTGCGGCCAAACCGGGCGATCTGTCCAGCAATATACTTTTTCAATATCTCCAATCAGCCCCGCCTCAAACCACTCACGCATAATACGCATCCCGTCGCTCGAAGCGCCCTGGTCGCCCATTTGCGTAACTACCTTATATTTGGTTGCTGCTTCTGTTAGCACACGGGCTTCATAAATATCGTGCGTTAAGGGTTTTTGCAGGTATAAATGTTTGTGCAGCTGCATGGCGCTGAGGCCAACCAAAGCATGGTTATGATCGGGTATGGCCACAGTAACGGCATCGAAGTTCTTGCTTTCTTTTTCAAACATCTCCCGCCAGTCATGATAGAACGGCGCTTTAGGAAATTCTTTGCGGCGTGGCGCAGCTTGCCGTTCATCAACATCGCACAAAAAAGCTACCACGGCATTTTTTTTAGGAGCGCTCGCATAATGATGGATGTCGCTTTCAGCTTCGCCGCCGCAGCCAACCGCTGCTATGTATAGTTTATCACTTGGCGCTGTAAATCCTTTCCCGCCTAAAACAAAACGCGGCACAATATAAAATCCTGTTGCCGCGATTGCGGTTTTTTTGATGAATTCTCCCCTGCCAATGGTGTTTTTATTCAAATCACTTTTTTCATTTTCCATAACGGGCGATTATTTTTTTAGTGGTTTAACGGCAACTTCTTTAAAAAATACAATATCATTATCCCCATGATTTTGTAAACCTATGTATCCCGCTAACGGGCGGGCCCCGTGATACGGTTCAAAGTCAAATTTACGTGCGGGTGTTGGCTGGCCTTCTGTATAATCGGTAACCTTTTGGCCGTTTACATAAACAATAGTGCGGAGACCATCGAGCGTGATATCCATGGTGTTCCATTCCGGACCTGGTTTTCCGGGTTTGGCCAAAGGTTTGGTTAATGAGTATAAAGTTCCGGTAACATGATATTCGTTCTCGCCGGAGGTTTCAGGATGGTTATCAATCTGCACTTCGTATCCATAAAATACTGGCATCCAGGGTTCGCGCGGCTCAATCGGTATGCGGATAAATACCCCCGAATTGCTGTTAGACTTTTGCATTTTATAAACCACACGGATAGTACAATTGCTGAATTTTTCTTTTGTCCAGTACAATAAACCCATACCACCATGACTGCCGGTGAGGCCGTCTTTAACATACCTGCTACCGGGGCCAACTTGTTTCCATCCGTTTAGGTCTTTGCCGTTAAATAGTTGCCGCCAGCCTTCGGCGGTATCTTTATTTATGTCACCCTGGGCCTTTACATCGCTGCATCCCAATAAAAAAACAAAGCATGCACTTAAGCACAAGCCTTTTACGATCAGTTTTTTAATCATATTCATCAGTTAAATTATTTTTACAAGACAGGCCATGCTGATATTCAGAAAAGCGATCAACAATGGTTTATAATGGTTAACTAAAATTAGGATTATTAATTAAACTTTGCAATAAAAGATGGAGTTACTATTAGTAAGACATGACGACGATGAGCTCTTGAACACAATAAATTGAGCTTTTAAACAAAACTTACGACAATTAAACAAATTACCTTTGTATCGAATAAAATTAAAATGATGACAAAAGTTTGGTTTATAACAGGCAGCTCCCGGGGATTAGGACGCAGCCTTACAGAAGCAGTGCTGGCAAAGGGAGATAAAGTTGCGGCTACCGCCAGGAACACGGAAGCATTAAATGACCTTGTTGAAAAATATCCCGGCCAGATTTATCCGGTAAGCCTTGACGTTACCCATTATCACGACGTTTACAGGGCAGTTACCGACGTGATAACACATTTTGGAAGAATTGATGTTTTGGTAAACAACGCCGGATTTGGCATTACGGGCGCCGCTGAAGCGTATACAGATGAACAGGTACGCAGCCAGCTGGAAACCAACCTGTATGCACCAATTGAAATAACAAGGGCCGTTTTACCCCATATGCGTAAACAGCGTTCCGGGAGGATCCTGCAAATAAGCTCAATAGGCGGGCGGGTTGGAAACCCCGGGGTAAGCATATACCAGGCGGCTAAATTTGGACTGGGCGGCTTTAGCGAGGCATTGGCAAAAGAAGTTGCACCCCTTGGTATAAAGGTAACTTGTGTTGAACCAGGTGGCTTCCGCACTGACTGGGCCGGAGCGTCCATGACTTATGCACCAAAAGTAGCAGGTTATGAGACTACAGTTGACAAGAGGGCCGAGATTTTTACAAGTGGTAAGTTTATACCAATGGGCGATCCGGATAAAGCAGCGAAAGTAATGATTGACCTGGTTGAAAGTCCTGAAACTCCTGTACATCTTGTATTAGGAAGTGAAGCTATTAGCATGTTAAAGCAGGCTGATGCAGCAAGACAGGCAGAAATGGAAAAATGGATGCCGGTTAGTATTTCAACCGACCATGACGAAGCAGAAAACTTTCTTGAAACTAAAATGGGCAAAGCATTTTATGGGCCTAAGAAATAAGTTCCCGGACTTTATAAACCGTGATTAATTCTGCTTAACTTTAATCATCAATGCCGGTACTCACTAAAAACAGGCCCCAGATATTATATTCCTGCTATGCGCATGTAAGCAGGGAGGGAGAACACTTTATACCCGATCATGTATTCGGGTATGTTAAGTCAGGCACTCTTGAAGTGTTTCTTGGCGGAAAAAATTATGTATTTACAGAAGGTGACTTTCGGTTTTTCAGAAAAAATCAATTAGCCAAATTTATTAAACACCCGCCAGCGGGCGGGGAGTTTAAAACGCTATCGGTAACAATGGACCAGGCCACCTTGCAAAGCATAAGCTCCGAGTATAACCTGCATACGGAAAATAGATACAAGAGAGAGGATGCCTTACTTTTAAAGTCTAATCGTTTATTTGAAAATTATATCGAATCATTAGCACCTTATATGAACGGTACTGGTGAGATCAATCAAATGCTAACGGTTTTAAAGGTTAAGGAAGCCATTATGATCCTACTGCAAACTAATCCTGAATTAAAAGATGTGCTATTTGATTTCAGCGCTCCGGGGAAAATTGACCTTGAAGCATATATGACTGAAAATTATAAATTCAATGTGGATATTAATCGCTTTGCTTACCTGACCGGCAGGAGCCTGGCTACTTTTAAAAGGGACTTTGAAAAAGCTTTTCACACTTCCCCAAACCGCTGGTTACAGCAAAAAAGATTGCATGACGCTTATTTCCTGATAAAAGAAAAAGGGTGGAAAATATCTGATGTTTATATGGAAGTGGGATTTAAAGACTTTTCACACTTTTCTTTTGCTTTTAAAAAAGCTTATGGCGTTTCACCTTCCAGCTTAAATTAATTCGGAAAAAGATCAACCTCAATCTTTAAAAGATAAAGTGAACTCAGCGCCTTCATTTACCTTGCTATTTATACTGATACTTCCGCCTAAACTTGTAATGTGGTTATATACTAAATACAATCCTAAGCCTTTACTGTCATTGTGGGTATGGAATCTTTGTTGAAATCCAAAAATTTTATCTTTTACTGCTTCCATATCGAATCCCTGCCCTTTGTCGGCAAAAATTATCTGGTTAACGCCATTGGCCCGCCTGGAATAAATTGAAATATCCGGATGGGAGTTTAGCTGTACGTATTTAATTGAATTGGTGATCAGGTTAAGAAATATACTTTCAAGTAAAGCTTTATTAAAGTTAATTCTCTTAACTCTTGAGAAGTCGACATTGATAGTAGCTTTTGAATCTTTTATCAAAGAGTTTAATGACTGTAAGACCACATTCAATGAATCGCTCAGATTTAATTCTTCAACCTGTACCTGCAGGTTGTCCTTCTCTATTAAAATATCGACATAACTATTTAAAGTCGTTTTTAAGTTCTCGGTAGCGGCCTTTAATATGTCTATAAATTCGAGTGTTTCTTCATCCTGGATTTTCGAAACATCTAAAAGATTGAAAACTGAAAGTAAATTGCCTACCGGTGTTCTTAAATCATGAGAGGCGGTGTAGTTTAATTGCTTAAGGTCGTTATTAATCTTTGTGAGATTTTTGATAAGTGAGTTCCTGTCTTCTTCTGATTTTTTTTTATGCGTAATATTTTTAGCTATTGCATAAACCAGCTGTTCGCTTTCAACCGGCATAGAGGTCCATGAAAGCCAAACAATTTCCCCTTTCTTTGTCTGATACCGATTTTCAAAATTTAAAAGTGGAATGTGTTTTTTAAGATTATTCCGATTTTGGGCTGTAATTTCCTGATCATCAATATAAACAAAATCATTAATGGGCCTCGAAAATAATTCTTCTTTTGTATAACCTAACAGGTTGGAAACGGCTGGATTTATTCTTTTAAAATATCCATCATAACCGGCAATGCACAACAGATCCGGTGTTAATTCGAAAAAGAGTTCCAGGTTAAATATATTGTTTGAGCTTGGGCTTAATTCAATCACTTTAATCGCCATCTATTTAATTTTCCTTGCCGCAAGTTCACAGCTAACATAAACCAAACCACGGCATAACAAGGCTGTATTTATACGGTGTATATAACATAATGTTGTGTCACAAATTACTTAAGGTGTGCAGCCCCCTTTTCTATTTAACTACTTAAGCCATTATATTCAAAACAACTCATCTTTATAATGAACAATAAATTCATGTAACAAAAAATTTACATTTATCGGAAGTTTTATATATTTACACACCTAATAAATTATTGAATGAAAAAAATATGGATGGCAGTTTTACTGTCCATTGTTTTGTTTTCCTGTAAAAAAGAGACTGTAGCCCCAATCTTTGTTAACAAT
>JAQBOU010000131.1 GCA_028287865.1 Mucilaginibacter sp. | reverse complement strand
TCCTTGCCGTAAGCGGTATACAACAGGTGCCGGTGGTTAAAAACGGTGCGGTGATACCTGGCAATGTAATGAAGGTAACCCTAAGCTGCGACCATCGTGTGGTTGACGGTGCAACAGGTGCTGCATTCCTGCAAACGCTAAAATCATTACTGGAAGAACCGGTAAGGCTTTTGATTTAAGATTTCAGAATTACGATTTAAGATTTCGTAATTGAAGATATAACAGCGGTGAGTTTTCTCATCGCTGTTTTTTGTTTTGCACCGCCCTTATTCCCAACATTCATTGCTTGGGCATTCCTCAATGATGCTTTTGAATGGTGTTATAGTATATATAGCCTAAACCATCTGTGTTCAGGCCTTTTTTTTTCTTATACTATTTTTCTTTACAGCTCTTTTCCTTTTCAGCCCATTCTTTGGCACGTTTTACACCGGTGGCAATAGCAATCCCTTCTTCTGCGCCTTCATGCAGCATGGCGTTGGCTATTTCAACAGCCTTGTTCCTGATCTTTACCGGCAGGTTTTTATATGATGGCGGATAGTCTCCCCTGCTCCACGGCATAACGCATTATATGTTGATGTTAAACAATTGTTACAAGTGAAACAGTCTTTTTGCAGCATGGTTTTACAGAATTTAAAAAAGCAGGAACGGTGATATATTTTAATTTATCATTGCACATTTACTCATCTGCACATTCACTCAATTATCTTCCATCACCCTTACCTTTAAATAGCTGGAGTGTTCTTTAGATGTGTATACTTTGTTGGTTGCTTTTTTAAAGTCGGTTACCTTAGCCTTCATAATATCCTGAAACTGCTGTGTATTGCGGTCAATGAGGGGGAACCATGTGCTTTGAACCTGCACCATTATTTTATGACCTTTTTTAAATGTATGCAAAATGTCTTGCAGCTCGAAATTTACCGGGGTTACTTTACCAGGTACAAAAGCCTCCGGCTTATCAAAACCATTGCGGAATTTGCCGCGCATGGCCTCACTGCGTACCATCTGCTCATAGCCGGCAAGGTAATTTTCCTTGATCCACTGGTTGTTTTTGGCGGTATCAGGATAAACATCTATTACCTTAACCACCCAGTCGGCGTCGGTGCCGGTGGTTGATACCTTAAGGTTCGCCCAAATATTTCCCGCAATGGTAATATCCTTATCCAGCACGTCCGACTGATAAGTAAGCACATCCGGCCTGCGTTCGGCAAAACGCTGATCGCCGGTCATGTATTCGCGTTTCATGCCGGCATCAATCCCGGCAATAAACGGCACCGGTTTATTTGGGTCAGATACAAATTCATCAGCGCTGTTATCAACTGCTTCGGGAGCTTCAAACGAAAGCTTGCCGCCCGGCAACAGGTATAAGTTCTTTTCTTCGGCTTCTTTTGGAGGCCAGGTATTATAGGTTTTCCATTTATTAACCCCGGTTTCAAAGGCGGATACCTTCGGAGGATCCAGCTCTGTGCCCTTCAGATAATGACTAAAAAAAGCAAATTCGATTTTTTCGCGATAAAAAGGCCCTGTCGGTCCGCCAAAGTCAATATCACCTAAGTGATCCCCGGCGCCGCGTGCCCATCCGCCATGCACCCAGGGGCCCATGGTAAAATAAACAGGTGTAGAGGGATTGTTTTTTACCAGTGTTTTGTAAGTGTTTATGGCGCCATAAAGATCTTCGGCATCATACCACCCGCCGGTAACTAATACCGCGGTTTTAATATCATGCAGATGATACAGTACATTACGGTCCTTCCAGTGCTGATCGTAGGTTGGATGATCCAGCATTTCGTTCCACAGGCGTATGGTGTCTTTGTAATATTTTACATTGGTATTCCGCATGTTGCCCATGTCCATAAAAAACTTGTAGCCGTCGGGCGTGCCGATATCCATGCGTCCGCCCCTGCGCTGGGTAGGTTTGTCATCCTGGCGATTAGTAAAACCAGGATAAAAATCAAAATTGGCAACCAGCATGAATGCGCCGTTATGGAAGGCATCATCGCGGTAAAGATCCGCAATCGGCGCTTGCGGTGAAGCTGCCACTAATGCCGGATGCCGACTTAATAAAGACGTTGTAGTATAAAAGCCAGGATAAGAAATTCCCCATACCCCAACCTTACCGTTATTATTGGGGATGTTTTTTAGCAGCCAGTCGATGGTATCGTAAGTATCGGTGCCTTCATCTACATCGTTATTGGTTTTATGATTTTCTTTTTCGGGAGTCATTTCCTCATAAATGCCTTCACTCATCCAGCGCCCGCGCACATCCTGATAAACAAAGATATAGCCGTCATGCAAAAAAGAGGGTGATGGCCCCAGGCTTGTTTTATATTTATCAGCTCCGTAAGGGGCTACGCTATAGCAGGTACGATCCATCATGAAGGGATACTTCTTGGTTTGATCTTTTGGTACATAAACCGAGGTGAACAGCTTTTTACCATCACGCATAGGGATCTGGTATTCATATTTGCTGTAATTATCCTTTATATAAGCATCATCGGGTTGGGTAAAGGCAATGTTTGCAGATAGCATAATGCTAAAAACTGAAAGGAGAAGAATTTTCATTATACATGTAGTTAAAAAATAAAAAAAATTGCAGTAGCAGGATTCTTGTAAAATAGTTATTGAAAAATAGTTTTGTAACCTATATTGTTCTTGTTATAAATAATATCTGTTGTTAAATTGCTGTAAGACGTTACAGTAACACAAAATTTCATATAACCATTAAATAGATTTGAACTTTGCTTTATATCTTAAAAAAAGCTTTTCATAGCAATAATAAGAAATGTAAGAAACAATTAATAATAGAATTGACCTTACAACTATCGAATCTGAATATTTAAAGAGATTAAGCTTTTGCGGGCCGGTAAACAATTGTTGCCAAATGTATATGCTATATGAAAGAATGCCAATTTTCTTCAATATAGTGCTATCTAAAAGATGTCTCAATAGATTTTTTTCCTTTAAATTAAGCAAAATTACATAGCCTATAATAACTGGAAATAAAATGACCGAAAGATATGGAATATTAAAATAAGATATTTTCGGTAAAATCAAAAAGCTAAATATAAGGAGGCCAAAACTCATGAAGAAATTACTTCTTAATTTATCGACCACTATTACTTTCTTAAATAAAAGAATTGCATAAAGCGAACCAACGAGAATACTTGTTGTTCCCTTTGATAATAAAATTATGATAATAAATGTTATAAAATGAACGATATGATTTGAATAAAATATCCCGACGTTATTAAAGCCTAGTATATTTAAAAGAGGAACTATTAAGATTATTGCAACAGCACTTATTATAAATTTATTGGTTTTTGTAACTATAAAAAAAGGGAAGCAAATATAAAATTGTTCTTCTACAGAAAGTGACCAAAAATGACCTGTATACCAGTCTGATAGATAGTTAAAAGGTATATTTTTAACGTATAAAAATGATATAATAAAACTTTTGAAAGAAATACCTAACTGAAACCATGAATTAAGGATAAACAATATAATTAAAAACAAGTAAGAAACGGGTACAATTCTTAATATCCTCCGGATATAAAAATTCTTAAATGAGACGCTTCCGCGTTTAACTTTTTCTTTGAGCAATAAGGATGTAATCAAAAAACCGCTTATTACAAAGAATATTTCCACTCCCAGGTCACCATAAAAATATTCGGTAAAGGGCGTAAGCCGCTCAAAGTGTGAGGCAACGACTATTATAATTGATATTCCCCTTAATCCATCCAAGCCAGGTAAATAGGATTGATCCAACGCAATTGGCACGTTAGAAATATCCGCTAACATTTCGCCCTTTAAAGTGTTGAAAGGCTTTTTTAAACTGACCATTTTTCAAAGAAACATCAATTAATGATCAAATCATAAATGTAACAGATAAGATTTAGTTATGTGGCTGCTTGGTTGCATAACGTGCTGTGCTTATAAAGATTTGATATTTATAAGCACAGCAGTATTGTATTTTATTATTAGCACTTTGTAAGGAATTGCAGCAATCGGGTTATTAAACTCCCCCTGTAGCAAGCAAAACTTTAAAGCTGTATCCCTATTAAGCAATTTAATCGTTTATCGCCTTTACTCCCGGCAGTTCTTTACCTTCCATATACTCGAGTAAGGCGCCGCCGCCGGTTGATACGTAGCTCACATCATCGGTAAGGTTAAATTTAGCAACAGCTGCTGCGGAATCGCCACCACCTATTAAAGAAAACGCGCCATTTTCGGTTGCTTTAACCACAGCGTCGGCAACAGATTTGGTGCCTGCCTCAAATTTTTCCATTTCAAAAACGCCCATCGGGCCGTTCCATAATATGGTTTTCGATGCTTCCACCACTTTTGTAAATTCAGCTATCGAATCGGGGCCGATATCCAAACCCATCCACCCGTCCTTAATGTTGCTGTTTTGGGCAATGTCTGTATTGGCATCATTTGAAAAATTATCAGCGATAACAGAGTCTGTTGGTAATAACAGATTTACGCGTTTGTCCTTTGCTTTTTGGATAAGGCTGAGTGCCAGTTCAAGCTTATCTTCCTCTACCAATGATTTGCCTATATTACCTCCCTGCGCCTTAGCAAATGTATAGGCCATGCCTCCACCGATAATTAAATTATCAACTTTATCCAGCAAACGCTCAATCAGTTCAATTTTGTCTGATACTTTTGCACCGCCCATAATAGCCGTAAACGGCTTTACAGGATTATTCAATACTTTTTCGGCATTTTCCAGTTCGGCAGCCATCAGGTAACCAAAGTATTTAGCATTCGGGAAAAACTGAGCGATCACTGCGGTCGATGCATGTGCACGGTGTGCAGTGCCAAAAGCGTCATTCACGTAAATGTCACCTAATTTAGCAAGTTTCCCGGCAAAAGCTACGTCACCTTTTTCTTCTTCTTTATAAAAACGGAGATTTTCTAACAAAAGCACTTCCCCTTTTCCCAGCGCCTTTGCTTTATCTACCGCTTCGGCGCCTATGCAGTCATCAGCAAATTGCACCTGCTGGCCCAGCAGGTCGGCCAGATGTGGAACTATGTGTTTTAACGAATATTTTTCTTCAGGACCGCCCTTTGGCCTGCCCAGGTGTGACATCAGGATAACTGCTCCGCCATCTTTTAAAATTTTGTTAATAGTAGGCAGCGCAGCAGTCATGCGGTTATCATCGGTAATGTTATAATCTTTATCCAGCGGTACATTAAAATCAACACGGATAAGCGCCTTTTTACCGGCAAAACTAATTTGATCTATTGTTTTCATATGTTTGATGCAAGCAAATTTTCGCAGCCAAATTCAGCATTTAATTCTGAATTCTGAATTTAAAAGTTAAAAACGTGTTTCAGTTAATAAAGAATTCATTGTATTTTAACATACATTACATAATGGGGCCCTACGTCCTGAACTTCAAATTCTGCTGAGATGATTTCAAAACCCATGTTCAGATAAAACTGAGATGCTTTTTTGCGGGCGTTGCACCACAGGTAATTTGCTTTTTGCCCACGCAGGTAAACAATAGCAAAGTTAAGCAGCTGATTTCCTATACCCATGCCACGGTACTTTTCGGTAGTGGCCATTCCACGAAGCTGGTAGCCGACCCCGGCAAAATCGCTATAGGTTTGCGGATGAAATGATGCTATACACACCAGGTGGTTATTTGCATAATAACCTAAATGGAAAGCGCCCGGCAACTGGTCAGTAGGAAACCGGCACTGTTCAAGTGTTAATTTACCTTCGCGCAATACAATATTCCTAATACTTAATAAATCATCAACGGGAATAAATCTGATCATTATTTTACAACTGAAAATGGGTGTTTGTTACTAAAGCAAGTATTATTTCCTCGCGAATACTTTTATCTAATAATTAATTGTTTGGCCTGTTTGTTTAACCGTAGCCGCTGACTAACAACATTTTAAGTGCTATCTCCGTATGAAGTAAAAATTAGCCTAACTATTGACTGATGTTCACAGCTTATAATACCATGAAAGTACTACTTACAACATTTTTAATTGCACTGATATTTATTAGTTGCAGCAAAAATAACAATGTTAATCCGGGCAGCAATGTAACAAAAACAACAGTCGACACTGTTTCACAAATTAATGCCGATATAGCGCTTCATACCCCAATCTTTAAGGTAAATCCGCAGCAAATAATTACAAGTATTTCGGATAAAACTTTGATCCTTAAGTTTAATGAAAACATTGATATTTTGTATACTGCAGCAGGATATTTGAAGATATCTTCCGTGCATTTGCTTGAAAATTTTAACGGCGCCTTGGTTTCGGGGTTTGACTACACAACCATAGCTCAGGATGGAAACACTACTTTGAATTGGGTAGATGATAACTTAAATAATGTAATATTAAAATCAGTTACTGATACGGTTATTAATAACGTAAGCATGGTAAAGATTAATGTTCATCGCCAATTTACGTTTTTTAAAACCTACGATTCGAATCAAATCGCTATAAATGAACAAACGGTTTTTATTAATAAGACCGATGATATCATCACTTTTTCATCGTTTTGTTATTATAATCAAAAAAATTACCCGGTTTTTTCAATATCAGCTAAAGTGGTATATGCCAAATGATATAAGCGTTTTTAATAGTAATACTTTAGTTAAGCAGGCTTATTCTTTCAACCAGGTCGGCCAGGCGACTTGAATAGCCCATTTCATTATCATACCAGCCTACTACTTTTACCAATCCCCCAACTATAGAAGTAAGTCCTGCATCAAGAATACAACTATGCGTATTCCCCAATATATCTGTGGAGACGATAGGGTCCTCGGTATATTCCAATATATTCTTCATGGAGCCCTCAGCAGCCTGCTTAAACGCAAAGTTGATTTCGTTAACCGTTGGCTGCTTCTTCAGGCTGCAGGTAAAATCAGTTAATGAGCCGTTTAGCACCGGCACCCTTATACCTGCTCCGCCAAGTCGACCTTCCAGATGAGGAAAAATTGCCGTAATGGCTTTAGCGGCCCCGGTAGTCGTTGGAATAATTGATGCAGATGCAGCCCTTGCTCTGCGCAAATCTTTATGAGGTGCATCGTGCAGGTTTTGATCGCCGGTCATGGAGTGTACGGTAGTTATATAGCCGTCAATAATTCCCCAGTTTTCATCCAGGATCTTAACCATTGCAGCTACATTGTTGGTAGTACAGGATGCATTTGATAATATTGGCGAATGAAGATCAATAAGGGAATCATTTACGCCTAATACAACGGTAGGAATGCTTTTGTCTATGGATGGAGCAGAAATAATTACTTGTTTAGCGCCTGCCTCCAGGTGAAGGGCAGCCCCTTTTTTGGAAGTAAATTTCCCCGTTGATTCAATTACAAGATCAATATTCAGCTGTTTCCAGGGTAAGATGGATGGATCAGAAATTGAAAATACTTTTATAGTTTGCCCGTTTATATATAGATTGTCGCTGTCAAAATCGATAGAGCCTTTAAATCCGCGATGGACTGAGTCATATTTAAAAAGGTGAGCAAGGGTCCTGGTATCGGTAAGGTCATTTATAGCTACCACCCGGATGTTTTTTTTCTCTATAATATTTCGCAAAAAAATGCGTCCGATACGCCCGAATCCGTTTACGGCAATTTTCATTACATTCATATCAGCGACAAATTTAATTAAAATAGAGCCGCAATTATGAAATAACTAAGCAGTGAAACTTATACTATTGAAGTTAAAGATAAAGGGAGTTAGAGATTCCTTTAAACAAATAAATTACGGAAAGCCAGGCTCTCGCGTTCTTTTGAACGAAGAAAAAAGGTGATCATCCAGTTAAACACCAGTGAAACAAGTATAATTAATATGATAAGAGCAGAATTGCCATAGTTTTTAAACAGCAGAACCATTACAATTGAGGCGATATTTATGCTTGTTAAAATAACTGTAGTTTGCAAATGGTTAAAGCCGAGCCTTAACATGCGATGATGGATATGATTACGATCAGCTGTAAAAGGAGATCCCCCATTTGTTATTCTAACAATAAATACCCTTACTGTGTCAAATATAGGACCGCTTAATATAGCAAATGTCAATGCCGGTACTGAAAAAAGTTCTGTTGATGAACCATCTGCAGACTTGTTTATGCCCATAAACTTTAAGGCCATTACTGCTGATATTAAGCCGATTAATAATGATCCTGTGTCGCCCATAAATATTTTGGCGGGGGTTATATTAAACCTTAAAAAGCCCAATACAGCACCAACCATTGATAATGAAACAGCTGCTAATTCATATTGGTGGAAATAAATAAATAAGCCTGCAAAGGTTCCATTTACAAGTAAACCGGTTGTAGCGGCAAGGCCATCTATGCCATCAATTAAATTGAAAGCGTTTACAACCAGTAATATCATTAATATAGATACGCACACACTTAGCAAATAAGGTAATTCATAAATTCCGAATACGCCGTACATATTGGTAAGGCGTATATCGCCCAACATTACAAGAATAGCACAAATAATAAATTGTATTAAGAACTTTGTATTTGAATTTACACCTGCAAGATCATCTTTTAAGCCCATTGCAAACAAAATGATACACGCCGTTAATAAATAATTGATAGGCAGGGATTTATCTGTAATGCAAAATAGTAAGG
>JAQBOU010000114.1 GCA_028287865.1 Mucilaginibacter sp. | reverse complement strand
ATGGGCAAAATTATTGGCGTTGGGCTGGTTGGCCTTACGCAATTTGTTCTATGGATAGTGTTGTCGGCTGCTATAAGCTATTTTGTAGGTCATAATGCATCTTCGGCACGAAGCCCGGTTTATATTTTTGTGCATAACCTGGGTGCAAGTGCTGGGTATGAATTAGGCTGTTTTATTTTTTACTGGATCACCGGATTTTTGTTTTACAGTGCCCTTTTTGCCGCGGTTGGTTCGGCGGTAGACAGCGAGACGGAAACACAACAATTTATGTTTCCAATTACCCTGCCACTATTGTTCACGTATCTATTATCGGTATCCTATCTTTTCCAGGCGCCAGATAGCACGCTTGGCATATGGCTTTCAATGATTCCGCTGTCGGCGCCGGTAGCCATGATGGTGCGCATTCCTTATAATGTACCGGCTTGGCAACTGGCAATATCAATGGTACTGATGATTGCCGGCTTTATATTTACTACTTATATAGCGGCCAGGATTTACCGGGTGGGTATTTTAATGTATGGTAAAAAGGCAAGCTTTAAAGAACTAGCCAAATGGTTTTTTTATAAGGAATGAGATTTCGGATTTCGCATGTTCGATTTCGGATTTGTAATTTTACCCGGAGCAATTAATTAAACAGTTTGACTTGATATGGGTAGTCGCTTTGCCGTAATGGATCTGGGTACAAACACTTTTCATTTATTGATCGTTGAATACAACAACCCGAATCTTCGTGAAATAATTCATGAACACGATGCCGTGAAGCTTGGTGAGGGTGGCATCAATAAGGGCCTCATCCAACCGGCGGCTTTTGAGCGCGGCGTTAAATGTATGCAGCGTTTCCATGAGTTAATCCAAAACAACAATGTACAGGGTACAAGAGCCATTGCAACTTCGGCGTTGCGTAACGCTGCAAATGGGCAGGATTTTATTAAGGAGGTTAAAGACCGGACTAATATTGTAATTGAAATTATTGATGGGGATGTCGAAGCAACTTATATTTATAAGGGAGTTAAAGCAAGCGGATGCCTATCAAAACAAAACAGCCTGATTGTAGATATTGGTGGCGGCAGCGTTGAATTTATTATTTGCAATGCTGCTGGAATTTTATGGAAACAAAGCATTGAAATAGGAGCTGCCCGCCTGATGTATCAATTTCACCGTACAGATCCTATCCCGGTTGAATCCATTACTCAGCTAAACCTTTACCTGGATGATTGTTTGAAGCTCCTATTCGCCGCCGCGAAAAAATATACTATTGAAAACCTGGTAGGTTCTTCGGGTGTATTTGAAAGCTATGCCGAAATAACGGAATTATCAAAAGGTAATTCGTTCGACTTAAAAACGACCAAACATTATGAATTCGACAAGGAGGAGCTATCAGTTTTAATTGACAAATTAGTGCACTCAGCTCACCAGCAAAGGGAAGCCGCTGAAGGAATTATAGAGATACGTGTTGATATGATCGTTGTTGCATCCTTACTAACCCGCTTTGTTATGGAAAAGCTGGCAATTGGTAAAGTTGTTATGTCAACTAACTCATTGAAAGAGGGCGTACTGGCAGAGATGATGGAGTAAACCTTTATCATTTTCAAAGTAAATCAAAATTCCATCCATCCTTTGTATATTGTGCCTGTAATAACTGATCACATGAAATTAAAATTTACCTGCGTTATCCTATTTGTAGTTTTAGCTGTTTCCGTTCGTGCGCAAAGAAGGCGCCGGCCGACCAGCACCAACGATACTATATCTTCAAACTACCAGCCGCCTGAATTATTTTCACCGCTTTTTTATTCTGAAAAAGGCAATGAATTTCATTCGGTTAATGGTGCGCCCGGATCAAAATACTGGCAAAACCGGGTTGATTACTGGTTAAATGCCGCTATTGACACTACCAGTAAAACCCTTACCGCTACCGAAAAACTTAACTATACTAATAACAGTCCGGATGCGTTGCCATTTTTGTGGCTGCAGCTTGACCAGAATACTTATAAAAAAGATGCCAGGTCAAATTTTGTGACCGGCTTTTCTCCCGGTCCTGATCAGCATACCGATGGGTACCAAATTGAATCAGTTTCCATTGTAAATGGGAATATTTCCAGTAAAGTGGACTTTATTGTTACCGATACCCGGATGCAGGTGCGCCTGCCCAAAGCTGTTTTACCGAATGGAGGAAAAATAACTTTAAACATAAAATATCGCTATAAAATCCCTGGAAATTTTGGCGGCCGTACCGATTATGTCGATACCAAAAACGGAAAGATCTATGAAATAGCCCAATGGTTCCCGCGCATGTGCGTGTACGATGATACCCGTGGCTGGGACACATTGCCATTTTTAGGTGCCGGAGAGTTTTACCTCGAATACGGCGACATAGATTACCAGGTCACCGTTCCGGCTGATATGATCGTCGCTGGTTCAGGCGAATTATTAAACCCGGCGGAGGTACTTACCACCAAACAGCTTGCACGACTGACCGAAGCCCGTAACAGTGATAAAACCATCATGATAAGGAGCGTGGACGAAGTAACCGACCATTCATCGCGCCCCGCGAATAAAAGTACGCTAACTTGGCACTTTAAAATGATAAATACCCGTGATGTTGCCTTTGGCGCATCAAAGGCTTATATATGGGATGCTGCACGGGTGAATTTACCGGGTGGCAAAAAATCACTTTCCATGTCGGTTTACCCGGTTGAAAGTGCAGGCAATGATGCCTGGGGAAGAGCTACGGAATACCTGAAAAAATCTATTGAATATTTCTCTGAAAAATGGTTTGTTTACCCTTACCCGGTAGCGGTGAACGAGGCCGGTATTGCCGGGGGCATGGAATACCCGGGAATTGTTTTTGACGGCATTACCGATAAGGGGAGCGAACTGTACTGGGTTACAGCGCATGAAATTGGGCATAACTGGTTCCCGATGATTGTAGGCAGCGATGAACGCCGCTTTGCATGGATGGACGAAGGTTTTAATACTTTTATTGATGTTTATGCGTCCGATGAATTTAATCATGGGGAATATGCCCCTAAACGTGACGGCGAATATGCTCCCGGAAAAGGAAATCCTGCCGATGAGATTGTTAAAACAATAGCAGATCCGAATGCGCCCACCATTATGACGGCTGCCGATGCTATTTCCGAGAAATACCGTCATCCCATCGCCTATTTTAAGCCTGCATTCGGACTGGTCTTATTGCGTGAGCAAGTTTTAGGACACGACAGGTTTGATTATGCGTTCAGGAATTATATTCACAATTGGGCATATAAACATCCGCAACCTGACGATTTTTTCCGATCGATGGATAATGGCGCCGGTGAAGATCTGTCATGGTTCTGGAAAGGCTGGTTCTATAATAACTGGTCGCTCGACCTGGCTTTGATAGATGCCAAATATGTAAATAACGACCCTAAAAAAGGGATACAGGCTACGGTTGCCAACAAAGAGCAAATGGCCATGCCGTTTACAGTAGAGGTAAAATTAAAGGACGGCAGCAAATACCGGATGAAATTACCAGTTGAAACATGGCTGCAAAACAGAGCGATCACCTTTACCATACCAACAACCACGGAAGCGGAAAGTGTAACCGTTGATCCCGATGCGGGCTTGCCGGATATTAACAGGAAAAATAATACGATTACGGTAAAATAATTTTTTTAGCGAATTGTAAAAACTTACGAAGTTTCAAAAACTTCGTAAGTTTCCTTTTTTACAGGTTTATTAATTCTTTATACAGCTTTTCGGTGGGCAGGCCTACCACGTTGGTATAGGAGCCGTTGATCTTTTCAATACCAATAAGGCCTATGCGTTCCTGTATGCCGTATGAACCGGCTTTATCCAGCGGCTGGTATTTATTTACATAATTAATAATTTCTTCGTCAGTAAGTTTACTGAAAAACACCTCCGAAACATCATAAAAGCTATGGTACCGGTGTTTATAAAACAAGCAAACCCCTGTAATTACCCGGTGCATTTTACCTGATAACAATTGCAGCATTTCAATAGCGTGTTCGGTGGTTTCAGGCTTGCCGAGGATCTGATCATCAATACATACAATGGTATCCGCAGTTATAACAATTTCGTCTGTTACGCTTTCATCAAAGGCCCTGGCCTTTTTTTCGGCTATGTAAACTGCTATTTCTTCCGGCTTTAAACTGGCGGGGTATGATTCGTCAACCTCTTTCAAAACAATCCGGAATTTAAGATCCATCAGCTTTAGCAATTCCTGACGGCGGGGAGATTTTGATGCGAGGATAATGGAGGGAAACATATGTTTTTTTGTCGATAGTCCATAAACCATGGTCGATGGACGGTTATTTTCATTTTAAATTATTTGTTAATTGCATAACGGCCTTCATCCATGGTCTATGGACCATCGACTACAACCCCTACCAGCTGTATGCCTCTTCCGTCATCCACTTGCCTTGTATTTTCAACACCTTTTCAATGACGTCCCGCGCGCAGCCTCTGCCACCGGCAATAGAGGAAACATACATGCTTACGGCTTTGATCTCTTCAACCGCGTCGGCCGGGCAAACCGGCAAGCCCACATATTTCATTGCTTCAAGATCAGGAATATCATCACCCATGTATAAAACATTTTCAGGGCTAATGCTTTTTTCCTCGAGATAAATTTTAAGCTTTTCAATTTTTGTATGGATGCCCATATAAACATCTTTTATCCCCAGGCTATTTAAACGATACAGCTGGCTTTTAGAGCGGCTCCCCGAAACGGTGCAAACATTATAGCCACATTTTACAGCCAATTGCAATGCATAGCCATCCTTTATATTAAATGCACGGCTTTGTAACCCATCCTCTGTAACAAATACAGAACCATCGGTCAAAACACCATCCACATCAAAAACAAGCGTAGTTATTTCTTTTAGTTTAAATAAAAATGATTCCATTAGTTTTGGATTTCACCGATTATTCGGCTTTGCAATGATCTAAGTATTGACTGAAACTATCGGCTATCTATTGATTATCCCGCCACTCATAAACCCAGGCAGACTGGATTTGTTCCAAATGACCTTCGTTTGATTCTTCACGGGTACCGGCAAAATTAGGCAGGGAAAGTACCCATTCCAGCAAATCAGTGAAACGGATACGGTATATTTTTGATTCGTCAAAATCATCACCGAACTTTTCATAAAGCTCTATGGCAATATCTTCGTGATCGTTCCAGTGTACGGGTAGGCTGAACTTATTGTCTGTCATTATTTGAGTATAAACTTATTCGATTTAAATCAGTGTAATATTTGAATAACGGGCGGTTCATTATTTATTAATGACCCAAAAACTGCGATTGGTCGGGCAAGGTGACTTCAATATCTCCATCTAATACAACACACTGGCAGCCCAAACGTGAATTAATACGTGGGTTAACCGCCCTGTCGACAAAGTCCTCTTCCTTATCAGAAATTTCCTGGATGTTATCCATCCCTTTATTCACGTAAACATGGCAGGTACTGCAACCGTTTACACCACCACAATTGTGTTGCAGCTCAATACCATTTTCCAGGCAAACGTCTAATACTGATTCACCTTCGGCAATAGGAAGTTCAACGCTTTCCAGCCCTTTTGCCTCAAAGTTGATCTTAACTTTAAAAATGTTCATTTCAGCAAAAGTAACAAAATTACTAACGTTCGTACCCGGCATTATCGTTTTTGATAATCGCCTGACTTAATACATTATATATTAATTTTAAAGCCGGTTCATCGTTCAGCAATTGCAAATGCGATGTAATAGTAGCCTGATCATTACGAATAGCCGGACCTGTTTGCACATCGGCCGGTAAATGGTCCTGCACTTTTTGAGCAGTTTCCAAAATCAATGGGCGCAACAACTCAAAATCCATTTGATGCCCGGCCAAAAGCTGCCGGGCAACGCCATACAGGTAATTAGGAAAATTGCTGGCAAAGACAGCGGCTAAATGTAATATTTTACGCTGGGCAGAATTTACCCTGTAAACATTGTTACTTATAGCGCGGGCAAGCTGCTCCAACTCTTTGGTTATATTTTCATCGGCCCCTTCAATACAAAGCGGCACCGTTAAAAAATTTACTTCCTTATTTTTACTAAGTGTTTGCAAAGGATAAAAAACACCTGCCTTCGGTGTGAAAGCTAATAATGCCTCTAAATCAGTCGCTCCGGAAGTGTGTACAATTAACTTTTCGTATTTAGCCAGTTCCCCCGCAATAGTTACAATAGCATCGTCCTTTACCGAAATAACAAA
>JAQBOU010000109.1 GCA_028287865.1 Mucilaginibacter sp. | reverse complement strand
TAATGAAACACCGGCTTCGTTATTAAATGGATTTGGTTTTTATATGGATAAGGAAAACAAGAAATATGAACTTGTTTTTTTACAAAGAACCAGCCCGGTTAGGCAGGTAACCATGATAAGCGCCGATATAAAACCCGATGGAAAAATAAGCGGAACCGCTCAATTAAACAGTTTTAGTTATAACAGGATAAATGCGGTTACCAGGTATAAAACGGATGGTGAAAAAAAATATATCGATTACTTAAGAGATGATAATAATAATTTAAAGATCTCATCGATTAAATTCGAAAATATGGAGGTGGATACGCTGCCACTCACCCAAAATATTACTTTTAATCAGGACCTCACAGGGTCGGATGATAATTATATTTATTTTAATACTAATCTGTTCACTTCCCAGCACGATAATCCATTTTTAAATGAGAACAGGTATACAACTATTGATTTCGGATACCGCGGCAACTATTATATAAACGGCATTTATAAAGAACCCGCAGGTTACAAGGTTGATGCTATGCCTAAAAGTATAAATATGTCTATGCCTGATAAAAGCATCGTATTCAAGCGAATAGTTGTTGAACAGGATGGCTCAATTTTAGTAAGATATACGATAGATTATAATCAATCGGTGTATTTTAAAGAAAACTATCCGGAGCTCCACGAATTTTTTAAAAAGATGCATGAGATGCTGAATGAACAGATCGTATTAAAAAAATCGTAATTTATTATGTCTGCTAAATATTTATTGTTCACAATTGTAGCACTATGGCTGGCAATTGAAAAATCCTATAGCCAGGATAAAGAGATTCCCAAAGATTTATACATAGCTGCCACTATTCCGGATTCACTAAAAGAGAATGCGAATTCAGTGGTGCGGTATTCGGGTACAGAAGTAACTGTTAAAACCCCGGGTAAGGTAATCACCAGGTTTCACTCCATTGTTACTATCTTAAATGAAAAAGGCGATCACGAGGCTATTATGGAAATGAGATATAATAGGAAATATGATAGCTATAGCAGTATTTCAATGCTTGTGTATAATGAAAAAGGAGATGTAATAAAAAAATATCATAAGGGTGATATGTATGATGGCGCTGCTAATGATGATATGACTTTAGTTACCGACGAAAGGTTTTTAGCAGTAAAGCATAGCATAGCATCGTACCCGGTAACCATTGAGCAGCAATACGAGGAAGATGTTAGCAGCCTGGTAGACCTCGGCAGCTGGCACATTCAGCAAAATGAACAAGCTGTTGAAAATGCATATTACAAGATCACTATAAGCAACGACGCCGGATTCCGGTATATTAATAAAAACACAGCTCTTAAGCCTCAAAAATCCGCAATCGAAAATTTCGATAATTATTTATGGAAGGTTTCTAATTTAAAAGCGGTTAAACTGGAGGAAAGGGCTGAGAAATGGCGGGTTTTACCTAAAATAGAATTTGCCTCAAATCACTTCGCATTTTATGGAGTACCTGGTGATTTTAGTTCCTGGAAAAATTTTGGGATATGGATAAAGGCGTTAAATGCCGATGTATGTTCGTTGAGTCCGGAGCGGGAAGCAGAAATTAGAAAAATGACAGATAGCATCAAAACAGATAAAGGTAAAGCTATATTTCTGTACAATTACTTGCAACAGAGTATGCGTTATGTAAGCATACAATTAGGTATTGGCGGCTTAAAACCTTTTCCTGCAACATTCGTCGATCAAAAAAAGTATGGAGATTGTAAGGCGCTTTCTAATTATATGAGTGCCTTGCTTAAAGCGGTAAAAATCCCATCATATTATGCAATAATTAATGCGGAGGCAAACCAGGAGCCAGCAGATATTTCATTTCCTTTTGATTCTTTCAATCATGTGATATTGTGTGTGCCATTTAAAGGTGATACAACCTGGCTGGAGTGTACCAGTAATACACAACCATTTGGAAAATTGGGGTCCTTTACCGAAAATAGACGAGCACTGTTAATTACCGAAGATGGCGGTAAGTTGGTTAATACGCCGCGCAGTACTATGCAGGATAACCAGTTTAACAGTGAAGTACACATCGCGCTTGATGCAGACGGCGGGGGTAAGGCTCATTTGAAGATATTAAGTTCTGGCGAATATCGTTTTGATTATATCGGCGTTTCCGCTCAAAAAACTGATGAACAAAAGGAATTCTTTATCCGGCAACTAAATATGAAACAGCCATCGGTGTTTGAATTTAAGCCCTCAATAGATAAAAATGGAGAAAAAGAAATAGATATTGATCTTGAGTATGATCAATTTTGCGATATAAAAGCCGGGGACAAGCAATTTTACAAGCCAAGAGTATTTGACCTGGTACCATTCACAGTTCCCATCGAAGAAAAAAGAAAGAGCGATTATTATTTTGCCCACCCACTGCAAAAAGCGTGTGTTACCACTATTGATCTGCCGCAAGGGTTTGAAGTTGAAACATTGCCGGTAAACCAGAGCTTAAAATTCACCTATGGTAACTATGAAGTGAAATATGTTTATGATGCTGCTAAAAATCAAGTGGTAAGTACAGCAAAATTTAATTTAATTAATCATGTTATTCCCGCTGCCAAATACACCGAAATGCAGCAATATTTAGATGCCGTAGCTAAAGCCCAAAATAAAAAGCTGGTAATACGCCGCAAGGCGTAAATTTGCCTGATGGTATTCAGGCTTGATGACCGGATAATATTTCCTGATCCCGCGTTGGCTGAGGATGACGGGCTGTTGGCCGTTGGCGGCGACCTGTCGGCTAATCGTTTGCTGCTCGCTTATCAAAACGGCATATTCCCATGGTACAGTGATGATACGCCCATCCTCTGGTATTCGCCGCACGAAAGATTTGTATTATATCCGGAAGAATTAAGGATATCCAAATCAATGCAAAAGGTATTGCAGTCGGGTAAATTTACAGTAACAATAGATAAATGCTTTGACCGGGTGATCGCTGCCTGTTCTGCAGTTAAACGCGATGGGCAGGATGGCACCTGGATAACTGAAGAAATGCAAACGGCGTATATCCAACTGCATCAAAAAGGAGATGCGCACTCAATAGAAGTATGGCATCAAAATAAATTGGCGGGCGGTTTATATGGTATACAGATTGGCAAAATATTTTGTGGCGAAAGCATGTTTAGCCTTGAAAGTAATGCTTCGAAAACTGCGCTGATACATTTATGCAGCATGGGTTATCAACTAATTGACTGCCAGATGCATACCAGCCACCTCGAATCAATGGGTGCACGAATGATCAGCAGGGAAGAATATATGATGGTGGTTAGTGGGCAGTAGTAATTGACGAATAGTGCAATGGCAAACGCATTAAAATATTACAATTCTTTCCTGCCCTCTTTCCGCGTAGTGAAGAGAGCGGTTAAAAACAACTGAATTATTTGGAATGGGATTGCAGGAATAATTTTTATTATTTAATCCCCCCAAAAGCCGCGAAGGATGAATTTTTATGCAATATCTCCACATCACTAAACCCAACTTTTTTAAGCAGGTCCATTTGGTAGTTTACAGAGCGGGGTGTATCCTCATGCGCTACATAATCCAATACTTTTTGGCGATATTCGGGCCCGCCAAGGGTATCCAGGTAATCACTATAGCGTTGTTGAAACAATTTATTTAATGGCGCCGAGTCATGTGTTATCAGGTCCGATATCCAGATACTGCCACCCGGTTTTAAGGTTTTATATAACTTGCTAAAAACGTTTTCCCACTCGGCATCTTCGCGCAAGTGATGAAAGGTGGCGGCAGCCAATATAATATCAAAATGATTATCCGGCAGGTTGAGGTTACGCATGTCATCCTGTATAATAGTTACCTCGCCGGTTGTTTGTGCCGATACGCGCTCTTTGGCTCGTTCCAGCATAGGCATGCTCAGATCATTCAAGGTACAGTTCAGATTACTTATCCTGGTTAGCATTTTTAAAGTATAGTTACCGGCGCCGCAGCCTATATCCAGCAGGTTTTTGGCGTTGGGATTGATATATTTTGCCGCTTCTGTACAAAGTTCCATAGTTATTGGGGCATCAATAGTGGTGGCTTGCCCGGTATCGAGGTTCGAAAAACGATCTACATCATTATCAAATCTTGTTCTTATCTCCTCGTTTGTAGATTTTTGTGAATAGTCTGTACTCATAATGTATTTTATTAGATTTTTTGATTGTCAAATTTACCTTGTTTAACCCTATTTGAAAAATATCAATTTTATCAATTATTTAAAGGTATCAGCTATGGAAATCAGGCATCTTATTTATTAAAGCCGCGGCCAGGCAGACAATCAGATGGTACAAAAAGCAAGACAAGTACTATTTTTGCCCTGTGTGAATAGCGCTCAGTTGCTGAAATGAGTAGTTTAAATTTGTATTTTGGCGGTAATTATTATCCTTCAGTTCAAATGCAGACTCATTCACCGCTCGCCACTCCCCAAAAGGAAAGAATAATATTAGGCATCGATCCGGGTACGGCGGTGATGGGCTATGGCTTGATAAAGGAAACCGGGACAAAAATGGAGCTGATAAGCCTGGGCGTAGTGAAGATGGAAAAAATTGATGATCACATGCTTAAGTTACAACGCATTTTTGAAAAAACTGTTGCGCTGATTGATAACTATCACCCCGATTGTTTGGCCATCGAAGCACCTTTTTACGGTAAAAATATCCAGGTAATGTTAAAGCTCGGCAGGGCGCAAGGAGTGGCAATTGCTGCCGCTTTATCCCGCAACCTGGTAATAACAGAATATGCTCCGCGAAAGATAAAGCAATCAATAACCGGCAACGGAAATGCGACGAAAGAACAGGTGGCTGCAATGCTCCAAACGCTGTTGAGTTTTAAAGAAACGCCCGATTTTTTAGATGCCACGGATGGCCTGGCGGTAGCCGTTTGCCATTCTTTTCAGCGGATACCTACCGGCAAAAGCAGCAGTAAAAAGTCATACTCGGGTTGGGATACTTTTGCAAAAGATAATATAAGCCGGGTGGCAGGGTTATCTAAAATTAAAAAATAACATGGCGGCGCGGATTAATTAAAAAAATACCATTTTCTGTTTCAGGCTGTTGCAACTTGCTTATCCTTGTTGCTTTAATGGTCTTATTACAGGGATTTAAACTTTTTTTTTGTTTCACCTGTTTTTTTTGTCATTGTTTATGAAACAGGCTATTGAAAGTGAAAGTTGAAAAACCTCCATATAAAACCGTGTTGTAAAGCCTGTGTAACCAGCCGTCGATAGTTAACCTCGGGGGAGCTTCCTTATTCGGAGGTTTTTAATGCCTGGATTATTTTATCCGCAGTAGCTTCCAATTGCTCGGGTGTGAAGCTTAGTTTGGGCCTTGAAAAATTAAGGTCGCTCACATTGTTCATCGGAATTAAGTGAATATGTGCATGCGGTACTTCTAGCCCTATCACCGCTACACCAACCTTTTGGCATGGAATTACCTTTTTTATAGCCGTTGCAATAATTTTAGCAAAAATCTGCAATCCCGTATACGTTGCGTCGTCCAAATCAAATAAATAATCAATTTCTTTTTTAGGGATTACCAGCACGTGGCCTTCGGCCAGCGGATTGATATCCAGAAAAGCCAAAAAATCAATACTTTCAGCTACTATGTAAGCCGGGATCTCGCGGGATACTATTTTTGAAAAGATGGTCATTTTTTTGTTGATTTAGTGAATTGTTGATTGGGTTGATTAAGTTAACTTAGTTATATGAGGAATGTTTTCCTTAAAAACAATTGCTCATTTAATCAACCCAATCAACCCATTTACTACCTTGAAATTTCCAATATTTCAAATTCCATTTTACCGGCCGGAACAGTTATTTCGGTTTTTTCGCCAACCTTTTTGCCCAATAAACCTTTGGCAATAGGAGAGGCCACTGATATTTTACCCGATTTCAGGTCGGCTTCGTTTTCTGATACCAGCTGATAGCTCATAACAGCGCCATTTGTTACATTTTTTATTTTAACAATAGATAATGCCAGCACCTTTGAGGTATCTATTTTTGATTCATCAAGCAAGCGGGCATTGGCCAGCATCTCGCCCATTTTAGCAATTTTAGCTTCGTGCAGGCCTTGCGCTTCCTTAGCAGCATCGTATTCAGCATTTTCTGATAGATCACCCTTGTCCCGTGCTTCAGCTATTGCTTTACTGATGTTTGAACGGCCGCTGGTTTTTAACTCGTGCAATTCCTTCTTTAAATTTTCTAAACCTTCTTTGGTATAATATGCTACCTCTGCCATAACGCACAATTTAATTTTATTACTAATTCAGTTCTACTGGTTTGTCCCAAAAAAAACCGCCCTCCTGTTTTGAGAAGGACGCAAGGACTTTAAAAGCAAACAAGACTATATGGGCATTGCCTACATAGTCTTGCTTTGTGTAGAACGAAGATAAGAGATTTAAGTTTTAAAATCCAAATTTTTTTGGCGAATAATGGATTGTCAACAGTGAGTAACATATGCGCATTTATATTATCACTCACATCTCACTATTCACCACTCATTAAATAATTCATAACTTTGCCCAATGATAATTGAAGTATTAAAATCCAAGCTTCATCGTGCCAGGGTAACGCAGGCAGAATTGAATTACGTAGGCAGTATTACAATTGATGAGGATTTGATGGATGCAGCTAATATTATAGCTAACGAAAAGGTACAGATTGTTAATAATAATAACGGGGCCCGTTTTGAAACCTATGTTATAAAGGGCGAACGCGGCACCGGCACTATATGTTTAAATGGCGCAACCGCCAGGCTGGCCCAGGTAGGTGATATTGTGATCATTATGTCGTATGCGTATATGGAAATGGAAGAGGCACGTAACTACCAGCCAATATTGGTTTTCCCTGATGCAGATAATAAATTAATAAAGTAATTACCTGTTTGGATAAGCACTGAGGCCTAACACCAGGTGCAAATGGGCGTCCACATCAATATGATGACGAAGCTTATAAACCATTTTTATTTTAACCTGCGGTTCGCGCACACGCTGGTCTAAAAAGCTCGAGTTATCAATATCCAAAACCAAACTGTTGCCTACACCGGCGGTTATGTCTGTACGCGAGGCTACCAACACTTCATCACTTCCGTCAGCCTTTGACATATAAACTTTTACAGAAACAAGATTGCCGATATTAAAATCAGTAGGTTCCTTTGATTGCAGCTTTGCAGATATGATCCGTACCTCGCTTACTTTGTCGGCATTATTTCCGCCTTTGGTGAAATCCTGGTCCAGGCTGGTAGCCATGCCGGTAACTTCAAGCTCAACACCAGGCTTTGAAGATCGTGGTATAACTACAGTGGTTGTATAAGGAAAAGTTGATTTTATGATAGATTGCACCATCGCGCAACTGCTTAAAACCAACACAAAAAGAATTAATAACAAAGGTTTTTTCATCTTAGATTATTGCAGTAAATTACCTGTTGAATATTACAACTGCAATTTTAACAATATTACCTCAACATACCGGTAAATAAAAACAACTTCATGTGGTTTTGATACCGAAAAAGAGTTAAAACTTGCAGATATGCTTAAGTTTAAAGATGTGCATAAACCCTGAACCGATAATTCAAAAAAAAAGCGTTAAATGTTCTTACAAACTGTATCTTTGCACCCCGACAAGAAGTACCGGATTGCGGAATGCATACACTCAATTTCGGAAGTTTAACGTTGGCATTTCGCATCAGGCAGCTTTTCTTGAATAAAAAAAGCCCATGCCCAAAGATAACTCCATAAAATCCGTTTTAATTATTGGTTCAGGTCCTATTATTATAGGTCAGGCCTGTGAATTTGATTACGCCGGCTCACAA
>JAQBOU010000067.1 GCA_028287865.1 Mucilaginibacter sp. | reverse complement strand
AGCGAAACCCTATAAGTTCCCATAAATTATGAGAAAATCCGCACATAGCAGAGGCAAGTGTAAATAAAATAATGGAACCTATATAATACTGCTTCCGGCCAATCTTTTCTGCTAAAAAGCTGGTCATGGGGATAATTATTACATTGGCTATGGCATAAGATGTAATAACCCAGGCAGTATCTTCTAATGAAGCACCTAAATTGCCGCTCATGGTATTAACAGATACATTTACTATGGTAGTATCAATTAGCTCAATAATTGTAGAGGTAATAATGGTGACAACGATGATCCATTTTCTAAAACCGGTTTCCATGACGCAAAAGTAGCGGTGACCATTTGTTTTTCATTTATAGTATTCAAGCAGATATTTATAACTTTCAAACATTCGATATTTTTTGAATCATCAGATAGTCATATTTGCTTATAATAATCAAATAATTACCTACCTTTATGTTATGCTAACCACAGAAACACTCGAAGAATTTTACCAGCGCCATCCCGTCGCGAACCAAAAGGTATTTGCCGAGAACAATACCGGGCAAGGCCACTTCAACGTATTTTTGCGCAGGGCCTGCCATAACAGGTCGCCTTTCAGCCGGCGCGATTTCTATAAAATAGCGCTGGTCATCGGTAATGGGAAAATACATTACGCGGATAAATGGGTGACTATTGACCGGCCTGCGCTGGTGTTTTCCAGCCCTTCGGTACCCTCGGCCTGGGAACCGGGGCCCGGTGTTCAAGAAGGCTGGTTCTGCTTATTTACGCAAGCCTTTATCGAATCGCACGAGCATAAAAGCGCTCTGCAGAATTTTCCGTTGTTCCAGGTGGGCGGCAGCCACATTGTGTTTTTAAATGAAGCCCAGTTGACATTTCTGTCGGCAACACTTGGCAAAATGATGGAAGAAATGGATTCAGATTATGTCCACAAATACGATCTGTTGCGTCACTATCTGCGCATCCTGATGCACGAGGCATTAAAGATAGCGCCGGTAACCACCTATGGAACCAATACGAGTGGGGCGGCAAGGGTCACCACCTTATTTTTAGAGCTGATGGAAAGGCAGTTTCCGATTGATTCGCCCGGGCAATTTCTTAAACTGAAAACAGCCAATAATTATGCCCAAAGCCTTGCGGTGCATACTAACCATCTAAATCGGTCGGTTAAAGAAGTTACCGGAAAAACCACTACCCAGCATATCTCTGAACGTGTTTTAAAAGAGGCCTATGCTTTATTGAAGCACAGCGACTGGAGCATTGCGCAGATAGCCAACGGCCTTGGTTTTGAAGAGCCAGCTTACTTCGCCAACTTCTTTAAAAAATACACCGGGTCTTCTCCCGTAATGTCCAGGCTGGCAAGCGTTCAAAAATAGTTTCTCGACAAATTTCTGCGATGTAAGGGCTTTTTTATGAAAGTGTGGCCGTTGAACAGGCGGATGAGCTCTTTCGATCCGCAGCTTGTTTTCTCCCGCAGTTAATTCGTCTCCATAGCTGCCAATAAGGTTTGGATTTTACTTCGACTATACCTTTGTTTCACATGAAATGAATTGGTTGAAAAATTAATCGTACCTTACCAACTTATTTAAAACAATATAATGGCAACAGGAACAGTAAAATTTTTTAATGAGTCAAAAGGCTTCGGCTTTATTACACCAACAAATGGCGGCAAAGAGGTCTTCGTTCACGTTACCGGTCTGATCGATCAGGTCCGCGAAAACGATGAAGTGAGTTACGATGTGGAAGAAGGAAAAAAAGGCCCAAGTGCGGTTAATGTAAAAATAGCATAAGCGCATTGGCAAGATCGACAGAAACATTCAGTAAAAAGGAAAAAGAGAAGGCCCGTTTAAAGAAGTCTAAAGAGAAAAAGGAAAAGGCCGAAGATCGGAAGGCAAATGCCGGAAAAGGCAAAACGCTCGAAGATATGATGGCTTATATTGATGAGTACGGGAATATCACTTCAACGCCGCCCGATCCCTCCCGGAAGATCAAGATCAATTCGGCAGACATCCAGGTCAGCGTAGCCAGGCAGGAAGACCTGCCGCACGATACTGTACGGAACGGTGTAGTTAGCTTTTTTAACGAAGCAAAAGGCTATGGCTTTATCAAAGATCTGCAAACACAGGAAAGTATTTTTGTGCATATCAACAGCTTAACTGAGCCTTTGAAAGAAAACAACGTAGTCACTTTTGAAACCGAGCAGGGTCAAAAGGGATTAACCGCGATCAAAGTAAAAAAGAAATAATTATGGTTGCCAAAACAACAGCGTCAGCAATTCAAAAGGAAAACTTTAAAACAAGATTTGCAGAAATTATAAAAAACAATTCAAATCTGAAGGACCAGTATTCCATCCAGTTTTTTGAGACTGCTCAAAAAAGCAATTATGTTATTTACGGCTTAAATGGAAAAACGATCAATGTTTTAGAGGACCTGACTTTAGAGGAAAAGGAAAAATACAAAACCCTGAAATCGGACTGGCAGAATTAAATGCGCGGTTTGCGTCAGTCAAATACCTCCTTGTAAGCATGCTGGCAGGCTGGTATTTCTGGCGCCTGGTGTTAATGATCCTATGCGGAGTTTGCCGGGCTAAGGCACGATCAATTCAAGTCATTACCCGGCGGCTCAAAAGCATGCGCTGCATTTTTATATGGAAACCAGGTGACGAATGTTGTGCTATTTAATAAAATTACGGTACCAGCACAATTTTCCCGTGGGTATGCCGCTGTTCAAGTTGGCTATATGCTTCCCTAACCTGGTCCAAAGGAAAAGCTTTTGCGATAGGCAGTTCCAGTTTTCCTTCAGCTATCAGTCCGGCAAGTTCAGCTAATACGCCTGCAGTAGCACCTTTTGCGCTGCCATCTGTTTTTACCCCATGTTTTTGAGCAGCTGTAAAGTCAATGATCGTATTGATCCTGCCGGCAGGAACCCCCAACTCCAGTGCAAGGTCTACGTAGCCCTGTCCGAACGTATCGATAAAGGCGTCGATTTTACCGTTAGCGACTGCCTTGATCCGGTCAGCCTGGCCATCACCATAAACTATGGGTGTAATGCCATGGTCAGCAAGCCATTGCTGGTTGGCTTTTCCCGCAAGGCCTATCACCCTTGCCCCGGCATTTTTTGCCAATTGCACTGCAATGGAACCAACACCACCTGCCGCCCCGGAAACCACAACCGTATCACCCGGCTTTATCGAAACTGCTTTCACTGCCGCCCAGGCCGTAGTGCCTGCTACAAATAGCGCTCCGGCCTGTTCCCAGGATACATTAGCCGGACGATAGACAATATGATCAGCTGCTGCCAAAACGTATTCGGCATGGCTGGCCCGGTTATCTGTAAAGCCAATCACTTCATCACCAACACTAAAGCCATTAACGTCGGAACCAATCGTTTCGATGATCCCCGCAAAATCGCTTCCTTCGCCGGATGGAAAAGTAGTGGGGAACTGTTTGGCTAATTTACCTTCCCGGATTGCCGCCTCACCCGGATTTATCCCTGCAGCCTTTACCTTTACCAGCACCTCGCCCGTGTTAGGCACAGGGCGCGGCACTTCTTCTAACTGAAGAACTTCTAAACCTCCGTATTTTTCAAACTTTACTGCTTTCATAAGGTAACAACACTTTAGTGCTGATCCTGTTTCAATTATGAACAAACGGGTTTATTTACGGTACATTTAGCTAAATTGAAAGATGAGTTTGGTTTTACATGATTAACCGCAAAAGGAATGATTGCATTTACGTTTACACCTTTATGACTATTTCTTTATGGTGTGAACCATCGGGTTCATCAACATGCTTGCCTAGTAAACTATTGGTGGCGGATAGTGAAATTATATCCACGCTATCCAGCCTATCCACCCTGTTTGTATTTATTGTTGGCAATAGTATTTGTAAAAATTGCGGCTGAAAATGATCGCTCAGGCTGTATTTGATTGTCCGATCCGGCTAAAATTGCTGTAAAACGGTTAAGCTGAAAGCTTTGTACATTTTAGGGCGAAGTTTTAACTTCGACCAGATGGGGGTCAGAATTTGATGGAAAGTTCCAGATGCCCGCCTAAGCCGGTTTCAACTATTTTTTGAAGTGTCGAAAATCTAACCTCTTTAATATTATTTTCGATTTTGGAAATATAAGATTTAGTCGTGCCAACTTTGTCTGCCAGTTCTTCCTGCGTCAGCCCCTTTTTCAGCCGGGCTTCCAGTATCAAAGCACCGATTTTAAAATTCTCATACCCTGCTTCCAGTGCATCGCGCTTTGCAGTACCCGGTTTGCCATAATGCTTGTCCTTGAACTGGTTCAATGTCATGATGTTATTTTCTGCTGCTTTCATATCTTCCTTAATCTTAAGTGCCTTTTCAATTTCCTGTTTGGGTGTCTTTTGCGTTTTCTTTTGAAACCCGTTCGCCAGAACTACTAACTGACCCTGGTCAAAAAAACAGAATATACGGAAAATATCGCTTCCCTGCTGAACCCTGATTTCAAAAAGCCCGTCCGTATGCTCCATGTGTTTGAGATACGTTTCAGGTACCCTTTGAAGATTCTCTATCAGGTCAAATGTCCAGATAATTTTATCTTTCACTTTGTCCCGCTGGTTTACGAAGAACGCTTCAAAATAATCCTTGTAAAAAAATAATTGTCCTGTATTTCATTTAGTTACCGCGGAACAAAGATAATAAATGTTGCACTAAAGTGAAACTATTTTTAAGGAAGAATTATAATTCTGAAAAATAAAGAAAAAAAAGAACTGTAAGTTATTTGTTTACAGACTATTGTGGAGGCAGAGGGATTTTTCGCTCACATAGTTTAGAACGCAAGCTTGCTCAAGATAAAGTTCGGACCCTCTTGACGGATTTGAATACTTCAAATCACATGCCCATGCTGCCGCAAGCGTCCCCGGCTTGTGGCACGTATGCCATATTTGGGAACCAGTCGGTACGCACATAGGCGCTCACGGGTACAAGTAGCGATCCACAACAAACAGAAGGATACTTAACATTTAGCACTCAGCAAGCGGGCCACAAGCGAAAAAGACGCTTGAGACAGCCTGGGGTTCAGCATCAGAATGCCTGTAAATACCGGATCGAAATTATTCTTACTTGTTAAAGCTGAAAGCTTAAAATGCTTTAGGACGAAGTTAGTAAACTTTCAACCGGGCAGAGGAATTACAAACCCGTGAGGGCGTTGTTCACCAAACCAAATTTTGATCATTAAACTATTCTTGTAATTTAGGCTCTATACCGATATGCTCATCAAATTTTTATCCCGCATCCATGCTAAACGCATGCCGGCGCTTAGTGCGCTCTTTATTTTTGGCGCACTAGCCGTTTCTGCTTATATGCCTGCTGCCCTCCCGCAAACAGATCCCGGTCCGCGGATCATGCGCTGGACAGTTGGTGATACCGTTCGCGAGGCGATGGTGTATATCCCGGCAACGGCTAAAACCAAAGCAACACCGGTCATCTTTGCTTTTCACGGGCACGGCGGTACTATGCAGAACATGTACCGCGGGCGTGGCTTTGAAAAACTTTGGCCTGAGGCGATCATCGTTTGTCCGCAGGGATTAAATACCCCCGGCCAGTTAATCGATCCGCAAGGAAAATTACCGGGCTGGCAAAAGGACCCCGGGGATATGAACGATCGCGATCTGCATTTTTTTGATGCCATGCTGAAAACGCTCCGGCAAGACTATCAGGTGGACGACAAACGGATCTATGTTACGGGACACTCTAACGGCGGCGGATTTACTTACCTGTTATGGGCAACACGTGGTGATGTGTTTGCAGCCGTAGCACCGTCGGCAGCGGTGGCCGGGCGCCTGGTCAGCATGCTGAAGCCCAAACCCGCTATGCACATGATGGGCGAAAAAGACCCATTGGTAAAACCGGAATGGCAAAAAGCAATGTGCAATCAGGTATTAAGGATCAATAGCTGCAGTGATCAGGGCCAGCCCTACGATTCTTATGCAACGCTGTACCCCTCATCTACCGGAAACCCGGTGGTATTGTATGTGCACCCCGGCGGCCATGTTTATCCGCAGGAGGCCAATGCCGTGGTGATCAAATTCTTCAAAAGCATCGTTAAACCTTGAAATTATAGTTCACACCCAACTGGTCTATAAGTTTAGCGCAATGCATCTTCGAATAGTGTGAAATTAATTAAACTATTAGAAAATATTTTAACTAAAACAAAACAAAATCAAAAAATGAGTATTGTTTTGATACACCACAGATCCTGGTTTAAACATTTCAAGAACTTAACTTATATACCCCTGTGATTGTGATGCGCGGGAAATAGAATATGTGACAAAAGAGCACGATTCTTAGCAGACTGTGCAGTCCCTCTCTTTAATAGTCGGGACTATAACGCCAATTTAAAGTTTGATAAACAGATTATTTACTTAATATCTAATCGTATGAAAAAGATCACTTTACTATCACTCATTGGTTTAACTTTTTTTGCTGCCTGTAAAAAAGATCGAATTGCATCAGGCAATAACAATAATTCCCTTAAAACTGATACTTTGCAGGGAACCATCACTGCCGACCGTACACTTGATGCCAGTAAAAGTTATTTGCTTAAGGGGCAGGTATATGTTAAAAATAATGCGACGCTCACTATTCCTGCAGGCATTACCGTGTATGCACAAGTAAATGCAGACCGTGCAAGTAAAAGCGCGTTGGTGATAACCAAAGGCGCTAAGTTATATATTAACGGCACAGCCGGTAACCCAGTTGTTTTCACTTCAGCTGCTGCTATAAAAACGCCGGGTGATTGGGGTGCAATTATATTACTGGGCAATGCCCCAACCAATGTTATTACCGGCAATGTTGCTGGTTTGCCTTTAACCAACGATACGCAATACGGTGGCAATGTCGCCACTGATAATTCAGGTTCAATTACCTATTTAAGAATAGAATATACAGGCGGGATCAACCCACCGCAGGAAAACGAGTGGTCGGTTGATAAAGCGAGCGGTTTGGTTTTAGCCGGTGTTGGCTCAGGAACCAGGATCGATAACGTTATGGTAAAATATTCAAATGATGATAGTTTTCAATTTGTAGGCGGTACCGTTAATGCAACCCATCTTATAAGCTATAACTGTGGAGATGATGATTTTGACTTTGACCTGGGTTATCAAGGTAACCTTCAATTTTTAATTGGCTACCGCACCAAAGCATCATCGCAGGCAGTCCGCGCCAACGGATTTGAAAGTTATAATGATTCGGTTCCTACTGTCAATACACCTTTAACCCGTCCGGTTGTGTCCAATATGACCATTATAGGTCCGCAGGAAACACCGGTAGTTAAAACAAATTTAAACCAGGGTGTATATATGCGCAAGGGAACCCGCCTTGCCATCCGGAACTCGCTGGTTTCCGATTATCCTGAAGGTGCATTTATGGTTTGCCCAAGGACCCGGCCGGTAATATTAGCCGATAACGATGCTGAATTCAGGAGTAACTTAGTACAGACTGATACGCTGGCCCGCACGTTTTGCTGGGATAAAGATGTGTTAGGCGTATTTCCAGACCCTGAGTTAACCGTTTTTTTAACAAATTCAGTTAATAAAGACTCCATTCTTGTAGCTTCAACCGATTTTAAACTGAACAGGATGTATGGCGCCGGAGCTCCTGATCTTACTCCTGTTAATGGGTCGCCAGCTTTATCAGGAGCTGATTTTACGGGGATCGATTTTTCAAATTCCTTTTTTACCCAGGTCACCTATCGTGGTGCAATAGGGCCTGCCAATTGGGCGGCGCAAAGTAATTGGGCCGACTGGAGGTAAGTTATCAATATTAGTTTAGGTGGAAAAAAATAATCTGCTTAAAGGCGAACTTTGGCAAGGAAGGAAATTTACAGGTATACAGACACGTTCATTATACTAATTAGAAGACTAAAAAGTATATTTGAACCATGAAATACTTTAGTTTATTAGCTGTGTTATTAGTAAGTCAGCAAGTAATTGCTAACAGAAACCCGGTGCCGGTTTATAAAAATAAAAATACTCCAACTGAATTAAGGGTAACCGACCTGTTAAAAAGAATGACCCTTGACGAAAAGATTTTGCAGTTAAACCAGCAAACGGTAGGGGATAATAATAACCCCAATAATAAAGGATATAAAAAGCCGGATTTCCCTGCAGGCATTGGTTCACTTATTTATTTCGGCAGCGATCCGGTATTTAGGAATACAGTTCAGAAAAGAGCCATGGAAGAAACCAGGTTGGGTATTCCTATCTTATTTGGGTATGATGTGATACATGGGTTTCGCACCGTATATCCGATATCCTTAGCCCAGGGCTGCTCATGGAACCCTGCGTTAGTTGCCCAGGCCTGTGCGGTAGCAGCTAAAGAAGCCAAGCTATCAGGCATTGACTGGACATTTTCGCCCATGATAGATGTTGCCCGCGATCCACGGTGGGGCAGGGTAGCAGAAGGTTACGGTGAAGACCCTTATACCAATGCCATATTCGGAGTAGCTTCAGTAAAAGGTTATCAGGGAAGTAAACTGTCTGATACCTACTCAATAGCAGCATGTCTTAAACATTACATAGGTTACGGTATGTCGGAAGGTGGCCGCGACTATCATTATTCAGATGTTTCGGCACAATCACTATGGGAAACCTATATGGTACCATATGAAGCGGGGGTAAAGGCAGGCGCAGCCACCCTAATGAGCGGTTTTAATGACATCAGCGGGATCCCTGCATCGGCTAATCCTTACACACTAACAAAAATTTTAAAAGAGCGCTGGGGCCATGATGGCTTTGTAGTTTCGGATTGGGGATCTGTTGAGCAACTGATAGCACAGGGTGTTGCCAATGACCGTAAAGAGGCGGCACTGAAAGCATTTATGGCTGGCGTTGAAATGGATATGGTAGATGATGTATATACACAAAACCTGAAGAAATTGATAGCTGAGAAAAAAGTTCCAATGTCGAGGATTGATGATGCGGTTAAAAGAATATTACGCATAAAATTCAGATTGGGGTTATTTGATAACCCATATACCCCGATTGTGGATCAACGCTATTTACAGCCGGAGAGTAAAGCCATCGCCCAAAATTTAGCTGCCGAATCTATGGTGTTGCTTAAAAACGACCGGCATGTACTGCCACTGAATGACCATATAAAACAGATTGCTTTAATAGGCCCCCTTGCAAAAAACCAGGCCGACCTGTTGGGTAACTGGGCTGCGCATGGTGATGCAGCTGACGCTGAAACAATTTTAGATGGATTAACTAAGGAATTTGGACAAAGCACGCAAATTAATTATGCCAAAGGATGTGAAATAGACGGGGAGGATGAAAGCGGGATTGATGAAGCCGTTGCGGTGGCTAAAAAATCAGACGTGATTGTAGTTTGCCTGGGCGAAAGAAAAAACTGGACCGGAGAAAACGCCTCACGTTCAACAATAGCACTGCCCGCGATACAGGAAAAGCTGGTTAAAGAATTAAAGAAAACAGGTAAGCCAATTGTATTAGTACTAACAAACGGCCGTCCGCTGGAGTTGGTTCGTTTAGAGCCGTTAGCAGATGCGATTGTAGAAATGTGGCAGCCAGGGGTGGAGGGAAGTGCTGCCCTTGCTTCTATTTTGTCTGGCCGTGTTAATCCATCCGGCAAACTGGATATTACCTTTCCCTTAACTACCGGGCAAATCCCGATTTATTATGATATGCGCCAAAGTGCCCGTCCCTATGCCGGTAAATACCAGGATATATCCACTGATCCGTTATATTGGTTTGGTTATGGTTTAAGTTATACCAACTTTGTTTACAGTCCGATCAGTATATCGGCAGTTAAAATTCATAAAAATCAAAAATTAACAGCAACAATTGAAGTAGCTAATAATGGGGGCCTTAAAGGAAAGGAAACCGTTTTATGGTATATCTCGTCGCATGCAAGTTCTATTTCAAGGCCGGTAAAGGAATTGAAATATTTTGAAAAGGAAGAAATTAATATCGGTGGTAAACGTGTTTTTAAATTTGAGCTTGATCCTTATCGTGACCTGAGCTTCCCCGACGCAGATGGCAAAAGGCACCTGGAAGCCGGTGATTTTTACCTGTTAGCCGGTAATCAAAAAATAAAGTTTGAATTGATAGATTAAAACACACACGGCTGAATTCTTACTCGTTGAGGCTGAAAGCTTAATACATTTAGGACGAAGGTGGAACCCCCAATGCCTTGAAAAATTATTTACTTGTAATTGCAAGTTGCGCAATCATTTGGGCGTTGGGTGAGAAGTTTTTAGATATGAATAGCAATTTATTTTGATCAGTTAACACAATGGTAGGATTGCCTGAAACTAAACATACTTTTCCGGTTGCCACCACAATGGACGAATTAATTAGTGGCAACAAGCCTTTTTTTAATTCATAATTAGATTTGAAAACTAATAAAACATGTAACAATGACCTTGTACTTTTCTGTCCTGCTATAATTTCGGCAATTGTGTCCTTATGAATAATTAAAGTAGATATGCTATCTATAATGGTAACATTTTCTCCAATGTGTTTGATTGCCCGGTCGGCCCTCATGGCTTGTTGAGCAAAAAGGGTGCTGGAGAAGATCAGATTAAAAATAAGCAGGTAAAAAGCTTTATGCATATAGATTTAATGTTCTTTTTCTTTTACGAAAGACTCACAATTAAGTTCCGTTTTTAAAATTAAAGAAGCTATTAATATCCCTGGTCAAAATCCCTGCTTAAACTGGCAGGGTTAAGGGTAGCAAGTCTGCAAGGTGTACTGAACCCGTGTGCAACCACAAGTTACAAACTGGCACGGGCGGGTTGAATTTTTTCCTGTCCCATCCAGCCCAGATTGGTATGTTTAAAATTGTCGGTATATTTTAGCCCATACCCCATCATGCGGTCGAAGGAAGAGTGTGCAAAAAGCAAAAGCCCTATCGCCATAAATACATTGCCGGCTGTGACCATTCCTATAGCCATTAAAGCTAAGGCTAAGGCCCGGTGGTGAAATAAATTATAAGTATAAGCACCTACGCGCGTATTAAACAGGTAACCGAGCATAGAGATATCCGGACTAAAGAACAATAATACCCATGCCCATATCGGTAACCCTAAATTATACTTTGATAAAAAATAAATGGAAGCGGCAGTTATGGCGGCTTCTTCAATTTTGACAATAGTTTTCATAGGTCAAAGATGAGCCCTGAAATAAGGGTTTGCACTTGATAAAAATCAAGAAATCATTTTTCGCCTTATCCTGCTGAAAGTTTCCGGTGTCATGCCTAGCATAGAGGCAAGGTATTGTAAAGGCACCTGGTTAAACAGCTCGCGGTTCTGCCCGAAAAGCTGGCTGTATCTTTCTTCGGCCGACAGCGAGATCAGATCAAAAACGCGGTTTTCCAGCATTACGAAACAGGAGCAGATAAATAGCTTTTCAAATTCGTTCCATTTCGGAACCAGCGTTCCCAAAGTAAGGTATTGTTGGTGTGATATGGTGAAGAGCCTCGTATCGGCTAAAGCCTGAACGTTAAAGCGTGACGGATTGCGAAATATAAAAGAGGAAATATCGGTAATAAAAAAGCCACCGGTACCAATCCATTGCGTTACTTCACCTCCGGGCTGGCTCACGTATATTCGCAAAATACCTTGCTGGATAAAACTCATCTTGTCGCAAAGTTTCCCTGATTTTAAATAAAAATCGCCTTTATTAAGTGTTTCAGTTTTAAACAGGGCAGATACTTTTTTACAATCATCCGGGCTGATACTGAAATAATGATGAATATAGTTTTCCAGTTCGTTCATAATATAAACCTGCTCATTAAATGGTTATGAGCCCACTGATGATTAAGAATATTAACAGCCGCAACTTACAAAATAAAACTTGTCGTGTTCCGGAGATTTTATACTTGCGACCCATTTAGCTAAATTAAAAAATGAGTTTGGTTTTGCTAGCCGAATGGTGCATTAAGGAAACGAAATTGTGTTTGCCGATTAAGGTGAAAGCTTAATGTATTTTAGGACGAAGTAGCCTTTGCAACTCTAGCCCGCGCTACATACTTCGACCAGGCAAGTCAGACAAGCCCTTTACACGAGGTTGATGAGCGTGCAAACAATCGGGTAGGTAAAACCAGTGTTTTGAATTCAGTGACCGGCCTTTTGCTTAATATGATATTTAACAACATCTCCGTCGCTTTTTGCCCCATCTCAAAACCTGGTTGATATACAGAACTTAAGGGCGGATTTAAAACATCTGCAAGTGTGGTGTTCGTATATCCAATTAAAGCAATGTCATCCGGAATTTTAATTTTTAACTTATTCAGGAGGAAAAGAGTAGTGGTGGTGATCCTGTCTGACGTAGTGAATATGGCATCCGGTTTCTTCTCCAGTGATAACAATTCGGTGAGCACATTCTCTATCTCGCTGGTATCTCTGCCACCATGCAGGCAATGTTTAATATACTCTTCCGGTATTTGCAGGCCGGCTTCAGCCAATGCCTGATTATAACCCGCTAAGCGTTCTTTGGTGATAGAAATATTTGGCGGGCTGGTGATATGCGCTATCCTCGTATATCCCGACTCCAGTAAATGTTTAGTTGCATCATATCCGCCTTTAAAATTGTCGGCGATAACTTTGTGAGTTTCTATTTCGTCGCTTACGCGGTCAAAAAATACAATTGGCAAACCTTGCTTATGTAGTTTTTTTAAGTGTTCAACGTCTTTTGTTTCTGTAGATAATGATATGAGTAAACCATCGATCGAACGATGGGCAAGATGGCTTACATTCTTTACTTCCAGATCGTACGACTCGTGTGTTTGGGTGATAATTACATTAAAACCGGCGTTGTACGCAACAGATTCGATGCCATTAATAACCTGCGAAAAAAATTGGTTCTCTATAGTAGGTATCACAATACCGATAGATTTGCTGTGGCCGTGTTTTAAACTTTGGGCAATGGGGTTGGGACGGTAGTTATTTCTCTCGGCATACTCCACCACCAGCTTTTTGGTTTTCTCACTTATTTCGTAGCTGTCCCTAAGCGCCTTTGATACAGTTGAAACAGAAAGGTTAAGCTCCTTGGCGATATCCCTTATTGTAATTGCGTTAAAATTCATATCAGATTACTGCCTGCATTTGCGACCAAATGATACTAGCGGTTTCACAATATAAAGAAACTTGTGCAACTAGTCAAATTAAATAATGGCTACAGTTCTGCAACTTTTATACACGGTGTTAACAGGTGCATTTTAGCCAGATAACCATGCAGGCGCTGGCACAAACGGTAAATCTAATATTCTACCCGGCAGTAATAGAATTGCTACTATCAAAAGGATAACCCGTTTTTCTGGTATCGTTTGTAATTGGTTGGTCAGCTATCTTGCAATTTGCACATATTGTAATGCCTGCAAGGTGTCTATATAAAGTTGAGCGTAATCTTTAGATTCCAACATCGCTTTTGTGATCAGCTTGCTGCCCATTCCAACAGCTGATACGCCTGCATTGAACCACGATGTTATATTTTGCTGATCCATTTCTACCCCACCGGTAGGCATAATGAGCAAACCCGGAAAGATTTCTTTAACAGCCAATACAAATGTGGGCCCTAAAATATTAGCCGGGAAAAGTTTTACCAGTGATGCACCATAGTTTAGTGCCATATGTATCTCGGTGGGGGTCATACAACCGGGTATCCAAATCAGTCCGCTATTTATGGCGATGGCTGCTACGTCGGGATTAACTATAGGTGAAATAATGAAATCGGCCCCCGAATCTACATATTGGATAGCCTCGCTGGTCGTTTTTATGGTGCCTATACCTAAAAGCAAGTCTGTTAGCTCATCTTGCTGAAGCTTTTTAAGTGCTTTAAAGTTTTCCAATGCGGCTTCACCACGGTTAGTGTACTCGATAACGCGAACGCCTGCTTTGTATAAAGTCCTGGTAACATCTACGCTCACTTCCGCGCTGTGATGAAAAAACAATGGGAGCATACCCTGGCTTATGATAGTGCGGATCGTCTTATCTTTAGTTTTCATATTTAATGGCATTATTAATTTTTTCGACAGTGCTTGTTGTTGCATCGCCGGCGATAAAAAGTTTTTCAAAAGCAGCTGCGGTCGCGAAGTTAAGGATGCTTGAAGGATCAAGGTGATTATAAAAACCGTGGATCAGTCCGGCCATAAAGCAATCGCCACTACCTACTTTGTCTGTTACAATTTCAGCCCTGTATTCTGCCGAATGATAAAGCTTCTTATCCATATACAAGGTTGTGTAGTATTTAATGCCGCTACTCTCATCAAACCTAAAGGTATTTGCAACGGCTTTACATTTAGGGAACTGCCGTATAATTAAATCTGAACTATTAAGTGCTTCTTGTAGATAAATTTTTTTTTCCCCCGATTTGTGAATGTCGGGCGTAACCGTTATGCCCAGTAATTTATCAGCTGCCCATACATTACCCATTATTAAATCACAGTATTTTACCAGTTGAGGCATTATTTCATCTGGTTTTTTTCCATATTGCCATAGTTTAGCGCGATAGTTCAAATCAACAGATATATGGACGCCTCGTTTGGAGGCAGCTATCAAAACTTCTTCGCACAAATTAGCTGTTTGCTGACTAAGCGCGGGGCAGATAGCACTAAAGTGAAACCAGCTTACGCCTTTGAATACCTCATCCCATTCTATCGTATTTGTTGTAAGCTCGGCAAAAGCAGAACCGGCACGATCGTAAATAACGGCATCATGTTTCATGTCCTTTCCTTTTGTCAGGTAGAATAATCCCAGTCTCGAACCGCCCTTATGGATGGTTGAGATGTCAATATTACGTGATATTAAGTGGTTGATTATCTGCGCTGATAAATCATTATCAGGTAAAGAAGTAAAATATTTGGTAGGGATGCCCCACAAAGCCAGCGCTGTAGCTACATTCAATTCGGCACCTCCTATATAAAAAGGTAATTTGTTTTCGTTAAGCCAGTTACTGTCAGCATCGATGCAGAATCTCAGCAGCAGTTCGCCAAACGTTAAAACCGATTCAGTATTTGCAACCTTATTTTCCATGTTAAGTTAAACGCCGCTAAATATTGAAAATCCACCATCAACACATATCATAGAACCGGTTACAAATTTAGAGGCATCGCTTAGCAGCCATATCAACGCGCCTATCAATTCAATTGGGTTGCCAAAACGTTTAAAAGGTGTTTGTCTAATAATCGATTCGCCGCGCGGGGTATAACCACCCTCGGAGAAGGTAAGCAGACTTCGGTTCTGGTCCGTCAGGAAAAATCCGGGTGCCAGCGCGTTCATGCGGATGGCATCGCCATAACGGTTGGCAAGCTCAACCGCGAACCACTGGTTATAACAATCAACCGCGGCCTTACCCATATTATACCCAAGCACTTTGGTAACAGCTCGTTTAGAATTCATGGAAGATATATTAACAATGCTGCCTTTGCCTGTTTTAGCAATTGCTTCACCAAAAACCTGCGTAGGTAGGAGAGTTCCCCAAAGGTTTACATCCATCACCTTTTTCAATCCGTCCATATTCATATTAAATATGTCTTGTTCGGGTTGCAGAACGCCTTCGGGCAGGTTGCCGCCGGCTGCGTTCACCAATCCGTCGAGCCGTCCAAAACGGTCTAAGAACATGGCTTTAGCGGCTCTTAGTGCAACCTCATCTAAAACATCGGCTACTAAAGCTATGGCTTGTCCTCCGTTTTTGTTGATAACAGCGGCACGTTCGTTAGCCACTTCTTTGTTTCTGCCCAGGATGCCCACTGCACCACCGGCTTCAACAATTCCGTTCACAAACGAATTCCCCAATATTCCGGTGCCACCGGTAATAATTATTGCTTTGCCTTTTAAAGAAAATATATTATCCATGATTAATTCTACGCTTGTTAATTTACCCGGTGCCTGCTGCTGGCATCCATATCTGTATACCGTGTGCGCGCGGTTTAACTTATAGTTGGGCAAGTTTACAACTATAGCGCATTATTCAGAAACAAATAGGTTCCTATTTCTACGCAAACGTTATCGGAAATTTATTTCATTATTCATAAAAAAAAATTCTTCCGAATTTGGATAAATAATAAAAATTTGTAATTTCGTGTACGTACACGAAATTATTTTTAACGATATTAGATAGATACATTTAAATAAATGATAAAAATATTTAATGGTAAGATCATTACTCCGTACCGGGTAATTCCTGATGGAACGGTTTTAATAAAAGATGGAATAATTGTGGAAGTTGTTGCCGGAGATATAGAAATTGAAGGAGCAACAGAAATAGATGCAAAGGGTAAATTTATAGCTCCGGGCTTTATAGACCTGCATATACATGGTGGCGGCGGACACGATTTTATGGATGGCTCTGAAGCCGGCTTTTTAGAAATCGCAAAAATACACGCTAAATATGGCACCACAGCCATGTTGCCAACAACTTTATCAAGCGGAAAAGAAGATTTACTGAAAACCATAGAAACATATAAGCTGGCGGATGAAAAAAACACCTCCGGAGCTCAATTCCTGGGTTTGCATTTGGAAGGGCCGTATTTTGCCATGAATCAGCGCGGTGCACAAGACCCGCGTTATATCCGCGATCCTGATCCGGAAGAATACCGGGAAATATTATCCGGTACTTCAGTTATTAAGCGCTGGAGCGCAGCCCCCGAATTAAAAGGTGCAATTGAGTTCGGTAAATATCTGTTATCAAAAGGTGTATTACCGGCTATAGCGCATACTGATGCAATTTATGAAGAGGTAGTTGACGCTTTTGAGAATGGATATACCCTGGCAACGCACCTTTATTCTGGCATGTCTGGTGTAACGCGAAGAAACGCCTTCCGTTATGCAGGCGTAATAGAAAGCGCATTTATTATTGAAGCAATGGATGTTGAAATAATAGCCGATGGCATTCATTTGCCGCCGCCATTATTGAAATTAATTTATAAAATAAAAGGGCCCGACCGTATAGCCTTGATTACGGATGCGATGCGTGCGGCAGGTATGCCGCCTGGCAACAGTATTTTAGGCAGCAAAAAAAACGGTTTGGAGGTAATTGTAGAAGATGGGGTTGCTAAGCTGCCTGATCGTTCTGCATTTGCCGGAAGTGTTGCAACCGCCGACAGGCTTGTGCGAACTATGGTTAAAATGGCTGATATTCCTTTAATAGAAGCCATACGAATGATTTCCATGACACCGGCAAAAATTATTGGAGTGGCTGATAAAAAAGGTTCATTAGTTGCCGGAAAGGATGCGGATGTGGTGATCTTTAATGGTGATATTGAAATAGATACAACTGTGATAAAAGGAAAAGTAGTTTATCAAAAAGCTTATTAACTCAATTTTAAAACCAGTACCAGGCTATCTCAACAAAATACATACACTCAACAACTAATAACTAATTGCAGTAAAATATAAAACAATGCCCTATACAATTAATAAAGACAGTCTTACAACAAAAGTATTCGAATCCAGGTCATCCATGGGTTTAAATGCAGCAAACCTTGTAAGTGAGAAAATTTATGAGCTGTTAAAAACCAAACAGTTTGTCAATATGATTTTTGCCGCAGCTCCTTCACAAAATGACTTTTTAGACGAATTGATTAAGAAGGATATTGAGTGGAGCCGCATCAATGCTTTCCACATGGATGAGTATGTAGGTTTAGACGCAAATGCCCCGCAAGGATTTGGTAATTTTTTAAAGGATAAGCTATTTAAGAAAGTATCGTTTCGTTCTGTTCACTATCTCAATGGCAATGCAGCCGATTTGGAAGCGGAATGTGACAGATATGCAGATTTATTGCGCCTTCAGCCTGCCGATATTGTTTGTTTAGGTATTGGAGAAAACACACATTTAGCTTTTAATGATCCCCATGTTGCCGATTTTAATGATCCAAAAGTTGTTAAAATTGTTGACCTTGATATGGAATGCAGGCAGCAGCAGGTTAATGATGGTTGTTTTGGTACGATAGAAGAAGTACCCGCATACGCTTTAACCTTAACCGTTCCAACTTTGGTTAAAGCTACCTATGTTTATTGTATAGTTCCCGGTGAAAAAAAGGCGAAGGCCGTTTTACATACTTTAAATGAGGATATAACGGAAAAGTATCCTTCTACCATTTTACGGAAACATGCAAATGCAATTTTGTTTATTGATGAAAAAAGCAGTGCACTTATCTAATATTTCAGCAAGTTATCACAGCTGATTTTGCATCATTTTTAACAAAGCATTTATAAAATTTAAAAACGCATTTTATATTTAAATATGGAATATTTTAAAATGGAACAATCCATGCGTTGGTATGGACCGAATGACCCGGTAAGTTTATCAGATATTCGCCAGGCAGGTTGCGCGGGCGTAGTAACTGCCTTGCATCATATTTCGAACGGGGAAATTTGGACTGTAGAAGAAATCCAAAAAAGGAAATCAACTATAGAAAGTGCAGGCATGAGCTGGAATGTGGTTGAAAGTGTGCCGGTGCATGAGGCTATTAAAACCCAAACCGGTAATTACAAACAATACCTTGAAAATTATAAAACCAGTATCCGGAATTTAGCCGCTTGTGGCGTTCATATAGTCACCTACAACTTTATGCCGATTTTGGATTGGACCCGCACCGATTTAGCCTTCACTGCAGAAGACGGAGCAAAGGCCCTTCGCTTTGAAAAAGCTGCCTTTGTTGCTTTTGACCTGTTTATTTTGAAACGGAAAAATGCCATGTTGGATTATACCAATAAGGAAATAGAGCTGGCCGAAAAACGCTTTCAGGCCATGAATACCGATGAGAAAAATCAGTTACAGCGCAACATTATAGCTGGTTTGCCCGGAAGCGAAGAAAGCTTTACCATTGAGGAATTTCAGGCAGCTTTAGACACTTACCAGGGAATAGATGAAGCAAAGTTAAGACAGCATTTAATAGAGTTTTTACAAGAAATAATACCGGTAGCAGATGAGTGCAGGGTTAAACTGGTTATTCATCCGGATGATCCGCCTTATAGCATTTTGGGTTTGCCCAGAGTTGTGAGTACCGCTACAGATCTTGAAGCTTTGTTTACTGCCGTTCCGTCACTAAACAATGGTTTATGTTTTTGCACCGGATCTTTTGGTGTAAGACCAGACAATGATTTGCCCAAAATGGTGAGCCAGTTTGCTGACCGCATAAATTTT
>JAQBOU010000065.1 GCA_028287865.1 Mucilaginibacter sp. | reverse complement strand
GTTGCTTTTTTGAATAGCATCTATTTGTTTAATTAGGACGTTTAATCCGGCACGATCCTCATGGTGTGCCTGATTTTGTGCTCTGCTGGTTGCAATATCATCGGCTTCGTCAATAATAAGCAGGCCTAACTCATTATCTTTTAACTTTGATTTGACCGATTCAAATACCTCGGTTATCCGATTTGAAATCTCACCGACCAGACCACCACCACGGATATTAGACGGCGTTTCAAACACTTTAACCGGCTTGTTCATCAGTTCAGCTAACGGTGTTCCGATACACTGCGCTAAAGCAGTTTTCCCGCAACCTACTTCGCCAGATAAAATGATCAATGGATTACTAGTTTTAAGCAACGCCATTATCGGCAAGCCCTTACTGTGAAATTTTTTCTCCCAATCTTTTAATTTAGTTTGATCAAGCAGCATTTCCAAAGTTGTAAGCAACTCCTTTTTTTGCGCATCGATCCCAACCAGCATATTGAAATCTTTCTTAGCCTCCTTATTCGGGTGGCTTATTTCGGGCATTCTTATCGCGCCATCTACCATGATCCAACGATTGATTGATTAATACCATAACCACCTTTTGAAAACGAACTGGAATATTGATAGCTGCCGGCTAAAGCAGCTCCAGTACCGTAGCCCCAAGCGGTAAGCTGCCGGTTAACTTCGTCAATGTGAGCAGAAGAGGTATCCTTGGTTACCAGCAATGATACTTTAGTGTTTTTATCCAAACCCCAAAAATCAATTCCACCGGTATCATCATCCATCGCAATCGAGGAATCCGCTCGTACCTCGTAATGAAGTCCTCCTATTTCTCTGCCTCCGGGTGTTCTAAACTGTAACTGAAAAGATTTTAATGCTTTTTTATCCATCAGATAAAGCAATTCTTTTCGTACTTCATCGGCGAATGATTTTGTAATAAGATCGGCCATGAGTATATTCATAAGTACCTCGTAAACTTTACCGAGCACGTATCGCGCACGCGCTTCAGAATATGTATTTGTTATGCTATTAGTATATGTATCAGACATTTTTTATTTCTCCTATCCGCAATGATTTTTAAAGGGGTTACCAAATAATTTAACTAACTCGTCAAGGGCAAGTTGATCCTCACCGTCTATATTATACCGAATGATCCGGCTCCAACTGTCCCGTGCCTTTTCAAACCATGCAGCAAATTCATTCAACTTGTTTTGATCCCATTTGCCGGTAATATTGTTGCCGCTGTTAACCGGGTCTAACACAATCCACCCTGTTAGTGTTGATATGTTAGGTGTTGAATAGTAGTCTGTGAAATAAACTGGCTTTTGGTTTTTCACGATATTGGCCAGAAAGCTGAACCATTTCGCCAAAGTTTCAGCATAGGTTTTTTCCACGCCTAACTTATCAAACGCAAATGCGCAGAGCCAATCGATTAGGGCCGTTGGCGGCCTGTTATCTTTACCTGAAGATTCATCATAATCCAGATAATAGGAACCGTCTGCTTGGAACTCTTTCCACCATTTAATTAACCGCACACACTCATTATAGCTTACTCTCCCCGGTGAAGCTTTGCTTGCCTTGGTTCTTTTGGTGGTAAACTCTTTGTGCTTCTGAACAGAGGTTTTTAACCTGTCGCCATTTTTCTTAATAAGTATTTGCTCATCTTTTTTATCGGTTGCCTGCATAGGCACGATATCAAAGGCCAGGTCATTAGACAGTATAAGGTTAACCGAACTATTAGTGATATGTATCGTTGAATTAGGGTATGATTTGCGTACATATTTTTCAAACTTGGTTAAAAGCTCATTCAACTGCTTACCGTCAGCATCTTTTGGTGCGATCACCATGGGGATGTCAATATCATAGCCATCCACTTCGGAATGCCCCAGGTAATGACGACGTAAACCGGTGCCTTTCGCATCAGAGCCACCATCAGGTGTATCTCCCACCTCTACGCCATCTTCAGCTGCGTTTTTAATTACCCGGTCTATTAATGTTGCTGCCTGGCCGGAATTGTATTCCTTTTTATCCGGGTCTGGTGCGATCCATCCTACAAAACAGCACATTTGGCTGTGTAATGTTGAGTGCGTAGTTAACTGACTCATAAAAATCCTCCTTTTTTTAAAATCTTAAGCGTAATATTTCCGGCAAAGCCGTTGGCTTTGTGTTCGTTGGCTACCAGGTAGCACGAATTGGTAATAAAAAGATTACAGAATTAAATACTAAATAAGGAGGGAGATTTTTCGTAGATATCCAAATAGATGTATATTTGGTTGCACAATCTAATGAAGCACTGCTTCAACTTATAAAGTCGATAAGCCTAAATCTTGTCGGCTTTTTTTATGTTTTATCTTTTTTCATTACGCGGCCTTAATTAAATTATAAATCTGGACCATTCGTTGATCCTTTACGGTCCTTCTTATAAATTCATCAAAATTTATACTAATTACTTTACTCATTCTGGCGATGGGCTCCAAGTGCGTATCTTCATGTGATAGTACTAATGATAGACTTTGGCTTTTTGCCAAGTAAATAGAACTTAGATCGCCAAGTGAAGCATTCGATCTTTTGCCTTTGACCCACACATCAAAATCATCATCAACATAGCCGGTTTTTAGATCACCATAAACCTGAATCTGCTTTTTTAACATAAAACTATAATCGTTGATCCTAATAGCAGATACAGAAATACTGAATTGCGACAGTATGCTATTTAAAATATTATGCTTTCCCAAACGCACCAATAATTCCATATCGTTTATTACAAACATTAGTTCTTTACATTAAAATTTAAAACATTCAGTTCTTTCTTTAAATTATCTATCTTCTTACCGCACAATTCCGCCGCCTTAGACCAAGAGAGACGCCTTTCGGCGACACCCTGTACTATCATATTATTAAAACGAGTCGCCTTTTCATTGCTTTTAAAATGACCGAAATCATTTTGATTATCACCGCCGCTGAACCACTCGTTGTATGCTTGCCACCAATCATTGGAGGTTTTATTATCTATAAAATCAGTTTGCCTGGCTCTTATAATGATCGCCTGTATAGAAATACCGTATAGCTCCTTGATACGCTTTAATTCGGCCAGCGATATCAATGTGCGGTTTCTGCCAAATTCCGCATATAAGGCTTCATCTACAATTAAAACCGCTCCGGCGAAAAAATTGCAATAAAACTCAATCTTGTCTTCTGAAAAATCTTCGTCAAATTGTAAAACGATGTGGCCAAGTTCGTGAAGGGCGGTAAACCGCTTCCGCTCCAGTGTCAGTGATCGTTCATTCAATACGATAATCGGGACGTTCTTATTCAAAGAACCGCTTAACCCGCAAAAATCTTCCGTTCTGCTTACCTCTACCACAAACACTCCTTTCGATTCCAGCGTCTCAACAACGTCTGAAATAGGTGCATTACCGATTTTCCATTTCTTCCTTAAAAGCTTAGCAGCTTTTTCAATATCCTTCTCATTATTAATCTTGACTTCTTCCAAAGGGTTTTCAAACTGTCTTACGTAGCCCATGATACGCTCCAGCTCCAAAAACTTTGATATATAGTTAATCACCACATCTTTTACCTCTTTTAGATGGCTTTCTACGTTGAAAATTTTATGTGCATCCCTAAACCTGATATTTTCAAAGTCTAGATTCGCACCTTCTTGATCTTCATAAAAAAGGGAGTAAGGAACAGAAAACAATTCCGATAATTTCAATAAGGTTTCAGTACTTGGTTTGGATAGCCCTTTCTCAAATTTAAAAACAGATTGCTTGGCTACCCCGATCTGATCAGCTAATTGCTGATAGGAGAAGTTCATATTCTCCCGCAAATCCTTGAGCTTTAATCCTAATAAATTTTCCATACAACAAATATACAAAAACGTAACCTAAAAAACAAATAATTATTTTTTAGGTTACGGCATCGCATAATTATGCGATGGTTAAACAGGAATCTTCAAATCATAGTCGGCTATTATTTGCAAAAATGCTTCGGCGTTACCAATAGCATCGTCAACCGGGTTATGAGTATGCCGTGTTTGACGAAGATGTTTAAAGGTTTTAGAAGTGTCTTTTACAAGGCCTTTATAGAAACTACCCAAATTTTGGGAACTATAGCCAAATGGATTGGATTTTAAAAAATGGTGGAAGTACCAGCAAATAAACATCCAGTCAAAACCATTATTATCACTTATAAAAATTGGCTTACTATGACAGTTTGCAGAAATCCAATTGGCAAAGTCTTGCATTACATCGGTGGGGTCATCAAATGAAAGGGTTTCTTGCCGGGTGAAGCCGGATATGCTTAACGCCTCGGGGATAAAATTTTCATTAATTGGCTTTAACTTACCATAAAACGTTTGGTTCAAGTCTTTATTAACTATTACCGCACCAAAACAAATCATTGAGTAATCCCCTGGTATAGGACCATCGCTTTCAATATCTACCATTATATACGCCATACGCCGATTTGTTATATTATTCTAAGGTCGTCAATTAAGATTGGAAGACAAAACTGTTTTGTTTAATACCAGTGACATTTCAATTTTTTATATAGAGCATATTAATGCTCTATATAAAACAAGCTTAGCCGTTACTAATAAAAGAATAAAACTGTGGTATGCTTGTGTTAAATGCATGTCCCGTTCTGCTCCATTTTTAGGGTAAAAGTAGTAGCAATATGAGTAAGGAAATAACTATATATCAGTCGGAAAGTATAGAAAAAAAGAATGAAGAAACGGCTAAAAACCTTAGTGAAAATGAAGGAAAGAGCGATAATTTAGCTAAATTAATAGCTGAAATCATAGTAGAAATCATAATAAAGAAGCATAGGAATGGACGCAATAGGATACATCAGGATAAGTAAGAAAGACCAGTCCGTTCACTCATTGGAATATCAGGAAAAAAGCATCACCGAATATTGCGACCGTAACCAAATCAGTTTAGGGTCGGTATTTATAGATGATGGTGAAAGCAGTTATACCTTTGACAGGCCGGATTATAAAGCATTAGAGAACTTTATCAAGGAGCATAAGAGCAGGGTAAAATACTTAATCGTGTTTGACCATGATAGGTTTAGCCGTAACCTGCCGGAAGCTTTGCAAAAGATCGAGTATCTTGAAAAAAAGCATAATCTGAAAGTAATCGCAACGAGTGAGCCGCTGGATATTGACACTTCCGACCCCTCGGTATTCCTGTTAAGAGCTTTTAAATACCTGATCGCTAATCAGGAATTACTAACCATAAGGCGCAGGGCTAAAATGAGCGCACGTCATGCGCAACAATCAGGCAGGTATATTAATCAGGCACCGTATGCCTACTTAAACGGTAAGGATGTTGGGGGCAAACCACTATTGCATGTTGACGAAACCAAAGCGTTTATTGTGCAGAAGATATATCGGGATTTTCTCGCAGGAGTGCCGCGTTTTCTGATCCACAAGGAAATCAGGGAACTTGGTTTTCCGCATAGTGGCAATGGCGCGATATTTCGCATCCTAATTAATCCTTTATATGCGGGGCTGGTTAGGGTTTGCGCTTCCGGCAAATACCCTGAAAAAATCATACAAGGGCTTCATGAATCAATTGTAACGCCGTCCCAATACTGGCGGGTACAGGAAATTTTGGACGAAACCAAAAGATCGATGCGCACTAAGCCAAAAGAAGACTATCCTTTGAAAGGCATCTTAAAGAGCGTTTGTTGCAACACCACGATGACAGCAGGTTGGAGCAAAGGGAAAAGGAAATACTACCTGTATTATCGTTGTATCAAGCATAGCAACATAAACATATCGGGGAACGAGGTACATGATCGGTTTAATGCGTTGTTAAGGAATTTGAGCTTTTCCGAGGATTTTGTAAATGAGATCGTGGCCGAAGTTACCGAGGGCATGGGTAAGACTTTGAAAATTCGCGACAAGCAATTAGTGGTGATCAAAACCCAATTGGCTGCTGCCGAAAAGAAGATTGATAATACTGAAATGAATTTAATAGAGGAGAATATTAATGGTAAGACATACAAGAAGTTAATGCGCAAGTTATCCGCAGAAAAAGCAAGATTGGAAGATGAAATTGATTACCTGGAAGAAGATATGGAAGATCAGATTAAACAAGATTTATTAGTGTTACCGTATATGATGAATTTTCCGGCCATTTTTAAGGATGCTTCTCTGAACCAGCAGCACGCTATTGTAAACGAGGTGTTCAAACAGGGTCTGACCTATGTTGGGGGTACGTTTAGAACACCCTCAATCAATCCGAGGTTTGCTCACAACCTATTGAAATTAAAAGAATTAGGGCTGCTCGAAATCGAGCAGCCCTCTGATAATTCTGACGTTTTCTCGTCTTGCGGAGAGAGAGGGATTCGAACCCTCGGTACCGTTTCCAGTACGTCAGTTTAGCAAACTGATCCTTTCGGCCTCTCAGGCATCTCTCCTTTTTCAGTAAACCCCTTTTTTCGGGACTGCAAATATAGCAATTCAGTCAAGCCGTCAAAAAAAAAGTTCGTTTTCTAGTAATCGATACGCACATGATAAATACTCATCAGCATTCGCTTAAAAATAGTTTTAATAGTTTCTATGTCCTTTAAAGTTATGTTGCTGTCTTTCAGCTGATTTTGATCCAGTTTATATTTTACAATGCGGTCAACCAGGTTACTGATGGATAGCTCATCCGGTTCTTTTAATGAACGGGATGCTGCTTCTACCGAGTCGGCAAGCATCAAAACACCGCCTTCTTTGGAGAAAGGAATGGGCCCCGGGTACCTGAAAGTGTTCTCATCGATGAATTTTTCTGGAAAATTTTTTAAAAACGACTGGTAAAAATAATCAACCCTGGTATCACCATGATGCGTGCGTATAAAATCAATAACAATCTGGGGCAAATTTGCCTTATGGGCCATCTCAATACCTTTGCTTACATGTCTTATAATGATCTGGGCGCTCTCCTGGTAAGATAGTTTGTCATGCGGGTTGAATCCCGAACTTTGATTTTCGATAAAATATAGGGGGTTTTCCATTTTACCGATATCATGATAAAGAGCCCCCGCCCTAACCAGCAACGCATTCCCGCCTATAGAATAAATGGCATTTTCGGCAAGATTGGCAACCTGTAGCGAATGCTGAAAAGTGCCGGGTGCGCTAAATGCCATTTCACGCAGCAAAGGAGCATTGGTATTGGTTAATTCAATCAGCGTGATATCCGAAGTAATTGCAAATATTTTTTCAAAAATGTAAATGAGAGGGTAAGCGAGTAAGGTTAGCAGCACGCTTACTACAAAGGGCAGAAAATCCATCCAGTCTATATTCCTGAAACTGCCTTCACGTATAAATGATATCCCCAAAAAAGACACAAAGTAGGTGAAGGTGATAATAAGCGCCGAAATAAGAAACTGCTCACGCCTGATGAGGTTCTTAATGCTATAAATGGCAACCATCCCGGCGGTAAGTTCAAAGTAGGCAAATTCAAAGCTGTTGGGAACAAAAAATCCGGCTATCAATACAACCAGTAAATGAATGTTTAATGCAAGGCGGGTATCAAACAGGATCCGGATAATAATAGGAACAATGCAATAAGGTATAAAATACAAATTAGGTAATTGTAGTTTTATAGCTATCGATAAGGTGAATAACATGGCCGTTACTACCAGCAATATCAAACTCACCAGGCGGTTATCATCATAAATATCCCTGCGGAAGAGGTATAAAAACACCATGAGCAACGTAATGGCAATCCCAACCAGCAAAAATTGCCCGAGCAAAACAAGTCGCCGGTCGCCGTTTATCCTTGCATTATCTTCGAATGCTTTTTTAAAGGACTGTAATTTTTGATAAACTTCATCACTCACAACCGATCCTTTGGCTATTATTATCTCCCCTTTTTGCACCATACCCCGCGTGGTTGATAATCCATCGATCACCTCGCGTTCAAGCCTTGAGGTTAATTTGTTATCATAAGTTAAATTAGGCTGCAGCCTGTTTCTTATCAGGTCCAGCAAAAATGCTTTATCAATACCTTTTTCGGCACTTAACGATTTATCGCAATAAGCCAGGGCTTTTTCCCTTGTAAAAAGTTCGGCAGTATTTTTCTCCGTTGCAACGTTTTTGTTTAAGATAGTTATTGGATAATTCTCAGCATTTTGCTGATATTTTGGATTAAGGTTTAAAATACCACGGTTGTATATTTCAGCTAATAAATTAGATCCGGTAGTTACATACCTGTTTTTTTGCCGGTCATTGATCCCCGAATTATGCCATTTTATTTCCAGATCGTTTTTAAATCCGTCAGTTTCATGATTACCGAGGTCATCGTCCAGCTGGTATATGGGCGTTATGCTTGCGAGCGCATTTTTCTGGTCATTTTCAATTTCCTGCTGTGTTTTCAGTATCGCGAAATTGTAGGGAGAGATCAGTTCTTTCTGATTCCAGATTCTTCCTTTTTCTATATCATAACTAAATTTAGCCTGCTTTGGAAGGGTAAATACAATTAAACAAACACTTGCCAGCATCATTAAAAATTTAAGATTGCGGGAGTATTTGCGCAGTATAGCCTTTTGGCGGGAAGATGAAAGTTTTGCCATTTATGTTTTAACCGCTCAAAATTAATATAAGTTTCGGTTATATCATTTTTCTTGTTTTTCCAAAATCAAATATGACACCTGATTACTGACCACTACTCGACAATAAAACTATGCATGCATAGCAAATCCCTCACTCAAAAAACCTAAATTTGTAATTACAATTAAAGGCATTTATATGAAAGAAGTAGTTATCGTTGCGGCCACGCGTACCCCTATCGGCAGCTTTGGCGGAGGTTTAGCCTCATTTACAGCAACACAGCTTGGCGCAATCGTTATTAAGTCGGCTATTGAAAAAGCAGGCTTAGATATGGAACATATACAGGAAGTTTATATGGGTAACGTGCTATCGGCCAATTTAGGCCAGGCACCGGCTACACAAGCTGCAATTTTTGCAGGTTTACCATCTTTGCCCGCTACCACTATTAATAAAGTATGCGCATCGGGTTTAAAAGCTATTATGCTGGCTGCACAAAGCATTGCCCTGGGGCAAAATGACATTGTGGTAGCAGGTGGCATGGAAAGTATGAGCAATGTGCCGTACTACCTTGATCAGGCCCGGAATGGCTACCGTTTAGGTAATGGCCAGTTGATTGACGGCCTGGTAAAGGATGGTTTATGGGATGTTTATAACGATTATCATATGGGTTCGGCAGCCGAATTATGTGCAGTAGAATGTAATATCAGTCGTGAAGAGCAGGATGCATTTGCTATTGAATCGTATAAAAGGGCACAAAATGCACAAGCTGAAGGTAAGTTTAAACAGGAGATCACACCAGTGGAACTAAAAGACAAAAAGGGTGGTATTTCCATCCTCGCTGATGATGAAGAGCCTAAAGCGGTAAAGTTTGATAAGATACCGGTATTAAAGCCCGTATTTAAAAAAGATGGCACAGTTACTGCCGCCAATGCCTCTACCCTGAATGATGGTGCAGCAGCATTGGTATTGATGAGCAAAAACAAAGCGGATAAAATGGGGATAAAGCCACTCGCGAAAATAATTTCATATGCCGATGCGCAGCAGGCGCCCGAATGGTTTACTACTGCACCGGCGAAGGCTATTCCCTTAGCATTGCAAAGGGCGGGTTTATCAGCCGTTGAGATGGATTACTTTGAGATCAACGAAGCTTTTTCTGTAGTTGCCATTGCTAATAACCAGCTTTTAAAGCTTGATCCTGCAAAAGTGAATGTAAACGGTGGCGCCGTTGCTTTAGGCCATCCACTGGGTGCTTCGGGTGCCCGCATCATTGTAACTTTACTGCATGTGCTGCAACAAAACAAGGGAAAATATGGCGCGGCAGGAATTTGTAATGGCGGCGGCGGTGCAAGTGCAATGGTTATAGAAAATTTAAGTTAATTAGGGTAAATTGCGCCACAAAATAATCATAAAATGAAACCCCTGCTTATTATTTGCTTATTGGCTATATTTCCGCGGATCATTTTCGCTCAGCATTCAAATGAAAGCCAAAACAACCTATCATTACATCAATACGAGGATAGCTTAACCGTATTGGGTAAAAAGTTTGTAAATGATGAAAATGACCTGGAGCGTAAGAATGCTAATTACATTTTTATAAAAACATTGGTAAGCGCTTTAAAAGTGCCTAATTCATTTCTTTATCCGTTTGATTCTGTAAAAAGCATCAATATTATAAACTCTCCTGATAACCGCTTCCGTATTATAAGCTGGCCCATTGTTAACCTTGACGGTAGCTATCGTTTTTATGGCACAGTTCAGATAAATACCGGCGGAAGCTTGCAAATGTACCCGCTGAACGACTTTTCGCCGGATACAAAAAATCCCGAAGATACTCTAACTGATAACCGAACCTGGTTTGGAGCAGAATATTACAGGATCATCCCGGTTTATTCGCCAAAGTTGTATTATGTTTTGCTGGGCTGGAAAGGGAATAACGTAAAATCAACCAAAAAAGTAATTGAGGTGCTTTCATTTAAAGATAATAAGCCGGTATTCGGCCTTCCCGTTTTTGACGGTAACGGTAAAATCCGTAAAAGGGTCGTATTTGAATATAACCGCAATGTGTCTATGTTGTTGAAGTACGTGCCGGATCAAAATCTGATCGTATTTGATCACCTCTCCCCCCCTGATCCCAAACTTAAAAATCAGCATGACACGTATGGTCCTGATTTAAGTTACGATGGTTACCGTCTTAAAAATGGAAGATGGATTTATGTAGATAACCTGGATATGCGAAACGTATCCAGCAGCCAGGATGATAATTATGTAGACCCTAAAAAACAGGCTCAAATTGACAGGGCTACGGTGAAGAAGAATTAATGGATATGAAGATGTGCAAATGTGCAGTTGAATTGTACAAATTATCAGTCGATGTTATAATTTTCCATGAATCGTTTTTGCACATCTGCACATTATTATTCCCTGGCATTGCAACACTTTAGTATTAATTTTGATTTACAGGAATTATAGTACTTTAGAGAAATTTTTATGTTATAAATAATGGAGGAAACAATAGTTGCAACTGCAACACCAAAGGCCAAAATTCCAAGAAGCGTACCGTTTATAATTGGGAACGAATTTGCGGAGCGCTTCAGCTTTTATGGGATGCGAAGCATCATTGCAGTTTTTTTGGTGCATCAATTTTTCAATCATGAAAACACTGTTATAGCCAATGCACATTCAAATAGCATTAATCATACTTTTTCAACTTTGGTGTATGCTACTCCTTTGCTTGGCGCTATCCTTGCCGATTGGTTCTTTGGGAAATACCGTGTTATACTTATCGGTTCATTAATTTATACAATCGGTCATTTTTTACTTTCCATGTTTGACACCTCTTTAGGTGGATTTGAAACCGGTTTAATTATAATAGCCTTTTCGGCCGGTGCTATAAAATCGTGCGTTTCAGCTAATGTGGGCGATCAGTTTGATCATAAAAACCAGCATCTGATGAGCAGTATCTATAGTTGGTTTTATTTTAGCATAAATGCCGGCTCTATGGTTAGTTTATTTCTTATTCCTGTAATTTACGATAAATATGGTGCAAAATGGGCGTTTGGTGTACCGGGAATATTAATGGCGTTTGCAACGTTTATTTTCTTTTCGGGCAGAAAAAGCTATGTTAAATTACCTCCAAAAGGTATAAATAAAGCCAATTTTGTGTCAGTTAGCATCTATGCAATGATCAGTAAGTTCAGTAAAAGAGCTGTAGGTAAAACAGCGTGGGAGGTTGCTGAAGATAAATTCGGAAAAGAAAAAGTTGATGGTATTAAAGCGGTTTGGCGCGTTATGGCGGTATTTGCTTTTATCCCTGTTTTCTGGTCGTTGTGGGATATGAACGGTGCCGAATGGGTTTTACAATCAACCAAAATGGATCTTAGTTTAGGCATTTTTGGCTGGCATATTTTACCATCACAAATACAAACCGTTAATGCAGTATTTTTGCTGATACTGATTCCCGTTTTTAATTATGTTATATACCCCTTGGTCGAAAAAATTGGCATTAAGCTTACCTCTCTTAGAAAAATAGGTGCAGGCTTGTTTATAACGGGGTTTAGCTTTGTTATAATCGCTATGCTTCAAAAACAAATTGACGCCGGTTTACATCCTTCGGTTTGGTGGCAAATATTGGCTTATGTCATATTATCAGCAGGCGAAGTATTGGTTTCAATCACAGGGCTTGAATACGCTTACACACAATCACCACCTTCCATGAAAAGTACGATGACTGCTATATGGTATTTCACTTATTCAGTTGGTTCGTTCTTCAATGCAACCGTTAATAACAGCATTGCTAACAATGGCGTTTTTAAAAACTTTACAGGCGCATCCTATTATTGGCTGTTTGTATTTATTTGTATGGGGTTTGTTGTTGTATTTGTTTTGGTAAGCCCCTTTATAAAGGAAAAAGCTTATTTAGTTGCCGACTTATTGTCTGATGGGTTGGATATAAAAGGAAATAAAACACAGGAAATTCATCCGGATAACCCAATTGTTTAAAAAAATCGCTTTTTTTGCACATTCGTTAATTATAAACCGACTGCATTAAGGGCCTGATAGCATCGTTATTATTCCAACCTACGATGAAAAGGAGACCCTCTTGCGTATGATCCGAAAGGTTCTATCCCTTCCTCATGATTTTCATTTACTCATCATTGATGATGGTTCTCCTGATGGAACTCAAAATATTGTAAAACAGTTACAGCTTGAATTTCCCGAACGCTTGTTTCTGGAGGAACGTGCCGGCAAACAAGGACTCGGTACAGCTTACATTCACGGATTTAAATGGGCACTCAGCCGCTTATATGAATACATATTTGAGATGGATGCCGATTTTTCCCATAATCCTGATGACCTGTTAAAGTTAAGACAAGCTTGTATTGAAGGGGCCGATGCGGCAATCGGTTCGCGGTACATAAATGGGGTTAATGTTGTTAACTGGCCCATGAGTCGTGTACTGATGAGCTATTTTGCTTCGGTTTATGTACGTTTTATAACAGGCATTGATATTCAGGATTCCACCGCCGGCTTCATGTGCTATAAACGCAACGTATTGGAAACCATCGAGCTCAACAAAATAAAATTTGTTGGCTACGCCTTCCAGATAGAAATGAAATACACTTCCATTAAACATGGTTTTAAACTGGTGGAAGTTCCGATCATATTTACTGACCGAACACTCGGCACTTCAAAGATGTCAACTAGTATTTTCAGGGAAGCGTTTTTAGGCGTTATACAAATGAAGATCAACAGCATTTTCAGGAAGTATCCCGAAGGTTAGTGAGCAGGAGTTAGAGATTGGAGATTAGTTACCAATTTTCAACCTTAATTTATAGCTTTGGTCTTTCAGATATAAAAAAGAACTGATCTCTGATCACCAATCTCTAATCACTATAATGGCAATGAATGAGCACCTTGATCCCGACCGCGAACGCCTCTCTCCTGCCGAACGTGACATTGAAAAAGTTTTGCGTCCGCAGGTATTTGAAGATTTTACGGGACAGCACAAATTATTAGCCAATTTAAAAATCTTTGTACAGGCTGCACGTCAGCGCGGCGAAGCACTTGATCATGTACTGCTTCATGGTCCCCCGGGATTAGGAAAAACTACCCTTTCGTATATCATAGCAAATGAGATGGGCGTAGGCATAAAGATCACCTCGGGCCCGGTACTGGACAAACCCGGCGATCTGGCAGGTTTGCTCACTAATTTGGAAACAGGCGATATTTTATTTATTGACGAGATTCATCGTTTAAGCCCCTTGGTTGAAGAATATTTATACTCGGCAATGGAGGACTTTAAGATAGATATTATGCTGGAGAGCGGTCCTAACGCCCGCTCGGTGCAAATTTCTTTAAATCCATTTACGCTGGTTGGTGCTACCACGCGGTCGGGTTTACTTACCGCTCCGCTTCGTGCCAGGTTTGGTATAAATTCCAGGCTGGAATATTATGATGCCAAATTGTTAACTACTATTCTGTTACGCTCGGCATCGATTTTAAAAACACCGATAAGTGATGAAGGTGCTTATGAGATAGCCCGGCGCAGCCGCGGAACGCCTCGTATAGCCAATGCGTTATTACGCCGTACCCGTGATTTTGCCCAGATAAAGGGCGATGGTAACATTGATACTGTTATTGCCAAATTTGCGCTGAACGCCCTCAATGTGGATGAACATGGCCTTGATGAGATGGATAACAAGATACTGAGCACCATTATTGATAAGTTTAAAGGCGGCCCGGTAGGATTAAAAACCATTGCTACCGCAGTTGGTGAAGATGAAGGCACCATTGAAGAAGTTTACGAACCCTTTTTAATACAGGAAGGTTTTTTGATGCGCACTGCCCGCGGACGTGAAGCTACAGAAAATGCTTATAAACACTTAGGGCGAATAAAACATGGCGGAAATCCGTCATTATTTTAAGCAACTAACATAGAAGATTTATACAATTACCGAATACACAATGAAACAAACCTTTCTTTTTATTGCACTGCTGATCTCTTTTAATTCTTTTTCGCAGCAAACAAAAAAAACTGTTAACCTGGTAGATTATGTTAATCCTTTAATGGGCAGTGATTCTAAATATGACCTTTCAAATGGGAATACTTATCCCGCCATAGCGTTGCCATGGGGAATGAACACCTGGACCGCCCAAACAGGTAAAATGGGCGATGGTTGGCAATATACTTATGATGCCCACAAAATAAATGGGTTTAAAGAAACGCATCAGCCATCTCCCTGGATGAATGATTATGGCCAGTTTGCCATTATGCCGGTAACAGGGCATTTAAAGGTTTCACAAAATGGCCGTGCAAGCTGGTTCTCGCATAAAGCCGAGATCGCCAAACCTTATTATTACAGCGTTTACCTCGCCGATCATGATATAACTGCCGAAATAACCCCTACTGACCGTACGGCACAGTTCAGGTTTACTTATCCAAAAAATGACAGCTCCTATATCATAATCGATGCTTTTGACCGCGGTTCGTATGTAAAGATCATCCCAAAAGAAAATAAGATCATAGGATATTCAACAAAATTTGCCCGTGGCCCGCTAAAAAACTTTAAAGATTATTTTGTTATTTATGTTGATAAACCCATCACTGTTGCACAAACTTACAGCGATAGTACTTTAACAGATTCATTGTCATTGCATGCTAAACATGTTATGGCGGTTATCGGCTTTAAAACAGCTCACGGCGAACAGGTGCATTTGCGGGTGGCTTCGTCATTCGTGAGTTTGGAACAGGCCGAAATCAATTTAAAAAGAGAACAGGCCAATGACAGCTTCGATATTACCGAACAAAACGCGAAAGATACCTGGAACAAAACATTAAACCGGGTGGTGGCCGAGGGTGGTACAACCGACCAAATGCGTACCTTTTATTCATGCCTTTACCGGATGTTATTTTTCCCGAATAAATTGTATGAAATAAATGCCGAAGGAAAGATTATTCACTGGAGCCCATACACCGGTAAAACCGAACCCGGTTATATGTTTGCAGGTACCGGCTTTTGGGATACATTCAGGGCGCTTTACCCGTTTCTTAATCTCGTGTACCCTTCTATAAATAAGGAAATGCAGGAAGGCCTGATAAATGACTACAAAGAGGGCGGCTGGCTGCCTGAGTGGTCAAGTCCCGGTTATTCGGATGTGATGGTTGGAAATAATTCTGCCTCTGTAGTTTCCGAAGCTTATATAAAAGGATTGCGTGGCTATGATATCGAAACACTTTACAAAGCATTGATCCATGGCGCCAATAATGATGGTCCGAGGGCAGCCGGGCGTAAAGGCGTTGAATATTATAATAAACTAGGCTATGTACCCTACGATGTTAAGATCAATGAAAATGCGGCCCGTACACTGGAGTATGCTTATGACGATTTCGCTATTTATCAATTGGGTAAAGCGTTGCATAAACCAGCTGCTGAAATTGATGTGTATAAAAAGCGCAGCATGAACTACAAAAACCTGTTTGACCCTCAAACCGGTTTAATGCGCGGTAAAAATAAAGATGGCTCTTTCGAAACGCCGTTTAATCCTTTTAAATGGGGTGATGCTTTTACTGAAGGTAATAGCTGGCATTATACCTGGGGTGTTTTCCAGGACATACAGGGACTTGCTAACCTGATGGGCGGCAAAAAGCAGTTTATTGCTAAGCTGGATTCAGTATTTATACTACCGCCCATTTTTGATGATAGTTATTACGGAGAAGTGATCCATGAGATTCGCGAAATGCAGATAGTGAACATGGGTCAGTATGCACATGGTAACCAGCCCATTCAGCACATGCTTTACTTATATGACTATGCCGGTGAGCCGTGGAAAACTCAGTACCATGTGCGCGATGTAATGAATAAACTTTACATGGCCACTCCTGATGGTTATTGCGGTGATGAAGATAACGGACAAACCTCTGCCTGGTATGTATTTTCGGCCATGGGATTTTATTCTGTTTGCCCGGCAAGCGATCAATATGCCTTAGGTGCACCCTTATTTAAAAAATTAACGATCAACCTGGAAAATGGTAAAAAGGTGGTGATAAACGCTTCCAATAACAGCGATAAAAACCTATACATCAATACAATGACTGTTAATGGCAAACCTTATGATTTTAACTGGTTAAGTCATAAAACTTTAATGCAAGGCGCTGTTATTAATTATAATATGTCATCACAGCCAAATAAACAACGCGGCATAAAAGATGCCGACTTCCCGTATTCACTATCAAACGATAAATAAAATGAAAGCATTTTTTTCAACATTATTATTATTTGTAATCGCTGTTAGCGTATCTGCACAAAAGCCAATACGTGTATGCGTTGCCGGTTTAAACCACGATCATGCGCATGGTATTTTACGCCGTTATAAAGATGGCACGGTAGATATTGTGGGGATTGCTGAACCGAACAAGGAGTTATGGGTTAAATACGGTAAGCTATATCATATCCCGGATTCTTTGTTCTTTACCGATCTCAAAAAAATGCTGCTCCTTAAAAAGCCTGATGCGGTTTTAGGTTATAATACCGTGGCTAACCATGTTGACATTGTGGAGATATGCGCCCCGATGCACATTCCTGTAATGGTGGAAAAACCACTTGCTGCAACGCTGGCACAGGCCCAACGGATAGAGGCGTTGGCCAATCAATATCACATAAAAGTTTTGACTAACTACGAAACTACATGGTACCCATCAAACCTTGATTTGTATAATACGGTAGCTGCGGGTACAATAGGTTCCATTAAAAAAATGGTAGCACACGACGGACACCAGGGGCCAAAGGAAATTGGCTGCAGCAAAGAATTTTTGAGCTGGTTAACTGATCCGGTATTAAACGGTGCAGGGCCGCTTAATGACTTTGGCTGTTATGGGGCCGACCTTATGACCTGGTTTATGCATGGGCAAAAGCCAATTGCAGTAACGGCCATTGCACGCCATTACAAACCGGAGATTTATCCGAAAGTTGAAGACGATGCTACTGTTATTGTTGAATACCCCGGCGCTACAGGGCAAATAGAGGGATCATGGAACTGGCCTTTTAGTATTAAGGACTTTGAAGTTTATGGTGAGCATGGCTACCTGCATGCTTTAGATACAAGCAACATTGTAACCAGGATGCGCGAGAACATAAAAGGCACCAAGAAAGCCGAACCACTTGCAGCTCCAATAAACGACCCAATCATTTACCTGACTGCAGTGCTGAGGAACCAAATACCCGGAAATGACGATCAATCTTCCTTAAACTATAACATGGTTGTAATGGAAATATTAGATGCTGCAAAACGATCGATTAAAGAAGGAAAACGAATTGTTTTGTAGCTGTCTTTATAATTTTAAACTATCTAAATTTAACTAAAACAAAAATTATTCTATTTTTGCGGGCTTATAAATATCTGCAAATACCATCTCTCGTCATGTTAAAACAATTTATATCTCTTAGCTTTCTTGGTCTTTTAGGCTTAATAGCTGCTGCTCAGCCGGTAAACAACGCGGCTATTATGGCGCGCAAACAGGTGCCTATAGTTTGTTATCACCAGATCCGCGACTGGCGGGCTTCCGATTCAAAAACATCTAAAGATTACATCATCCCGGTTGCTGCGTTTAAAGCGCACCTAAAAATGCTGGCAGATAGCGGTTACCATACCATTTTGCCTGATCAGCTATATGACTATCTAACAAAAGGCACTCCGCTTCCAAGCAAACCCATCATGTTAACTTATGATGATACGGACCTTGACCAATTTGAGATAGCCCGTCCTGAGATGAAGAAATATGGTTTTAAAGGTGTGTTTTTTATCATGACCGTATCGCTGGGCAGGCCGCATTATATGACCAAGGAACAGGTAAAACAATTATCTGACGAGGGAAATGTTATTGCCAGTCATACTTGGGATCACCATCGTGTAGACAGGTACAAACATGACCCCAATCCTAAAAAAGATGATTGGATAGTACAAATTGTAAAACCAACCCAAAAACTGGAAGAAATTACTGGCAAAAAAATGAACTACTTTGCCTATCCTTTCGGCGTATGGAAAAAACCTGTATTACCCGAAATAAAGAAATATGGTTTCAAAATTGCTTTCCAATTAGCAGATAAACGTGATGCGGATTATCCGTTAATGACCGTTAGACGGATATTGGATAGCGGCTACTGGACAACCAAAACATTCAGTAACAGTTTAAGACATAGCTTTTAAGCCCGTGGCCCTCTGAACGGGGGAAGCTTAGTTTAAATAAAAATCCTCTTGGGCTGTCCCAAGAGGATTTTTATTTGGGTTTATATAGTAACTCAATTACAAATTCTCGCCCGCAGGCCCCTGTCCTTTGTTCGAGGAATTTTCGGCAGCTGGTTCCAGGTCATTATTGTCTGAAGACGGAGCTGTTGCATGTTCTACTGACTTGGTATCCTTCTGCTGATCTTTTTCGTCCTTTGCAGAAATCCAATCAATGGCTTCATTTAACTTTGCCAATGGAAATCCCTTTGACTTACCGGGGATAAAAAAACGGAACAGATCGCTAAACCATTCAACGCCTTTTTGATCGGTCACCACAGCAATTTTGTTCCATTTGGTAAAATGTTTTAAGCCCAGTTTAAGATCATCCCACCAGGCTCCCGCAGTAAAATTCTTAACCTCGGTTTCAAGTATCAATAAATAATTGATCTCACCCTGGCGTGCAACCAGTTCATCTAATCTTGGCACTAAAACCTTTTCATAATCATCTTTATTTACTTCGCCCACAGCATGGATACCAATTACATGTTCAGGCAAGTCTTTGATAAATCGTAACATATTTATTAATTTATAGTTACAATATATAACAGAAAGTATATAAATGTGTTTTTTAAAAATCTCATTCCTTTTTATCAGCCGGTGTTTGTTTGGCGGCTGACGGTTTTTCAGCCGATTCGCCGGGCGTGCCACTGTCGTTATCCGGGGTAACTGTGGGGACCCTTTTTTCATCAGATTTATTTTGCACCGTTGGTTGTTTTCCTTTGGCTAAATTCTCATCAGCTTTAACTGTATCCTTAT
>JAQBOU010000038.1 GCA_028287865.1 Mucilaginibacter sp. | reverse complement strand
GGCACCGACCTTTCCGGGTACCGAAATGAATGTCACCCCGCTTAGGGCAGTGCCGATCATTCCGAAAGCTACCAGGTACCATTTGGAGTTGCGGTTGGCCACAAAAAAGGTGTCATTATCCTGCGATTTCCTTGAGGTTAACCAGGATATGACCAACAATACCAAAAAGTAACCTATGATGAATGAGAGTAATACTGCCGGCGACATGTTGTTTTGTTAGTCCGGAAAGTCCGAAAGTCGGTAAAGTCCGGAAAGTTGCTGTTTAGTTAAAATCCTGCCGACAAGTTATGTATAGTACTTTATTAAACAAAATAAATTCATTTTTAGGAAGTATAACAGCCTTTGAAAAATAAATTCGGTGGTGGCGGATAGTGAAATTTATCCACACTATCCACTTTATCCAATTGTTTCAGAAACAGGAAGTAAATCCGGTTAATAAAAATATATACTGTCACGCATTTTTTTGTGTCACCTTTTTTGAAACAAGATGTTAAAATGAAAGCTTAAAATAGTAGGCTGACCAGGATTTGGTAAGTGTTTTGCAAGGGATTGGGTTTGCGTTTAAATCCCGCGAAGGTTATACTTATTTCTTTTTCCCAACAAATTTCGGATTGATCCCTGATTTGAGAGACAGTTGATCATTTAAACTTATCTGATCAACATAAAAAAGTAAATTATAAAAGGAATATAAAAAACAATCCGGCTTAAAACTATCAATGCATCAGCGCACAAAATAGATTTAAGCCGGATCAAATAAGCGGTGTTTTAAAAACTACCAGCCTGAACCTTTTTTAGCGTTACCATTTTTTATATGCTCTTCAGCAGTAGCTTTGCCCATGATAGCAGCCATTTTATTGCCTGCACTGTCTTTTCCCGTAGCAATGTACCTTCCTGATTTTATATCAATAACCGGATCGATCATTGGTACATTTTTGGTTTTTGTTTTTACTGAATAAGCAGTAATTCCACTTGTTGTTGCCATGATAAGTTTTGTTTTTAAAGTTAACCCTTTCCAGGGGCAATTGTTTTATTATTGGTGTTAATTGTTACTTGCGCTAAAACCTGATAACCTTTAGCGGCGGCAAGATATATAATTATGCTAAACAAACAAACACAACTAACGTGTTGCCGGTGAATAGTTGTTAACATTTAGTATACGTTCCGGGTTATAAACCTGCTGTAAAGGAAAAGAGAACCATCATTTATAACCTGGCTCAACCGGCTAATTTCACAACAGTTAAAACTCCTTTATTTTAGTTGTGTCAAATTGGGCAAACAGGTCATTTTATAGCTGAAAACTTCATTAATAAAAACCGGTTAATTATTATGCATTTTTATTTTAATAAAAAGCTGATAAATAGGCAAATGCAGCATACTAAAGGTATTTATTAACGCCGGGTTATGCCGTGGATTATTTTTAAAAGAATAACCGGCTGGCACATTCTTTTAATTACCCTTATGTCTGCAGCATTTTTATTGCCTGCGTTACATGGAGATATTTTCATTCTTCAGCTATAATCAGTGGTACAATAGTGCCATTTGTCCATATTTTTCACTGCGTGGCCACACCATCAAAATGTGGATAATTTTTGCCGCGTGTGTTAAATTTTAATATAATATATTAGCTGCTACGTGTCTCTTCTTTAATTAATTCTTAAAAAACATTTCAGTCGAAGGCATTAAATCTTAAAATTGGTTAAACCATTAATATTTGGAACTGTTAACATAAAATGTTAGTTTAACCTCATCAAATAACAACAAAGCAAACAAAAACTGACTTATCATGAAGAACAGAGATTCGAGTATCCTCTACCTCGTATTAGGAATTTACGCATTAATGGTAAACTGGTATTACAATCATAACCTTATATTATTACTGATAGCGTACATCTTTTGGCCATTATATCTTGTTTATGAATTATTGACAGGCGGTCTTTCTCATGGTATGTGGAAGATCATTCCGCTTTCGTACTTCAAATAGTGCTGCTTTTATCCAGGCATTTTTGCTAAGCCGTTTATAAACCAAGCTTGCGGCTGATATCCTTATACCTAATGCCGGACATAAAAGCACTCAAAACTTCGCTTTTTACAGCTGATTGTTAAATAATGTAAAAAAAGCAATACCTGTTATATTAATATTAGGTAAAAGTCGTTCTTTTGCTAAATAATCATATATGAAGAAAATTTCACTTATTGCTACCTTATTCTCAGCGGTATTATTACTGCAAAACTGTAAAAAAGATACGGTTACCGCTTATACCACCTCAACCGAACCAATGATTGCCTTTATTAATGATACCACCTGGATAGCTTCGGCTGCCAATGTAAAAGCAACTTTAACTTATAACTCGGCTGCCAAAACCAAAGTATTTACCTGTACAGGTTTGTCAAACATTCAACAGATCAACCTGTATGCAACACAGCACACTACGGTTAACACAACAGGTTTCCCTTTAGCAACCTATAATGTAAATTCAACTCCTGACGTTGCCCTCTCCTATTATCTAATGCAAAATGGCACACTCAAACCACAGGGAACTGTTGCCCCCGGCTCAGGTACTATTACGGTAACAGCAATTGATTCTGTTAAAAAAATTATAACAGGTACTTTTAGCTTTCAATCGTTAACAGATAATTACGATAGCAATGGCAATATTATCTCTACCACTGTTGTACAAATTTCAGGCGGGGGCTTTAACAATGTACCTTACACATTTACCAGTAATTAATACTGGCAGCCAGCGCCTGGAGGTTAGCGGTTGGTTAAAAGCTATTCTGGAAACCGCTGGTTTAAAAACTTTATCTCTAAGCCCAATCTATTAATGTTTCAATCCAACAATGCCTGTAAAAAATAAAGCTGTTTTCTTAGACCGGGATGGCGTGCTGAACCGCGAAATGGGCGATTATGTTTGCCACCTGGAAGATTTTCATGTGCTGGATAATTTTAGCGCATTAAAAACCTTACAGGATAGAGGATATTTGCTGATAGTTGCCACCAACCAGGGCGGTCTGGCAAAAGGCTGGTATACCGAAGATGAACTGGCTAAAATGCACCACCGCTTAAAAGAGGATTACCATGCGCATGGTATAGCGTTCACTGACATTTTTTACTGCCCTCACCATCCTGATTTTACCGGCGATTGCGATTGCCGTAAGCCAAAACCAGGTTTATTGCTGCAGGGTATCGAAAAATATAACATCGATCCGGCTAAATCATATTTTATTGGCGACCGCGAGCGGGATGTTGAAGCCGGCACCGCTGCCGGAGTGAAAGGTATTTTAATTAACAGCAACCAGCCTATCGGCGAGGTACTGGATTTGATTGAATAAGTATCGTTGTTGAACGTTGAAATGTTGTAAGGTTATATAATTGTTGCACATTTGCATTTGCTGTTAAAACAATTTAAACCCTATAATACTTCAACAATAAAATGACTCTCCCCCGCTATTTAAAAAATATCGATTCGTTAATAGCTGCTCTTATTGGCTTTTTTGCCATATATATGTTTACCCAATATAGCGGCGTCGGTCTCTCGCCCGATTCTGTTATGTATGCAAGCACGGCAACTAACATACAGGCACATGGTTCGCTAATTACTTTTAATAAAACCCCGCTGGTTTTTTTCCCGGTATTTTATCCGTTTTTTCTCGGTGTTATCCAGTTTATTACAAGTACCAATCCAATAAAAGCCGGGGCTATGATCGATTGTTTTTTATTCGCTGCTGTGATTTTTACAAGCGGCTGGATAATGGAAAAGTTCTTATCCCATTCAAGGATCTATAAATGGATCATCCTGATCGCTGTCATCCTGAGTCCCGGCCTGCTCGAAATTTACACATACCTATGGTCGGAAACGCTGTTTATATTAGAAGTACTGTTTTTTATTATTGCTTACCGGCGATATTTACAAACCCATTCTATCAAAAGCCTTATTTGGGTAGCTATAATAGCTGCCATTAGCTGCATTACCCGTTATGCCGGCGTTACTGTTATAGGTGCAGGCGGTTTAATGTTATTGCTTGATAACAAGTTACCGGTAAAGAAAAAAGCCGGCCATATTCTGTTATTCGGCTTTATAGGCATTTCACTTTTAGTGGGCAACCTTATTTTAAACAGGATAAATACCGGCTTAAGCACCGGCACACGCGAACCGTCTATCACTCCTTTTTTTGACAATCTTTATTATTTCGGCACCGTTATATGTGATTGGGGTAGTTTAAACAAAACTACTTATCCGTTTGCGCCATGGATTGCCGCCATTACCTTACTTTCACTTATTGGCATTTTAGCGTGGAAAACATTTAAAGGGCGCATCAACAGTTACGAAAACATTGTGATTGCTTTTGCATTGGTTTACGGTCTTTTTATTGTGATATCTGCAAGCATATCCCGCTACGAACGTATTAACAGCCGCTTACTTGCCCCCATGTTTATCCCGCTGCTTATTGCCTGCACCAGCTGGGTTCCGGATGTGTTAAAATTAATCAGGTCAAATTTAAAGTATGTACTTTCTGGTGTAGCTATTGTGTTGATGCTCGCTTTTGAATACGCTACCCTGAAAGTTGATTTACAGCGTTATGATGACGAAGGCGACTACGGCATACCCGGCTATAGCGATGATGACTGGAATAAATCAGAATTTGTGGTTTATTTAAAACAACATCACGATATGTTTAAGCCCGGGATCCCTATTTATAGCGATGCCAATGAGGCGGTTTATTTATTTACCGGCATGCCATCGGTGCTGATACCGCACAAATTCTTTACAACCGACGTACAGAAATTTTATACTCAAAAACGCTTTTATTTAATTTGGTTCGATAATCTGTACAATACTGAACTGGTTGGGCTGCCCGATATTATGAAAAATAAGAAACTCACTAAAATAGGTGCAGCAAAAGAAGGTGAAATTTATTTGTGCGAATGAGCAAACCATATCCATCTTTCGGTCTCCCGTACTTTTCGGAGTTTCGGACATCCAACACAATCAACTCACAAAATTTTTATATTTTTGCTGATGATAAGGACGTTTAATCCTGTCACAGGCCCATCCCTAATAAATGGATATATCAGTTGTAGTTCCTCTTTATGATGAAATTGAATCGTTGCCCGAGCTAACCTCATGGATCAGCCGCGTAATGGACGAAAACAGGTTTACTTATGAGGTCATCCTGATTGATGACGGGAGCAGCGATGGCTCATGGGAGATGATAAGAAAACTGAATAAAAATAATCCTTTTTTAAAGGGCATAAAATTCAGGCGCAATTATGGTAAATCGGCCGCTTTAAACACTGGCTTCGAAGCAGCGCAGGGTGATGTAGTGATCACCATGGATGCTGATTTACAGGATAGCCCTGATGAGATCCCCGAGCTTTACCGCCGCATCACCGAAGAAAAATACGATGTTGTTTCTGGCTGGAAAGCAAAAAGGCACGATCCTTTAAGTAAAACCATCCCAACAAAAATATACAATGCTGCAACCCGCCGCATGTCGGGCATACATAACCTGCACGATTTTAACTGCGGACTAAAAGCCTACCGCAAAGCAGTAGTAAAAAACATTGAAGTTTACGGCGAAATGCACCGGTACATCCCCGTGATAGCCAAATGGGCAGGCTTTGTTAAAATTGGCGAGCAGATAGTAGAGCACCGCCCGCGCAAATACGGAAAAACTAAATTTGGCATGAGCCGCTTTATCAACGGTTTGCTGGATTTAATGTCGATTTTCTTTGTCGGCAAATTTGGCAAAAGGCCAATGCATTTCTTTGGAACTATGGGCGTACTGAGCTTTTTAGCCGGAACTATTATTACCATTTGGATGATAGCCGATAAACTTCATGCAATTTCAAAAGGAGAGCACTACCGGGACATTACCGGACAACCGCTGTTTTATATTGCACTTGTAGCTGTAATATTGGGTTCGCAGTTGTTTTTAACCGGCTTTGTTGCCGAACTGGTAGCCCGCAGCGCACCCGAACGTAATAAGTATCAAATTGAAGAAACTATTTAAATGTGCAGATGTGAAAATATGCGGATGTGCAGATAAAAGAACTCCAGTATATCTAACCAATAATCCGCACATTTGCACATCCGCACATCTGCATATCTAAAATGTTTTTCTCCATCATCATACCCCTATATAATCGTCCGCAGGAGATCAAAGAATTGCTGGAAACGCTTACCCTGCAAACCTATAAGCAATTTGAGGTTTTGGTGATCGAGGATGGATCTACAGAAGATGCGGCTGAAGTTGTAAAGAGTTTTTCGGATAAGCTGGATCTTAAATATTTTGTAAAACCGAATGAAGGCCAGGGATTTACCCGCAACTTTGGCTTTGAACGCGCCAGGGGAGATTACTTTATCATTTTTGATTCTGATTGCCTGATCCCTGAAAACTATTTGGAAATAGTTAACAATTCACTGGCAAAAAATTACCTGGATGCCTATGGCGGCCCGGATGCTTCACACCCATCCTTCACCCCCATCCAAAAAGCCATCAGCTATGCCATGACGTCACCTTTTACTACCGGTGGCATCAGGGGCAACAAAAAAGGTATTGGGCAGTTTCACCCGCGCAGCTTTAACATGGGCATATCAAGGCAGGTATGGGAAAAGGCCGGCGGCTTTATCATCACCCGCTCAGGCGAAGATATCGAATACAGTATCCGCATCCATTCCATGGGCTTTAAGATCGGCCTGATACCCGAGGCAAAAGTTTATCATAAACGCCGCACCAACTTTTTAAGATTTTACAAACAGCTTCATTTTTTTGGACGTGCCCGTATCAATGTCTATAAGTTTTTCCCGGCCGAATTAAAGCTGGTACATTTTTTTCCGGCAGTTTTCACCTTGTCGCTTATATTTACGGTCATCAGTAATATTTTAAGCTGGCAAATAGCAGTCCTGTGTAATTTTATACTGGCTTGTATCATTTTGTTGATATTTTTTCATGCATGGTGGAAAAACAAATCAGCAAAAATTGCATTTTTGAGCATAATAGCTTCATTCATTCAATTAATAGCTTACGGGCTTGGTTTTATGCAGGATTTTTGGAAGCGGGTAATATTAAAAAGATCTTAAGCTAAGTATGTATCATCCATTTTCTGTTACGGAAACCCTTAGTATAGCATGGCATATTTTGAAAAAAAATTTCGCCACCATTGCTGTATATTCCTTAATAGCCATAGTTATTGTAGCCGGCGCTTTCTTTGTGATTGATTTCTTTATAAACGATCTTGTGATCGCTACCATCGGCGGATTTATTCTATTGATCGGGATAAGCTTTATTTTTTTAGGATTTATAAAATTGGTTTTTCAATTAATTGACAGAGAATATTACGATTTTGAATTTAGTGATATCGTACCCAAAATAAGAATGCTTATCAGTTATATCATCCTGTTAGTAATAGTAAGCACGCTGGCTGTTTTTATGACCAATGGGATAAAGATGCTTGGGGAAGGAATAGTACAAAATCTGCTTGGCTTGTGCATCTTTTTATTTATCCAGTTTTTCTTTCTCTTTTATTTTCCCATTTGTGCCTGTTTTATTGTTGATGATGAATCGGGCCCGTTCGAATCCGTTGCCCAAAGTTTTAATCTGATCAAAGGCAATTTTCTTAAATATTTTTTATTGTTCCTTTTTATTGAACTGATGGTATTTATAGGCACCTTAACCCGGATAGGAATGGTATTTGTGGTACCATTTGTAAATATTTTATTGGTGGTAGCCTACCGCAAGCTTGTTTACAGTCATCTGGATGTAGACGATGATATTACCGAAACGGTATAATTATGGGATTAAAAGCCGTATTAAGCAAACCGTTTGCCTCCATAGCTAACCGAAGCTTAAATAAACTCCGCAAAAACGCCGTAGCACTGCAGCAAAAAACATTTGAGCACCTAATTTTCCAGGCTAAAAACACTTCCTTTGGCAAAACGCATTCTTTTAGCCAGGTTAAAACTTATGATGATTTTAAAAAGAATGTCCCTATTTATGATTACGAAGATCTGCGTCCATATATCGAAAGGATCACCAAAGGCGAACCGGACGTGCTTTGGCCTGGCAAACCGGCTTATCTTGCCAAAACATCCGGAACTACCTCCGGCATAAAATACATCCCCATCTCAAAAGAAAGCATGCCCGAGCATATAAAGGCTGCGCGTAATGCTTTGCTAAGTTATGTTTATGAAACTGGCAACGCCGATTTTGTGGATGGTAAAATGATCTTTCTGCAGGGCAGCCCGGTGCTGGATATAAAGGCCGGGATCTCTACCGGGCGGTTATCGGGTATCGTAGCGCACCATGTACCCGCATACCTGCAAAAAAACCGTTTACCCAGCTACCACGTAAATTGCATTGAAGACTGGGAGCAAAAAGTTGACGCCATTGTAGCAGAAACTAAAAACGAGGACATGCGGCTCATATCCGGCATTCCGCCGTGGTGCCAAATGTATTTCGACAGGCTGTCAGAAGCCTGTGGTGGTAAAAAAACAAAGGATATATTTCCTAATTTTAAGCTGTTTGTGCATGGAGGGGTTAACTATGAGCCATACCGGGCGCGCATGGAAGAGAGCATCGGCTTTGCTATTGACTCGATAGAAACATACCCTGCGTCTGAGGGGTTTATTGCTTTTCAGGATTCGCAAAAAGAAAAAGGCTTATTACTGATGGTCGACTCCGGGATCTTTTATGAGTTTGTGCCTGCCGATGAATTTTTTAATGAAGAGCCAACCCGTATCAGCCTTAAGGACATTGAGTTGGACAAAAATTATGCACTTATTTTAAATACAACCGCCGGTTTATGGGGTTACAGTTTGGGCGATACTGTTAAATTTGTATCGAAAGATCCATATAAGATTGTTGTTACCGGGCGTATAAAGCATTATATATCAGCATTTGGCGAGCATGTGATAGGTGAAGAAGTGGAGCAGGCACTTATGGATGTTGCAAATAAACAGGAAGTTGATGTTATTGAATTTACGGTAGCGCCACAGGTTAACCCGCCTAAAGGCGAACTGCCTTATCATGAATGGTTTATAGAGTTTGGGCGAGAACCTGAAGATTTAAAGACCTTTGCATTAGAAGTTGATAAAGCGCTGCAAAAGAAAAATATTTACTATCTTGACCTTATTGAGGGTAACATTTTGCAACCTTTAGTTATCCAATTACTTAAAAAGGATACCTTTATAAATTATATGCGCTCGCTGGGTAAGCTAGGGGGGCAAAATAAAGTACCAAGGTTGGCTAACGACAGGAAGATAGCAGAAGAATTAAAAGAGTATATTGTTTAATTGTTGTATTGTTTAATTGTTGTATTGTTTTAAATATGGAAAAAAGATTTCTGCAACTAAACGATTTGACCTCTTATAATACGGCTTTTGCTTTCAACAATAAAATATGGGACATCGTTATAAAATGGGAATATTTTGCGAGAGACACTATCGGAAAACAATTTGTTAATGCAGCCGACTCCATCTCGGCGAACATTGCAGAGGGATTTGGTCGTTATCACAAGAAAGATAAAATCAAATTTTATTATTACAGCTTAGGATCGGTTAAAGAGTGTAGTGATTGGCTTACTAAATCTAAAATTAGAAATTTAATTTCTGAAGAAATGTTTACAGAACTCAATTGTTCTGTTGAAAAATTGCCAAAAGAGATACATCAATTGATTAAATTTACTAATGAACGACTAACGGTTTAAGTTCAATTATGAGCCCCAGTAACAATAATTGAATATTATTTAGATAATAAAGTGATTAACAATAAATCAATCGAACAATATAGCAAGGTCAAGAACATAGCCATACTTGGCTCCACGGGTAGCATCGGTACACAGGCGCTTGAGGTAATTGATAATAATCCTGATCTTTTCAGGGCATTTTTACTAACAGCTCACAGTAACGCGGATTTGCTGATAGCCCAGGCTTTACGCTTTAATCCCGTTTATGTGGCCATTTGCGATAAAACCAAATACCAATACATAAAAGAAGCACTTGCTGCTACATCTATAAATGTATTAGCAGGTATTGAGGCAATTATTGAAACCGTTACCCATCCCGACATTAATATTGTATTAACAGCAATGGTTGGTTTTGCCGGCCTGGAGCCTACAATAGCTGCTATAAAAGCAGGCAAAGACATCGCGTTAGCAAATAAGGAAACCCTGGTTGTAGCCGGCGAACTGGTAACGGGTCTGGCTAAAAAGCATGGTGTTAAAATATTGCCTGTAGATTCAGAACATTCGGCAATTTTTCAGTGCCTGGCGGGAGAAGAAGGCAATAAGATCGAAAAAATAATTCTTACTGCATCGGGCGGCCCGTTCAGGGGTAAATCCTTTGCTTTTTTGGATAACGTTACCCGTGAAGATGCCTTGAAACATCCTAACTGGGTAATGGGTGCAAAGATCACTATTGACTCCGCCTCGCTGATGAATAAGGGCCTGGAGGTGATTGAAGCCAAATGGTTATTTGACCTCGAAGCTGATCAAATTGATGTTATTGTGCATCCGCAATCCATTATCCATTCCATGGTACAGTTTCAGGATGGTTCCATTAAAGCACAAATGGGCCTGCCTGATATGAAATTGCCTATCCAGTATGCGTTAACCTATCCGGAACGAACAAAAAACAGCTTTAAACGTTTTGATTTTATAAACTACCCCGAACTGACCTTTGAAAAAGCAGATATTAAAACCTTCCGTAATCTTGCCTTGGCATTTGAGGCTTTAAAACAAGCGGGTAATATGCCATGCATTATTAATGCGGCAAATGAAATTGCAGTTGCCGCATTTTTAAATAAAAGTATAAGCTTTTTAGCTATGAGTACAATAATTGAACAGTGCATGCAATATATCCCATATAAAGCAAGTCCGGTTTTAGACGACTACTTGAATACTGATAAAGAAACACGCATCTTTGCACAAAATTTAATACAGAAAATGCCGTTAAAGGCATTACAATTTTAATATAATTATAATATAACGAATGAGTATAGTGATCATGGTGGGCCAGTTAATCCTCGGCCTTTCTATTTTAGTGATTTTGCATGAACTTGGACATTTTTTAGCTGCCCGTGCTTTTGGTATTAAGGTTGAAAAGTTTTATCTTTTTTTGATGCATGGAATTTCAGCCTGTTTAAATTTAATTATAAAGGTGTTGAATATGGCATAGGCTGGCTGCCCCTTGGCGGCTATGTAAAAATAGCCGGAATGATCGATGAATCCATGGATACTGAACAGCTTGCGGGTCCGCCGCAACCCTGGGAGTTTCGTTCAAAACCTGCATGGCAGCGTTTAATTGTTATGCTTGGCGGTATTACCGTAAATATTATACTGGGCATTTTTATTTTCTGGATCCTTACTATCCGTTATGGCGAAACTTATATACCAAATGCCGAGGTTAAATATGGCATAGTACCCGGAAAGATCGGTCTTAAAATTGGTTTGGAACCCGGTGATAAAATTACCGCTATTAACGGAAAAACGGTAGTACGTTTTGAAGAGCTGACAAGTACGCAGGTAATTTTAGGCAATACTGATCTTACGGTAGAACGCGGCAACCAGACGATGCATATCAGGGTTCCGGGGAATTTAATTAATGATCTTTCTGATCAGGGCGGCATAGAACAATTCATCAGCAGGATGCCCCGCTCAAAATTCGCAATTGACTCTATTGTACCACGCAGTTACGCCCAAATTGCAGGCTTACGCAAAGGCGATAGTATTACAGCTGTAAATGGTACTAAAATTCAATTTTTTGACCAGCTTCAATCCGAATTAAAAAAAGATACTGGTAAGCAGGCAGTTTTGGATATAAAGCGTAATAACGCTGTTTTGCAGGTAAAAACGAATGTTAATAAAGAAGGGATGCTGGGCTTTAAAGACGGTACCGCCGGGATTGCAATTAAATTTAATGAACCCAAAGAAAAATCAATAAAGTATGGTTTCTTTGGTTCGTTGCCGATAGGCGCTACAAAAGCGATAGGTACTTTTACCGATAATGCAAAAGGACTCGGTAAAGTATTTAAGGGCGAGGTTAAATTTAACAAAGCGGTAAGCGGCCCGGTGGCCATTGCAACCATGTTTGGTTCACATATCGACTGGATCCGTTTCTGGAGCCTGGTTGGCTTTTTATCAATGGTGCTGGCACTTACTAATTTATTACCGATACCTGCCCTTGACGGCGGACATGCGTTATTTTTGGTAATTGAAATGATAAAAGGCAAGCCACTGAGCGATAAATTTTTAGAGCGAGCCCAAATCGTTGGCTTCGTGATACTGATAACTCTGATGGTATTTGTTTTTGGAAATGACATTGTAAAACAGGTTATAAAGAAATAAAAGCATTTGGATCAGCTATGATCCGTTATAAATAAACAGCAGGCTCCATTATTTGGGGCCTGTTTTGTTAACGCGAATATTTAATATACATTAAACGAATATGGAAGATCAATTATCAATTTCGATTAACAAGTTACAGCACGCAGGTATCCCTGTAACAGATATTACCCGTTCGGCAGCATTTTACAGCAGGTTTGGTTTTAAAAATGTGATGCAGTCGCCTTTTACGTTTGACGGCGAAACAGGCACTTGTATAATGATGCAGCTTAAGGATATAATTATTGAATTGTACCAGATGCCTGCTAAACAGCTTGAAGAAATAAAGTCGCGCAAAAACGGGCACGTGGATCACATTGCTTTTGATGTAGATGACGTAGATGCGGTTTTTAAAACTTTAAAAGCAGACGGCACCATCAAAATACTGGAGAATGCGCCTGTCTTCCTGCCATTCTGGAAAAACGGATGCAAATATTTCAACATCCAGGGTCCTGATGGCGAGGTATTGGAATTTAACGAGATTATAAAGTAAGTTAACAACAAAACCGCCTCAAACAACATGTTTGGAGGCGGTTCATTAAATATTTTAGAAGTTTTAAACTACAGGATCAGAATAAGATTCTGTTGATTCTATATCCAAAATAGACCGTTCTTTTTTAAATATCGCTGCGCCTATTAATGCAATGATTGCACCAATTATAGGTGAGAAAATCACTGCGCCTATAGCAGCGAGTAAAGGACCAAATTTCCGGCTAACACTCATGGCCTGGTCAATTTGTTCGGTTGACAGGTTGCCTTTTGCCTGTAGCTGTGCCTGGGTAGAGCTTAATATTTGTTCGTAAACCTGCGGGCTCAAATATTTATAGTAAATATAAATGAAGACGGCGCCTAAAATTCCCGTAAAAACCGAAAATAATAAACCCGAAACAAAGCCCTCGCCAAAGCTTATGAACCCGCCTAATTGATCTTTGTATTCCTTTTGAGCTAAGAACAAGAATGCAATAAAGGGAATAAAACTTATATACTTTGCCGGAGAAGTTTGATCAACATTTAAAAACTGAAAGGCATAGGTAATGACTACAGAAGCTATAAAATTAATTATAGCCCATTTAAATGCTACTTTAGATGCAGACGGTTTTACATTTTCCATTGTGAATTTGGTTTGTTTTAGTTTTAATAAAGCTAAACAATAATTTCAATACGATTTATCTTTTATTTGAAAATAAATCAAATGCAATCCTCTTTACACTACATCATAACATCCATTTTCCATCTCAAATTCAAATCTCCTAATTTATATCAAGGATAACAACCTAATTAACCACCCCATTATTTGTATTGGCATATACAGGTTCCTTTTTAAATAACGAAGCAAATATCAAGGAGAAAAGAAACACAAATAGAATGGAGAAAACAATTCCCTGGATGGTATTGCCGATGGTAAGGTTTTTTTGCTGGTTAAAATCTGTTTTTAGCTCAGCAACGTTTTTATCTATCACCTTTTGATCAGTGTTTCTTTGTTTCAATATGGCAACTTTAGCGTTTATAGCGGCGTTTTGGGTCATCTGTACATTGTTGGGCTCAATAACTTTATCAAAAAGTAAATTTTTCCCTGCAAATTGCAACAGGTACGCAGCTAAAAACATAATAAATATCCCGGTAGTTGCCTGTCTGAAAGTCCAGTAGCCGCCTATTTTCTTTCGGAAGTTAAAACAAAACAGCACCACCACAAAAATGGGTATAAACACCGATAAGATGATCGGTCCGACCACAAAAAGCACCGGCGAATTTGTAATTGCTGTAATAAAATAATAAGAAAAGATGCTAAGCGCTGTTAAAATAACGCCTAACAGCAACCCGCTTATAACGCCATTGGTCTTTATTCTTTTTTCGAGGTTATCCATTATACGGTAAGGGTATGGGCACTATTTAAAACTGATCAGAATTTCTAACACAGCCATATCAAAATCTTTATTCTGTGATGCTCCGGCTATGTTGTTTTTTTCCTGCTCAGATGGGCCGGTGTTTTGAAAAAAGCACATCAGCGGGTAAAAAAGTTCTTTTAATTCCGAATCTTCCGGTAAGCTGTCAGCTACTTTGCTGATCTCAGTTACCGGGCTTTCAATTAATATTTGGTTTTCTATTACGGGTTCGTATATGGCATATTCATCCTGGAACTCATCTTCGTCAACCAACAAAAACTCTTTCAAATAATCATCTAGTCCGGGTTCTATATCTTCATCAACACACTCGTTTAAATAAAGTAACACATTTAAAAGCTCTGTACCTCTGTCCAGTGTTTCTTCTTCAATTTCTTCCCATTCCGGCGAATCTAAATAATCCTCTTCCAGCTTTTTAACATCAGCACTGAAGAAATTGATCATCAGCAAATCAAAAAACACTTCCCTCAGCGGCTCCATCGGCGGATATTCATCAAATACTTCATCCAGCATGCCAGCTTTTGATAAAAAGTCCTCTTCTGATCCAAATATATCCCCAAATACGCTGGCAAATGGTTTGGCATCAAAAGTATTATATTTAGAAAAAGCTGTTAATGCGGCCTCCATAGCCGTTTTTACTTTTGGATCTATCATGATAATGTTATTTATAAAGTTGATTGTTGTTACAGGTTAACAGTATTTTTCCTTTTAAGTTCTGTCCTAAAAAAGGTGAGTTATATGATTTTGACCTGTTGTTGTTCCTGGTGTATTCCCATTCGGCATCTGTGTCAAAAAGCACTAAATTAGCTTCTTGTCCTTCGGTTATTTCAGGTACTAAAATATTTAAAATCTCACGCGGGTTCACCGCCATTTTTTGCACGATCAGGCCGATGTCCAAACCGCTCTTTAAGGCGAGGGAAAATGCTGTTTGAAATCCTATCATGCCAAACTCGGCTACTTCAAACTCAACGTCCTTAAATTCTACCTCATGCGGCGTATGCTGCGATACAATAACATCGATGGTGCCATCTTTAAGCCCCTCCAGCAGGGCGTCTACATCATCCTGTGTGCGCAGCGGCGGTTTAACTTTATAAAGGCTGTCAAAGCCTGTAAGCGTCTCGTCTGTAAGCACCAGGTGATGGGCGGCAACATCACACGTTACTTCCAACCCATTGCGCTTGGCTTCTCTTATCAGCTCAACAGACCGTGTGGTGGATATGGTGCTGAAGTGGATCCTTGACCCGGTATATTCGGCCAGGTAAAGATCACGGGCTATCATCAGCTCCTCTGCCAGTGAAGGAATGCCTTTCATGCCTAACAAGGTACTTATTTCGCCCTCATTTACCTTTGCTTTGCCGGCAATGGCTGTATCCTCCGGATAAGAAAATATAAGCGCATTAAATCCCTGGGCATATAACAACGCTCTTTCCATTAACCCGGCATCCTGTACCGGCCTGTTGCCATCCGTAAAGGCCTTGGCCCCGCTCAGGTACATGTCATACATTTCGGCCAGGTCCTTGCCTTCGCGCTTGTGCGAAATAGTGCCTAAGGGATATACGTCTACCAGGTTCTTCTTTGCCCTGTTCAGTAAATATTCTATTTCAGCCTTTGAATGTACCGGTGGAATGGTATTGGGCATCAGTGCGATCCCTGTAAAACCACCTGCCGCCGCAGCCCTTGTACCTGTATAAAGATCTTCTTTTGTTTCGAGCCCTAATTCGCCGATGTTACAATTCAGATCAAAAAAGCCCGGAGAAACATACTTGCCATCAGCCTCAATAATTTCTGCGTCGGTTTCAATGTCGGGAGCTATTTTAGTAATTACTCCTTTCTCGATTAAAATATCAGCAATTTTTTGATTAAAGGGCGAGTTGGGATCAATAATAGTTGCGGATTTGATAAGCAAATTCATTTAGCGCTGCTTTATAGGTGGGTTTTTATACGATTAAACCGGTTGTGAAACGCGTTGGCGGTCAGTTTTATAATACCTGATCACTAATATTTCGAGAGCCAGAAAAATCAATGCCAAAATTATACAAAGTTTCCATAATTGCATGCCAAAATTTGTTTCTGTTACCGCGCCCTTTAATGAACCTTTACCACCCTCCAAAACAGCAGTGGCCTGCGGGATCAGCTTAGCCAATCCGGCACTGGTTAAATAGCTCAGATCCGACTCGCTGCGGTTATCATTAAAAGCAATCACATCAGCTATACTGTCTTGCTTTTTAAGGTCATAAATACCCGGTTCATGTACCTGATCTGCCACATAAAGCAGGGTGCTTCCCTCCTCTTGTTTGGTGTCTGGGATAACGCTTTGAGTACCTTTAACCAATTTTAATAGTTGCTTTTCAGCAGTTTGCACCTGTGGTATTTCAATTGTTTCGTTTTTGCCGATGGTGTAAAACAATGGCTGGTCGTGCCCGCTCAGCAATGCAATCCTGAACATTACGGGCACAAACAATGCATGCCGGGGAAGGTTGCTAAAGCCTTCGTTCAAAGGAACGGCCGAAACGTAAACATTTCCTTTGCGGCTGCTAAATTCCTCCCAAAAAGGTTTCCCGCCGGGTAAACTCATTAAGGCACCAGCCCGGTTACTGTGTGATAAACTTAATTGATAGTATTTTTGAATAACCGGAAGATCCGGGTTTTGCGGAAAGTTTTCAAAGATGCTTTTAAACACCGGGTTCTGTAGATTGATGCCCGATACTTTAACGGCTTCAGTCACCAGCTTTTCGGGATAGGCAGCCCCCATCGGCTGTAGTAAGGAACGGTAATTGTTTATATCAGCATCAGTTGATGGAAAAACAACCAAGGTGCCACCCTTATTTACATAGGCTTTTAGTTGCTGTGACAAGCCTGTGGAAATGGCATTTATATCGCTTAAAATAACAATGGGATAGTTATTTAGTGCCGAATAATCCACATTACCATCCGGTACACGGTGAACGGCAAAAAAACGATCTGTTGCAAAAACGGCTTTTAAATAGGGATTAACAATTCCGCCGTCAATCAGTAAAACAGGCATTTGCTGTTTTACATTAAAAGAAAAATAAAACTGGTTATCAAACGTAACGGGGTTATCCTGCAAGGTTAGCAAGGCACGCTGCCATCCTGCGCTCAACCCGGAAAATGCAAGCGTATCATACTGAACAGAACGTGCTTTTACTGTATAGCTGCCTAACGCCTTTTGTTCACCGTTGATCATCAGCTTAAGCGGGATCTTCTCCGCGGTTTCACCGGCGTAGTTATGCAGGCGCACCACCAGTTTTTCACCTTCTCCGGGCCGGTGTACGGCATTTAATAACTGAACGGAATCGACTGCTACATTTGGAAGTGTATTGGCCTTCAGCTGCACTAAACTAATGCGCATACCGGTATCGGCTTTTACCGGTTGTAAGGTAGCCATGTTTTTTTGGAAGTCGGACAAGATGTACACCGACCGCATGGCCTCTTTGTGCATATCCAGTAAACTTTGCTGCCGGCCAACAATTTGCTGCAGGCTGCGGCTTTGCGAACTTATCTTTACTGCATCAACTGCATCATTAAACTCATCGCGGCTTAACAATCGCTGGTGCCTGCCTTCAAAATCCTGTGTAAGCAGCTGGAAACTGTCGTTTATGTTATAGGCTGATGCTATTTCCTTCGCCCTGCGTTTGGCCTCATCCAGCAATGTCCCTTCGCTGTTAAGCGTTTGCATGGAGTAGGAATTATCAACAAATATGCTTACGGACTGTTGTTTACCGGCATTTTCACCGTTTTTTCCGGGAATATAAGGCTTCGTAAATGCCAGTACTAAAAAAGCCAGGGCGAACATGCGGGCTGCCAGTATTAAACGCTCTTTAAGGTTTCTGCGGGATGATTGCTGCTCCTGTACCTCTTTTAAAAATTGCACGTTGCTGAAATACACCTTCTGATACTTGCGAAAATTGAACAGGTGGATCAGTACGGGTATAGCCAGGAATAATAATGCAAATAGAAAAGCGGGATATAAAAAATGCATATAGTTATGCGGGATTGGAACTATACAAAAGTACGAAAAATATAAAAAACATTGCCAATTAAAGCCAATAATGTTAGTAATTCGTTTCTTTTTTGGCGCAACTTTTTTCTTTTTTTGTACCGATAGAACAGCCTGTAGGTTTAAATATTACAATCCCTTTATCAACCAAAAAAAAACTGGTAAGGCTTATTCTACTACTACTAAGTTTTTGTTTTGGTTTACTGTTTTTATTTAGTTGGTCAGTACTTGTAGCAGTAGTTGTGTCAGCACCTGTAGCAATACCTGAAAAAAATCATAAGTTTTTGTAAATAAGTAGTTAATAAGTAAAATAAAGCAAACTGAAACAGCGTGAAACAAAATATTGCCTTTTTGAAGAAATAAATCCATCCCGTCATATCGTCCGACCATTTGGCCGATCCGCACAAATGTTACCTGTTATTATCCCCGATAATACGTTATTTAATTATTCACCTGCCCGCAATTTGTTATTGATATTACAAAGAACTAATTTATTAACGGTAAAAAAACAGTCGCCTGAAATCAGAAATCGAACAGCGACGACAGACGGGCAACCTTCTATTGAATCTTTAAAAACGGTTTCAAGGTCTATTCGAAGCCACTATCTTTCTATCTTGCACTTTTCTTCTATTCGTGAGCTAAAATATATGCCTGAAAACTTATCCCCAACAATTGCACTTGATCCCAAAATTACTTTTTATAATTTCACTTTTACCCCTTCAATAAAAAAGCCATTAACTTATTAAGTTAACGGCTTTCAAACTGTGCGGAAGAAGGGACTCGAACCCCCACGCCTCGCGGCGCCAGATCCTAAGTCTGGTGCGGCTACCAATTACGCCACTTCCGCGTTTTGATTTTTAAGAGGCTGCAAAGATAGATTTTTTTTGATGATTTCACAGTTTAATTTAAGATTTCGATGAATTAAGCGTTTTATACAGGTTTTCAAAATAAGCTGCCGCATGCAACAGCCTGCTCCCATACCACGAAAACAGCTCACCGTCAACCAGTTTGATGATGGCATTGGGCAATAACGCCTTAAATTCGTCGATGTGTTTATTTTTAAAAGGATAGGGTTCTGAGGAAAGTAAAACAACATCAGGTTTGGCGGCGATAAGCATTTCATTATCAACCCGGGGGTATCTTTCCAACTCAAAAGCATTTAAGAGGCCGCATTTTTGCAGCATACTATCGATAAAAGTGTTTTTACCGGCTGCCATATAAGGTTTACGCCATATAAAGTAAGCAACCCGCAAGTTTAAAGGTAGAGTTATAAGGTTATTAAAAAGGCTGTTAATTACTGCGCCAAGCGCTTTTGCTTCTATTTCCCTATCAACCAATACACCGACCTGTTCAATCATATCAATAGCGCCTGGCAGATCGCTGATGTCACTGATCCAAACCGGGCAAAAAGTCATTAATTCTTCCAACTGGCTGCGCTCGTTCTCTTCTTTGTTCGCTATGATCAGGTCGGGTTTTAATTCCCTTATTTTATTAATATCTAATTGTTTGGTGCCGCCCACTTTGGCGGTTGTATTTAATTTATCCCGCGGATGGATACAAAATTTGGTGATGCCGATGATCTCCTCATTTAAACCTAGATAAAACAACAACTCAGTTTGCGAAGGCACCACCGAGATAATCCGCTTTGGTACCGATGGTAAATTGATTTCCCGGTTTAACTGGTCATTAGGCATTTTTGGTTGCTTGAGTCAATTAAGTTGGTAAACTCTTTTAAATCCATATCTTTTCGAAACGAGGAATGAGGAGAAAATTTGTACAACAGGCATAATCCGCTTTGTATGTTGCATAAGGTTTCTCACTATCGTTCGAAAAGACATCAATTTTAAATAAAATCACATAATCAACTAAACATTATAGATCTGGTAAACACCTATCACGTTCCTCTCTGTGGCCGAACCTACCAGCACGGCGGTAATTTTCTTATCTATCATTAGTTGTTCGGCCTGGTGAATAAATTCAGTTTCATCAACAAATACAGGCGTTTTGGTCATCATATCGGAAACCGTAAGTTGTGTGGTATCCGGGTTATGCATTAAGGCCCGGCGAAGGTCACCATCGGTAATAATTCCATTTACATGCCCGCCGTCCCCTACTATCACCATTCCCAGCCGTCCTTCAGACATACGGAGCAATAATTCTGTAAACGAAGAATTTTCATTTATAAACGGCAAATTATCGGTTCGCATCAGGTCCTTTACCTTTACCAGCAGTTTACGTCCTAAACTGCCCCCGGGATGAAAGCGTGCAAAATCTTCGTGCTGAAACTGGCGTGATTCCATCAGGGCCACCGCAAGTGCATCACCCATAACCAACGCTGCCGTAGTGGATGAGGTTGGCGCTAATGATAAAGGACAAGCTTCCTGTTTTATACAAATATTGAGGTGATATTTACTATTTTTTGCAACCGTTGAGTTAGGGTTACCCGTTATGCCGATGATGGTATTTTTATTCCAGGTTAAGAACGGGATAATTTTAAGTACCTCGTCCGTTTCGCCGGAGTAGGAGATCATAATCACAATATCATTGGGACTAACCATTCCCAGGTCGCCGTGAAATGCCTCGCCCGGATGCAGGAAAAAGCTGGGGGTACCTGTACTTGCAAAAGTAGCTGCTATCTTTTTACCTATAATGCCTGATTTACCTATGCCGATAACAATCAGCTTGCCACTTGTATTCAGGATGGCATCTACAACATTAGTAAACTCATCGTCAATAGCATCAGCAACGTAACGCAACGATTCTATTTCAATATCAAATACCTTTTTTGCAATTTCTTTCATTTCAAGATTCAATATCAGCTAACCAATGGTGCCATCACTTTGTCCAAATCCTGTAATTTAACCATATTCGGACCATCGCTTAAGGCGTGGTCAGGGTCAGGGTGAATTTCCATAAAATAGCCGTCGGCTCCGAAAGCCTTTGCAGCCAGTGCCATCATGGGCACAAAAGTACGATCGCCGCCGGTTTTGCCTCCTGCCCCGCCCGGCCGCTGTACCGAATGCGTGCAATCCATACAAACCGGGTAGCCAAAGGCCTTCATATCATAGATATTCCTGAAATCTACCGCCAGGTTATTGTAACCATACATATTGCCGCGCTCTGTTAAAATCACCTGGTTGTTACCCGCTTCCACCACCTTTTGGGCAGGATAAAACATATCCTGTCCCGACAGGAATTGCGCCTTTTTTATATTCACGATCTTACCCGTTTTTGCAGCTGCAACCAGCAGGTCGGTTTGGCGGCATAAAAATGCGGGGATCTGCAATATATCAACCACTTCGCCGACAACGGCAGCCTGGTAGCTTTCGTGTATATCGGTTATAAGCGGCAGGCCGAAGCGTTCTTTAACCTTTAGCAGCATTTCCATACCTTTTTCAAGTCCGGGGCCGCGGTAAGAATGTATGGAAGTACGGTTGGCTTTATCAAACGATGATTTAAATATCACCGGCACGTTGTACTTCTGCCCTGCTTCGGCAACCTTTTCGGCCACTGTGTAAAGCAGCTCCTGATTTTCCATTACGCAGGGGCCTAATATAAAAAACGGCTTCTGCCGCATTTGTTCAAATAACATACGATGTAAAATAATGTGTAAAGATAATTTAGTAACACGAATTACACGAATTTAATCGAATGGGCGCAAATAGAAGGACTGTGAAGGGAATAAAAATCGCCAATTGAATGGAGCACGAAATTGGCATCAATAATGTGATGGAATAATTTGACAATAAACGATTCGTAATATTCATATAAATTGGTGTAATTCGTGTTTTAAAATTCGTGCTATTAGTGTAATGAATATGAACTACTTTGAATTTTACGGCATCAATGAATCCTTTACCCCGGATGCTGCGTTGCTGAAGAAAAAGTTTTACGAGCTGAGCAAGCAGTATCACCCGGATTTTTACGCCAATGAGGATGACGAAAAACAACAGGAAATACTGGAATTATCCACCCTGAATAATAAAGCTTATCAAACGCTCTCCGACCCTTACAAACGACTTGAATACATTTTAAAGCTGCATGATCTGCTGAATGAAGGTGCAAAACCACAGCTTCCGGCAGATTTTTTAATGGAGATGATGGACATTAATGAAAGGCTGATGGAAGTGGATGACGCCGAACAATTAGGGCATCTTACCGCCGAAGTACTTGCTGTTGAGGATGATATAAATCAAAAGCTGGCTAAGGCAATGTCGGGCTATGCGCAACTGAATGACACGGCAAAAGAGGATCGCTTAAATGAAATTTCAGATTGTTATTACAGGCAAAAATATTTGTTGCGTATTAAAGAGAGTTTAAATACATTTGCAACCCGCTTTTGAACGAATTAATCCACCGTTCATACAGGAAATGCCCAGATGGCGGAATCGGTAGACGCGTTGGTCTCAAACACCAATAACTTCACGGTTGTGCCGGTTCGACCCCGGCTCTGGGTACAAAGCCGTGATTAGGACGAATTTTAGTTCTAACACGGTTTTGTTTTTTTTGTGATTGCTGTTAATCAAATAGATAAGCCTGTCGCATCGTTTAGCTTTCCGGCTTGATGTACTAAACCGTCAAAACACCATTTCAGCGAAAATTGAACCGATAATATTTCTTTTCATATTCCCCTTCATTACAATTCAGAGTATATACTGTCCGGAACGTTTGAGAACTGTGGGAACCCTTGTTGATTATCGAGTACAACTCTCTAACCTCCTCCTTTGTTAGTTTTAGCGTATCATTTGTTAATTTGTTTTACAAAATGATACATTTTTATACGTTATATTATATTTAACTTAACAATAGTATAATTAATATTCTAATCAATCAGCAAAAGGGAAGCGTCATCTACATTACTTACAATTTCACAGATCTTTTGATCAAGGTTATGAACCGCATTTTCAAGCAATTCAAAATATTCTTCAGGGGCATTATGGCGTTCAGTTTTGATCAAATCCATCATTCCTATAATAGTGGTAAGCGGCGCCCTGAATTGATGCGCTTGCAAATAAGCAATCTTCAGTAGAGATTCGTTTTGTTGGATTATTTTTTGCTCTTTGGTTTTACGATCAGTTACATCTCTTATGATATATGATACGCCTATAATTTCATTATTTATATCCCGTGCAGTTTCAAATGTTGCTTCCCACCATATGACGCCATATTTGCCATAGTCTGTAAATCCTTCTTCAAAAGCCTGTTTACCGATTAAAGCAGCATTGTATTTTTCAATAAATTTACAAATAAAATCGGGTGCTAAAAAAGCACTAAACAGGTTTCCCTTAGTGAGTTTTACGCCATATATTTTTTTAATAAATGTAAAAGCAACTTTATTAAAATCTATTACCTCGCCTTTTTTGCCCAGTAAAACGTGAATATTTGCAGAACTTTCAAAAAACGAGCGCAGTGTTATTTCAGCTTTTTTTATAATTTCTTTTTGTTGTTCTACTTCAATTTTGTTTTTCTCCAGCATTTCCACACTTATTTTGAATTCCATTAAACTAAACGCTTGCTTACCCAGCATTTTAAGCATTAATTTTTGTTGGTTATTCAATTGATGAGGCTTCACGTCAAAAACACATAAGGTTCCTATTCGATACCCATCTGGCGTTACCAGTGCAGTGCCTGCATAAAAGCGAATATTAGGTTCTCCAACTACTATGGGATTATTAGAAAAACGACTATCTAATTTCGCATCGGGTACCACCATTACTTCATCACGCTCTATGGCATGTGTACAAAATGATGTACTACGGGGCATTTCCATTACATCGGTACCCTTTCTTACCTTAAGCCATTGAGTGTCTTCACCGATAAGTGTGATAAGGGCAATGGGCGTGTGGCAAATATCCGAAGCCATTTTTACAAATTCCTGAAATTCACTTTCTGCTTCCAGGTTTAAAGTTTTAAACCGTTCAACCGCTAATAATCGAATATCTTCGTAAATCATTGTTTAAAGCAAAGTTATTGTATCTGGAATAATTTGATTGGAGTATAATATTATAGTTATTACGGTATTTAGGTTTGAAAAGTTTTATCTTAAAAAGATATGAATTCAATTAAGAGGACTTAATTTTCTTAAAATAGCACCTTTTCTTTACTTACTATTGAAATATAGGAAAAGTTGTTAGCTATCGAAAGGCAAAAGTTTGAGGGTAGTCAAAAAAAAAAGCGGGTTCCTGCTTTACTTACTTCGCTGTGTATAGGTTGTATCTACGGACTAGGTAAATCTGTAGTCTAAGAATACAGGCATAGGGTATCTGAAGTCACCTCAGGCAGCAGGGGATATAGGGTCAATCAAATTTGTGCTGACTCTTGTTTTTTTTCTTCGCAATCGATATGAATGGTTACTTCGTTTGAGAGGATCATGCTTTCACTGCCTATCCCAAAATCCAGGCGGTTTATTTTAAATGTGCCTTTAAATTCACCGGTGTTTTCTTTATCGATAAAAATAAAGGGCATTTCAACTTGTTTTGATTTGCCTTTGATTGTAAGGGTGAAAGTTCCCACATAATTACTGCCGCCTTTGTGCTTAAAAGCAACTGATTTAAGCAGGATCTTTGGATAGTGTGCAACATCAAAAAAAACTTCGCTGTGCAGGTGGTCGTCGCGGCTGGAATTATCAGTATTGATTGTATTAACCTCAACGGACGCTTCTACGGTACTTGAGTTTAGATTTGCAGGGGTAAAACTGACTTTAGCCTGAAGTCCGCTGATGGAACCACTGGTATTAATACCCATATTTTTAATTTCAAATGTTATTGCCGACCGTGTAATTGTCCCCTGCGCATTTAACATGCCTGAACAATTGGTTAAAATAATGACTATAAAAGCAAGGAATTTCTTCATAATAACTGAGTATAATAGCTCTTTTGGATGTGTTATAATTTATTATTTACCCGAAGAAGGTGCTCCGGCACCGCCGGGTGGAGGACCGCCCGGGCCATGATGCTCTTCAGGCGCCTTTACCTCAGGGTGCGATACACCATGATGACAGGTATTGCAGTTAACACCCGTTGCCATCACCATTCCCAGCGTGTCTTTTCCGGCTTGAAAAAACTTCTTATTGATCTTTGCGGTCATCAGGAACATATGGCGTGCGGCAGTCTTTTCAGGTTTTGCGTCACTCGCAAAATCCATTTTACCGGTCTGATCATTACGCGCATGACAAAAATCACAACGTACCCCCAAAGAAGCAGACCAAACATCCATCTCGTGATCGAGCATACGGTAAGGTATGTTTTTAGGAAAAACCTTTAGGTTTACCAATTTTGGCAAACTTTGTTGTTGTTGAGGCAGTGTAGCAGCAACACATAAAGAAATTACTGCAAATACACCAACAGTTACTATGAGTTGTTTTTTTAAATACATAAATTGTTTTTTGGTACCCTAAGGTAATTATCTGCAATATCATTTTTTTAAAAAATCTACGAAGGTGCTAAATTCATCGACAGATGGAAGATTTAACCTGCTGTCGGTATTGTATCTACGGAGTCATAAAGTATCCGACGTCAGAGATTCATACAGCGATAGTAACTTATCCTTTGATTCAGCCTTTTTTATTTTTCACCTTTTGCAGATTTTCGGCAACTCTGAATTGTACAATTTTTGTTATCAGCTCCAGCGGCGGCGGTTGGTGAAGTGGAATTTGAACTGTGCCCTTTGATATTTTGTATCGTGAAAATTCATTTTTGAAATGCGCTATTCCCGACCCTGTTGGATATAAACCTATATGGTTAGTATGCGCCGCAAAATATATCAATATACCATTTAATTTAAAAGCAGGCATTCCATAACTAATCACTTCCGCAGCATCAGGAGCAGCTTCTTGGATCGCAGTTCTGATTTGTTGCAGCAATTTCTGAACCTCTGCAGGAAATGTAGCGATGTATCCAGCTATATTATCAGGCTTTTTCATAACTATTTGAGCTAGATTAAAGTTACTGATCAATTTAAAACTACAAGATCAAATAATCAATTTAATTTCTTTACTTTTCCTTTAAATAAACTCAACATAAGCGACTTAACATAAAGATAATATTAAGCTTATGTTATTATAACATATCTTTGATGTTAATCGAATTATGAAAAAGAATAAAGAAGAATCGCCCGTTAAAGCCTCCAGAAAAAAAGCTGCAAAGTCAATCCAACTACGCATTTCAAAATTGCTTGAAACAATAACAAATGAATTAGGGCAGGATGAGCAAAAAGCGGTAATAAATATTGAAAAAGAAGCTAAAAAACTGGCTAAAAAGATTGCCAAACATTTAATAGTAAAAAAGGAAACAGTTAAGGAAAAGCCAGCTACAGTTACTGCCGAAAAACCGGTAAAACAGCAAACTCCAAAGGAAGCGATAGTACCAAAGCCTCCTGTAGCCAAAGCCGAAAAACCGGTTATTGAAGCGACCAAATTAAAGGCCGTTAAAACAACAGCCCAAAAGCAGGATAACAAGTAACCTTACTTCGGATATTGTCAAATAACTAAAAAGTTCCCGGTTCGGGAACTTTTTAGTTTAAGTTTATTACAATACAAAAATGCGGACATTGTAAGTTTTCCGTATCACGAATTGTGCTATCCCTCCATAAATTGTAACTAAAATCTGCGTGTCGCCCGTTTGTAACGAATTAAACGTCCAGACAATATCGGTGTTTGAAATACCTGCGGTTACCAGCTGAAGTATCGTATTGTCATACTGAACATCAACGGCACCCATCTTTGGAACTTCTGCGTTTTCCGAAATATTAAATGGCATTTTAAACAACACATTTAGTTGCGTTGAATCGGGAGTTGCAGTAGTTACCGGCGCACTGGCTGGTGCGCTTCCAGCTTTGTTGGCGGCTGCCAGCTCAGTATCAGTATGTATCAAGCCTGAATAATGAATAGGAACTGTTTCGCCCTGTGGATGATTAGCCGTTACAATCAACACTGATTTTGAGTTAAAATGAGGCTGCGGCAAACTTATAATGAAGCCCTGGCTATGTTCATAAGGTTGCTCTTTGCCTGTAAGTGGACCTGTCCAGGCCTGTAAAGTAAATTTGAGGCCACCCATAAAAGTGTCCCTTTGAAAGTTAAAACCATAAGTTGCCCCTTTTACTACGCCTTGGGCGTATAAAATTAGCTTTTGCTGACCGGTGTCATAAAATGCAGCAAGTTTGGTTGCAGGAATGGTTCCTAAAAATCCCATGATAAAAAAGTTTAAGTTTTGCCTACTCTGTACAGTTTTCGGCGTCCCTGTAGGAGCCTTTTCAAATGTATCAACAACGCAATTGTAGCTAGGGGCTAATGATAATCAGCCGCATCTACCTTTAAAGGGTCGAGTTGGTGCACTGGATAAGGTTTGGATAAATATATTTCAAAATACTGATTATCAATTCAGTATAAACACGGTAATTTAAACGGTGAAAACACGGTAATTGGTTCGGGTTATACGTAAGCTTGTGCAGGCAACTGCAATAAGGAGCACTCCAAATAATTTAATTAATTGCCCTGAACATGATAAAGGCATCTACATATCCCGATTCCATATGATGAAATCCGCCTGGAATTGTGCCAATAATTTTAAATCCGCATTTTTCCCAAAGCTTTACAGCAGTTGCATTGGAACTTACCACGATGTTAAACTGCATCCCCCTGTATCCAAGTTCATGAGCTTTGTTTATAGAATGCTCACATAACAAACGCCCTATTGCCTTTCCCCGCCATAAGGGATGAACCATGTAGCCGCAGTTTGCAATGTGCGAGCCCAAATCAACCTGGTTGGGTTTAATAAAGTAAGTCCCTGTTATTTTATTGCTCTCTTCGGCGACAAAACTTTTCATAGTTGACCCAAACCATATTGTTTTCAAATCTTCTTTTGAAGTACCAGGGCTAAATACAAAGGTATCACCCGTTTCAATCACTATTTTAAAGATTTCCCAAACTGCGTCCAGGTCGTTTATAGTAGCTTCCCTTATGATCATATCATTGACTAATATTTTTCCTGTTTGCGCGCGGTTTTTTATACCGGACCGTTAAACAGATTTTTATTTTTTCAATTTAAATATTAAATTCAAAATCTGAATATAAATAAGATGGCAGCAGTTGAAATCTCTTCATCAAGCGAAACTGGGAAAATACAGGTGATGCACTTAAAGCGTTACTGGAACAAAGCCATTTTAAACAGGGATGGCAAACTCAAGGCTGATGCTTTCCAGGATGAATGGAAAATGGATACCACCTTATTAACTGCTTTAGGTATCGGCTTGGAACAGACTATACAATATGTTTACCAGTCGGCTCCTTCTTTTGACGAATTTGAAAATTGGATATTAGCAGTTACAGGAGGACCGGATCCGGAAAAAATAAAACAGTATAACCAACTAATTGCCGGCAAAAGTGATACGGAGGTTGCGGGTCAACATAACTTACTTACAGAAGATGATCATAAATTTTGGCAGCAAAATGGATATATTATCATCAGGAATGCGGTAACTAAAGAGCATTGCGACCAAACAATTGAAGCTTTATGTAATTATATTGAGATAGACCGCTATAACACAGAAACCTGGTATAACCCGCACCCTGAGAAAAAAGGGATTATGGTACAATTTTTTCAGCACCCTGCATTGGAGCAAAACCGCAAAGCTTTTAAAATAAGAAAAGCTTATGAAGAGCTTTGGAACAGAACTGATTTGTGGGCCACCACAGATAGAGTAAGTTTTAATCCACCGCAAACGAAACAGCATATATTTCAGGGACCCTACCTTCACTGGGACGCAAGTATCAAACTTCCTATGCCTTTTGGCCTACAAGGTTTGCTTTATCTGTCTGACACGGCAGAAAACCAGGGTGCGTTTACCCTTGTGCCCGGCTTTCAAAACAAAATTGAGGCGTGGCAAATAAATTTACCACCTGGGGCCGATCCAAGGAAAGAGGATCTATATGCTTTAGGTGCTAAACCAATTGCAGCCAACGCAGGTGATTTTGTTATATGGCACCATGCGCTTCCACATGGCAGTAGCCCGAACACTTCCAAAGTGCCAAGATTTGTGCAGTATATCAACTATGCCCCTGCTGATGAAAAAGATAGTGACGTTTGGATATAACAATTACAGCCTTGATTAAATATATTCATAGCGGTCAACTTCCATATCTTCTTCCTGTAATTTGAGCAACTGATAAGCCAGGGTTGCAAATAACGCGAACACAACATGTGCCGGAACCAACTGCATATAATATTTATTATAGTTGATCCATGGGGGAAGCGGGTGTAATTTAAAGGTGAGTTTCCAAATAGCGACAGCAAGTAAACCACTTACTGCACCCAGCAAGAGTCCGTTTTTAACAGAAGGTTTAATCTCTCCACGTTCCCATAATTCAACATAGGCTGTTGCGAATACCAACCCAACGGCGAAGTGCGCATTCCAGCCCGCAACCTGGTTAACCTTTTTGGAGGTGTGAGGAATAACCCGGTGCAGCATGGTTGCAAGGTGTTTGGGTTCACTAAAATCTTCTTTTTTAATTATTGATAGCAGGTAACTGAACAAAGTCATAAAACAGGTACCTGTTATCCCGGGTAACAGTATTTTTTCAACTTTTTTCATTTCTCTTCCTTAAGTTCATAATCTATCTTTTGCAGATTCCTGGTCGCAGGCCCATTTAGTATTGTTCCGTAAACGTCATAACGGGCACCATGGCATGGGCAATCCCAGCTTTTTTCTTCCTGGTTCCAGTTCACTATACATTTAGCATGTGTACAAACCGGGCTTAGTGTGTGGAGTTCACCATCTGTATCCCGATAAGCTGCAATCTTCTTACCATCAACTTCCAGCACACCACCGCTGTCAGGTCTCAATCTTTTTATTGAATCTGTTTCATGAATTGACAGGCGGTCGGCTACAAAGTGATAAGCCGCATCGGCGTTTTCCTTCACAAACTCAGTAAACCCGGCTATTGGCTTTATCCGCGAAGGGCTGAAAACCGCTGCATACTTACTATCTTCCCCTGTAACCAGGTCGCTCAAAATTTTACCGGCTATCGTTCCCAGCATCATTCCATTTCCGTTATAGCCAGTGGCACAATAAACGCCATCAGCCGCTCCCGGCATTTGCCCTATATATGGAAAACCATCAACAGGTATATAATATTGGGATGACCATTTGTACTTAACCGATGATACCGGGTAATGCTTCCGCACATATTTCTCCAGGTCGGCAAATGCCTTTTCCGGATCTTCATGACCGGTTTTATGATCATTTCCACCAACTATTAATAATGGTTGTCCCTCTATAACGTGGGTTCTGAAATAATGATAGGGCTCTTCCATATCATAAATTAAAGCATCGGGATAAGCATCGCGGGTAAGCTTAACACCTAAAACATAACTGCGATAAGGAGCGCAACGGAAATTAAAAGAGCTAAGGCCAGGCGGAATATGCGTAGCATAGATCACCTTTTTGGCATTGATATTTCCTTTTTCCGACTTAGCTATAAGGATATTGTTCTGCGAACTTACATCCTCAATTTTTGTATTTTGTAAGATGATACCTCCGTTTGACAAGTAGGCATTTTCGATAGCCCGCAGATATTTTAACGGATGAAATTGTGCCTGTTCATCAAATACCAGCGCTTTTTGATAGCTGACTGGTGTTGGCACCTTATCGGTATAGTTTACTTTAACACGTACCTTGACAGCCCCGTTATAAACATCGTCCAGTTGTTTTGCCTGTTCTTCATCCTCCGCGTATAAATAGCCTGGCTTGATTTTAAAGTCGCAATCAATTTTATAAGTATCAACATGATTTTTAATGATCCGGAATCCCTCATTTATTGCGTCAGCAAATAACTGCGCACCGGCTTCACCAAATGCACTTTCAGCTTCTTTATAGGTAGTATCGGCAAAAGTATTGATATGTGCGCTGGTACCTCCTGTGGTACCAAAACCCGGCGAATAGGCATCTGCCAATAAAACATTTTTACCTGCGTTTTGCATCACTAACGCAGCAGTAAGTCCTGTTATGCCTGCGCCAACTACCAGGCAATCGTAAGTGGTATCAGGCTGGTATCCGGAGTTAATAGAGATGGATGGCAATCCGGTTTCCCATGGACTTTCATTTGCACCGTCCCTTTCTGAAATTTCAGCTGTGTGTTTTTCTTTAAGTTTCATAGGCATCTTTGTATAAAATATACAAAGATGTACAGCTACTGTTTTAAGGAATTTTCTTAAAAGGAAACGCTGCCGATAAAATCAAAATTTGAAGCGAACCCCAGGTACGCAGTTGATCAGTGCTTTTTATCCTTGTTATCTAACCCATGTCTCGTACGGTCTTCCCTATTTCGTTCATGTTCCTGAGCTATCTCATATTCCAGTTCAGGATCAATGTTTTGTTCTTCTACCTGCCTTGCTTTTTCCATTAATTCATCATGATGATCCTGCAGCCATGCCAGCTCTTTTTTTCCATAAGAAACGCGGGTGAACAAAACAAAAAGTACGGGTACAATGAATATGGAAATTGTAGATGACGCGATCATTCCACCTAAAACCGTTATACCGATCGTATTCCGGGATTCCGCCCCGGCCCCGGTCGCTAAAACAAGCGGTAATACCCCCAGGATAAACGCCATCGAGGTCATAATAATTGGTCGCAAACGCAAACGTACTGCCTCCAGGGTCGATTTAATAAGCTCTTCGCCGCGATCAACCCTGATCTTTGCAAATTCAACTATCAGGATAGCATTTTTTGCAGATAATCCGATCAAAGTAATTAATCCAATCTGTGCATACACATTATTGGTGATTGTTGGCGAAAATGTAAGGGCGAGTATAGCTCCAAAGGCGCTGATGGGTACTGCAAGCATCACTGAAAATGGCACCGACCAGCTTTCATACAATGCCGCCAGGAAAAGAAATACAAAAACAATGGAGAATATAAATATATATATCGTTGTAGATCCCGCCTTTAATTCCTCGTAGCTGAGACCCGAAAATTCGTAGGTGTAACCCCTCGGTAATGTTTTGGCTGCAAGTGTTTGTAAAGCGGTAATTGCTTGCCCGCTGCTGTATCCCGGCGGTATTGAGCCGTCAACTTCGGCCGACCGGAAGATATTAAAGTGCGAAATAAGCGGTGCAGCAATATCCGGTTTGTAACTAATAACCGTACTAAGAGGAACCATAGAACCAGCCTGGTTACGTACGTAGTATTTATTCATATTGCCAATAAGGGCCCTGTATTGCGTATCAGCCTGTATTACAACATGATATGTGCGATTATATAAAGTAAAGTTATTTACAAACAAACTGCCCATGTAAGCCTGCATGGTAGAGTAAACACTTGAAATATCAACACCAAGCTTTTCACACTTCTCCCTGTCAACAGTAAGATCGTAACTTGGCGTATGCGCAGAAAAATAGCAGAACGAAGTGGAGGTTGCCGGAATCTTTTTTGCTGCCGCAACAAATTTCTGAACAGTTTTTTCGAAGGCATGTATATCGTCGGTCGAATTTCCTTCTTCAATTTGCATACTGAAACCAGCAGCCAGCCCTATACCCCTTATTGGCGGCGGCTGAATAGTAACTACGTTCGCATTTTTTATACCGGCTTTAGCTACCCTTTTTTTAATTGCATCCATTAAACCCTGAACTTGTGTAGCGGGTGTGGTACGCTCATCCCAGGGTGTGAGCATGCAAAACATTGATCCGGTATTTGATCCGGCACCCCCAAGTACATTAAAACCGGAGAGTGCTGTATAATGCAATATTCCCGGGGTAGACCCAACTATCTTCATCAGCTTCTCCATAACTTTTACTGATTGGATAGTGGAAGAAGCATCGGGTAATTGAAAAGCAACAAACAAGCGTCCGCCGTCTTCAGAGGGCACAAACCCCGAGGGTTTATTTCTAAATAAAAGATAGGCGCCGGCACAAATGCATACCAGCAGAATGACAATTAACCTGGAATTTTTAATACTCTTTTTTACACCATTTGAATATTTAATGGTCATTTTTTCGAAACCACCGTTAAACCAATTGAAAAATTTATCCAGGAAGTTTAGCTTGGTGCCTTTGTGATGCGAAGGCCGCAATAATAAGGTGCAAAGCGCGGGTGTTAATGACAATGCAATGAAAGCCGAAAACATTACAGAAATTGCTATTGTTATGGCAAACTGCTGGTACAGCCTTCCAACAATACCAGGTATAAAACCTACTGGCACAAATACGGATGCCAGGATAAGCGCAATGGCAATAACCGGTGCCGAAATTTCCTTCATTGCATGATAAGTAGCCTCTTTGGGCGACATATGCTGCTCATCAATATAATGTTGCACCGCCTCAACCACTATAATAGCATCGTCAACCACAATACCAATAGCCAATACAAACCCAAACATAGTCAGTGTATTAATGGTAAAGCCTAAAGGTATAAAGAGACAAAAAGTAGCTAAAATTGATGCCGGAATAGCCAGGATCGGGATAATGGTTGATCGCCAGTTTTGCAGGAAAAGAAATACTACGATTGCTACCAAACCGAGCGCTTTTAACAGCGTGCCCACCACTTCCTGCATTGAAACCGTAATAATGGTTACCGATTCAAAAGGAACAATATAATCAACATCGGCTGGAAAACTTTTTTTCAGTTTGGCAAGGGTCGCATAAATATTATCGGCGGTCTGAAGCGCATTACTTCCCGGAGATTGATAAACCTGTATGATAGAAGCCCTGTTTCCGTCAACAAATGAATTGCTCGAAAAGGTGAATTTTCCCAGCTCAACCCTGGCCACATCCTTTAAATAAACAAGCTCCCCAGTACCGGGTAATGTTTTTACAATGATTTTTTGATAATCAGCCGCCTTATTAAGCATGCCATTAACAAGTATGCCAATTTCATTGGTTTGTGCAGACCTTTGAGGGGGCGCGCCTACTGCACCTGCTGCAACGTAAACATTCTGTGCATTTAAAGCATTAACAACATCAGTGGGCGTTAAACTGTAGGATGCCATTTTATCCGGGTTCATCCATACGCGCATACTAAAATTATCGGTACGGGTACTTACATCCCCAACTCCCGGCACACGCAGGATAGCGTCCTGGATAAATATATTGGTATAATTATCCAGAAAGGTGATGTTATGTGTGCGCTTTGGCGAATAAATAGCGATCAGCATTAACTGATCAGGATTGCTTGCACGTACTGTTGCACCCAATTTGCTTACCACCGCCGGTAAAATCGGAGTAGCTATGCCAACACGATTTTGAACGTTAAGTGCCGCTATCTGAACATTTGTGCCAATATCAAAAGTCACCCTCACACTAACACTTCCGGTGTTGGTGCTGGAACTCTGCATATATTCCATGCCGGGCGTGCCGTTTACTGCTTCTTCAATAGGTACAGCAACCGTTTGTTCAACAGTTTGGGCATCTGCACCTGTATAAGATGCATTTATACCAACGCTTGGCGGAGAAATATTTGGATATTGGTCAACAGCCAGGTTGAAAAGACAAATAGTTCCCGAAATCATTAATACCAGGGATATTACGATTGCAGTTACCGGTCTTTTAATAAATGTATTCGCAATCATATTTGATCAGGTTTATCCAGTTCACGGGATTTTTTGATCTCATATTCCAGTTCAGGATCAATATTCTGTTCCTCCACTTTTTTAGCTTTTTCCATCAATTCATGATGATGTGATTTTAAATAATCCAGGTATTCTTTACCGTATGACAAACGCGTTATCACCACGTAAAGCACCGGAACAATAAAAATAGCAATTGACGAAGCAGCAAGCATCCCCCCTAAAACAGTAAAGCCTATGGTTCTGCGAGCTACCGCGCCTGCCCCCGTCGCCAATACCAGTGGCAGCACCCCAAGTATAAAGGCCAGTGAAGTCATTATAATGGGCCGCAGACGAAGACTAACTGCATCCAGGGTGGATTTAAGCAGATCCTCGCCCCTGTCTACCCTTACTTTTGCAAATTCAACAATCAATATGGCGTTTTTGGCGGCTAATCCTATCAGGGTTATTAATCCTATTTGGGCGTAAACGTTATTGGTAAGGCCGGGTACAAGTAAAAGGGCAAATATAGCCCCAAATGCGCCTATGGGAACAGCTAATAGTACTGAAAACGGAACCGACCAGCTTTCATACAATGCAGCCAGGAACAGAAATACGAATGTAATTGAAAAAAGGAAAATATAAATAGTAGTTGATCCCGCTTTTACTTCCTCATAGCTCAGCCCCGAAAATTCATAAGTATACCCTTCGGGCAATGTTCTCGAAGCAATATCCTGTACAGCCGTTAATGCATCGCTGCTGCTATATCCCGCTTTTGAAGAGCCATCAATTTCGGCCGTACGGAATATATTAAAGTGCGATATTAATGGTGCGGCCTCTGTAGGCGCATAACTGATCAATGTGCCCAATGGTACCATGGTACCAGCCTGGTTACGCACATAATACTTATTCATTTCTGAAATATTTGCCCGGAACCCGGTATCAGCCTGAACAACCACATGGAAGGTACGGTTGTAGGTTGTAAAATCATTTATATACAAACTACCCATAAATGCCTGGATGGTAGTGAAAACATCGGCTATGTTTACACCCAGCTTTTCACATTTTTCCCGGTCGACCGTTAAATTATAGTTCGGCGTGTGTGCGGTGAAAAAGCTGAATGAGCCGGATATAGCCGGATTCTTATTTGCCTCGGTCACAAACTTGTTCACTACATTTTCAAAGGCGTGTATATCATCAGTGGTGCTGCGCTGCTCAATTTGTACGCTAAAGCCTACCGTTGTACCAACACCGGGTAGCGGAGACGGCTGTATTACTTCCACATTTGCGTTTTTGATGCCGGCATCTGCAATTCGTTTTTGCATAACGCCGATTATTCCCGGAACCTGCTCGCCTGATGTGGAACGGGCATCCCACGGTGCAAGCTGGCAGTAAATGGTACCGTTATTGGAGTTACTCGCATTAGTTACAACATTTAGCCCCGATAACGCCGCATAATGTGCTACACCCGGGGTAGAGCCCACTACTTTCATCAGCCTTGACATCAGTTCGACAGACTGCGCGGTTGAGGAAGCTGGTGGCAATTGAAAAGTAACGTATAAGTTTCCATCGTCTTCGGAAGGTATAAACCCTGACGGCTTTGCCTGAAACATAAAGTACGTGCCAATGCAAATACATAGCAGTAAAATGATGACATACCGGGAAGCCGCAATACTCTTTTTTACCCCATTGGTATATTTGGCCGTTATACGGTCAAACCAGGCATTGAATTTAGCAAACCATTTATCTAAGAAATTCGGTTTTCTATTTTTATCTGTGGGCTTTAATAATAACGTACATAAAGCGGGGGTTAACGATAGTGCAATGAACGCAGATATCATTACCGAGATCGCAATAGTGATTGCAAATTGCTGGTACAAACGGCCAACTATACCGGGAATAAATCCTACCGGTACAAACACCGCTGCCAGAATCAGCGCTATAGCTACAACGGGTGCAGATATATCCTTCATTGCCTGGTAAGTGGCTTCCTTGGCCGACATTTTATCGTGATCAATATAATGTTGCACCGCCTCGACCACTATGATAGCATCATCCACAACTATTCCTATCGCAAGCACAAACCCAAACATGGTTAGTGTATTAATAGTAAAGCCTAACGGGATAAAAAAACAGAACGTACCAAATATGGAAACCGGGATAGCAAGTACCGGGATTAGCGTGGATCGCCATGTCTGCAAAAACACGAACACTACCACGGCAACCAAACCAAGGGTTTTCAGCAAGGTTCCCACAACATCCTGCATGGATACTTTTACCACCGTTACCGATTCAAAAGGAACGCTGTATTCAACATCCGCTGGAAAAGTTTGTCTCAGTTTAGCTAAGGCGTCATATACACCCTGGGCTGTTTGAAGCGCATTGCTTCCCGGCGCCTGGTAAATTTGGAGGTAAGATGCACGGTGACCATCAACAAATGAGTTGCTTGAAAAGGTAAATTTACCAAGTTCAACCCGCGCTACGTCTCGCATATAAACCAATGCCCCGGTTGTAGGAATGGTTTTTACAATGATATTTTCAAATTCCGACACCTTGCTTAACCGGCCATTTACAAGGATACCCAGTTCATATGTTTGGGTAGAGGCCTGCGGAGGAACGCCTGCAGTTCCGGCGGCTACCTGCACATTTTGAGCATTCAGCGCTGCAATAACATCAGAAGGGGTTAAGCTGTAGGCAGCCATTTTTTCAGGATTCATCCATATCCGCATACTGAAATCATCCGTAAACCGGTTGATACTTCCTACCCCCGGTACACGAAGCAAGGCATCCTGGATAAAAATATTGGTGTAATTATCCAGGAATGTGATGTTATGAGAATCCTTTGGCGCATAAATAGCCACCATCATCAGCATGCTTGGATTTACCGCACGCACCGTAAGTCCTAAACGGCTTACCACAGCAGGCAATAATGGAGTAGCTATGCTCACCCGGTTTTGTACATCAAGCGCAGCAACATCTATATTCGTTCCTATCTTAAAGGTAACGTTCAATGTCATCAGCCCGTTATTAGTACTATTGCTCTGCATATACTCCATGCCTGGGGTACCATTTACCTGTTCTTCAATAGGCGTTGCAACGGTTTGTTCAACGGTTTGCGCATCCGCCCCGGTAAATTGCCCGTTAACCTGTACTATAGGGGGAGTAATATCAGGGTATTGGTCAATAGGCAGCAGTAAAATACTTACTGTTCCGGTTATCACCAGTACAATAGATATAACTATGGCAGTTACGGGTCTTTTAATAAAGGTATTAGCAATCATACATTAATCTCTTCTAAAACGCACAAATTTTGTGTAACTATTTACTGCTACTGACCTTTTTTGCCGCCACCCGACGGGCCTACTTTATTGGCTGTAGTGATTTGTGAACCATCATGAAGCTGCTGTACACCGTCTACAACTATCCTGTCTCCGGCATTGATCCCGCTTTTTATGATCTGATCAGGCCCTATGGTTTGACCAACCTGAACTTTTTTCTGAACGACTACAAGTTTTGGTTTACCTGAAGTATCCGACTTGGCCTTAGGATTCTTTTTGAGACTGTCGGGAGATATTTTTATAACGCTATCTTTTGCAACAAACACAAAATATTCGCCCATTTGCTCAACAACGGCTTTGCCTGGTAACACTAATTGTGGTCCGCTCTCCTGGTTATGTACCCTAACCACGCAACTCATACCAACCCTTAGATAAAGTTCGGGATTACTAAATACAAGCCTTACCCTGATAGAACCTGTTTGTGCATCAACCGCACGATCGATCACCGATATTTTGCCGGTATGCTGATAGAGTGAATTATCGGGCATTAAGATAGTAAATAAGGAATCGACAGGCTGTTGTTTATTGTGTTGTAATTTTTCAAAGAATGGTAAATTCTTTTCATTTATTATAAAATCAACAGCCATTGGGTTATCTGTTGATATAGTATTCAAAATAGTAGCACCGGGATTCACCACATCACCAAGTTTTACCATGCTAAAACCGATAGTACCATCAAAAGGCGCGGTTACTATGGCATAGTTCAAATTGGTTTTGGCAGTTTTAACTGACTGCTCCGCTGCCTTTACAGCATTTTTTGAATTAAGCAATGTAATTACTGCATGGTCATAAAGTTGCTTTGCAACGGCGTTATATTTATTTAAATACTCATAACGATCCGCATCCTGCTGCGATTGTACCAAATTTCCTTGCGCAACTTTTAAATTGGCTATTGCTGCATCATAATTATTCTGATAAATACGCTCATCTATTTCATAAAGTTTCTGCCCTTTAGTTACATGGCTGCCTTCTTTAAAAAATATTCCTGTAATTGCACCGGTTATTTGAGGAAGCAGGTTAACCTGGCTCAACGCAGCCGTTGTTGCAGGATATTTATCATAGTACAAAACGTGCTTTGCTTGTAAAGTCATTAAATTAACAGGCACCTCCGGGTTAACAGGTGGTTGCTTTTTTTTACAGGCGGTAAGTATTATGCAACTGATAAAAATGGTACTTACTATTACTCTATTCATTGAGGCGGTTTGATTTATGAAATTAATAAGAAATATTCCCCATTGCTTTTTGCAGATCTATCTTATTTGATAATACCTGGAATAAAGCATTTAAGTAATTGATTTCTGATGTTATTAAATTTGATTCGGCTGTAATTACGTTCAGATACGGAACAATTCCTTGTTTATATTGCAGCTCGACCACGAAATATACGCGCCTTGCTAATGCAACATTTCTTTGTAATAACTGTAAATTATAATAATTGCCCTTATAGTTAGCTAAGGCCGAGGTATATTCTACATTTATCTGAGATCTGAGGTCTGTTTCGTTCCAGTGAATAATTTGCTGCTGCAGTTTGGCCTTCCGCTCATTATTTAATCTCGCAAAACCTGTAAATATGGGTATGCTGAAAGATAAACCAACCAGCGAGCTTGGATATGAATTACTTAGCAGGTTATTATAGTTGTTATCGGCAAAATATAAATTGTAGTTATAAAAAGCTGATAACGTTGGAAGCCATGAAAACCGGTAATAATTTTGAAGCTGTGATTGCAGGTCCTCGCTTGTCCTTATTTCTTGTAATTCTATACGTTTTTCATATTGAAGCTGTTCCGTAGTATCAATTTGAATGGCATTTCTCATCTGTAAGGTGTCAAAAACAACGTTAAACTGTTTTTCGGGTGGAAATCCCATCAGTCTTTTTAAAGATGCATATTGCGGAACCACATTTTCATTCGCCTGCTTTAACTGCGCTTTTGAGTTATTTAATGTTATCGCAGCTTGTTCATAATCTGTTTCATCTACAATACCACCCTTATATTGAATATAGGCATCTCTCAGGCTTCTACCTAAACGTGCGGTATCTTCCTTAAAAACGTTGATCTGTTCCAATGTGTTTAATAATGTGTAGAATGTTTTACTTACCGACGAAACGACGAATATTTTGGTACTGTCTGTAGCTTGCTGAGCTTGCTTTACATATAATGGGGCACTTTTTGAAGCATACAATAAACCTGGAGAGAATATGGCCTGCGATACAGCCACGCCCGGAACAAAAGTATTAACCGAATTGCTGCTAAACCCCTGGGTAGTTGTCGTTATGTTCGAATTAGTCCGCTGTATATAATGCGTTAAAGTTCCGGAAGAATTTACCTGTGGCAACCATCCTGCCAGGCTTATCGCATTGGTTGTTTTTGCAACATCAACATTTATATTCGCTTCATTTATAAAGGGCTGATGGATTAACGCATAATCAATACACTGCTTAAGTGTTAAATATTGGTCGCTGCTGTTTTTACCGGTATCCCTTACAACTACCGGCAAAAGCAAACTATTTTTACTTGTATCAGGCACAACCAAAGGCGGGACGACAGTTGCCGGGGCAACACCTTTTGAACCTGTTCTTTGTGAATACGTAAATAATGGCAAAAAAAACAAACCGGCAATAAGAAAAAGGATATTTACAGTCCTCACTTTATAAAATATATTCACCATTTTAAAACAGTATTATTTATATTTTTAATACACAATATTTCAGAAGAATATACTTTCTTATTCCAAAGCATCAAAAACTGTACTAAGGCTGATTGATTGCGTTTGTAAAATTGCTAAAAACAAAGCATGTATAAGGTAACAATATTGTTAAATTGCTATTGCAGGCCCAATTCAGGCGACATTGTTACCGAACAGCATAATAAGATACTTATTTGATTAAAAATGATAATTAAAAAGATATATAAACCACAGCAGACTAACTTTAAAAAGCCATTTTTGTTTGAAGATTATACATTATAAAATGTATCTGAGCTTTAAAATGAAGTTTACTAATGAATATTCGAAAGATTAAGCCTATATATTCATCCATGAACTCAAATACAGGCTATTTTAAAGATCTAAATTTTTACTTTGAAGCAATAAAAACTCATTTAATTTCTCCTGCAATTGATGAAACCGGCCGATAACTTTCAATCCGTATTCGGTAACTACAGCCTTTCCCCCACCTTTGCCACCTCTATGCGATACTACCACCGGCGAACTGAAATGCGCATTCATATCATTTACCAGGTCCCAGGCCTGTTTGTACGACATTTTCATCTGTAGTGCAGCCTGGCGTATGGAACCCGATGCGTGTATACGCTCCAGCAATTCTACCCGGCCGTGGCCAAGTAACTTGCCTTGAGGGGCTTCTATCCATATTCTGCCGTTTAATTTAAGCAAGGTTTTATTGGTTATTAACACGGATGAAATTAAAATTAATAACAAACATATACAAGTAAAGTTGGTTGTGAATTAATGTAATTGGTATCTTTAAAATTACAACCATTAACCGTTGATTTAATTCAAATTAATGTCAAAACTATCTGAAAGATTAAAAGCCTTTAACAGTCACTTATTGCCCGATATGGTCCAGCTAAAGTACGAAGCCATGACCGAAAACTCGTTTCGCTTTTATCGGGGCACCTGTCACCTGTTTTACGAGGACCTGTCCAAAGCCAACCCTTTACCCCTTTCTCCTTTGGGATGGATCTGCGGCGATCTGCACGTTGAAAATTACGGGAGTTATAAAGGTGACAATAAGTTGGTTTACTTTGACCTGAATGATTTTGATGAAGGTATTTTGGCACCTGTTTGCTACGAACTTGCCCGGATGGTTACCAGTATTTTTATCGCTTTCGAATCACTGGAGATAGAACCCGAGAAAGCTTTAAATATGGCCCGGCTTTATTTAAAAACATATGCTGCAACGCTGGTTAAAGCTAAAGCTATTTATATTGAACCACGCACGGCGAAAGGAATTGTTTGCAATTTTTTAACCGCCGCAGATAAGACTACCGAAAAGGAGCTATTGAAAAAACGAACCATTAGCAAAAGAAAAAAACTGATGCTATCGCTGGAAGATGAACGACATTTTAAGCTGGACAAAAAACTGCGCCAGGAGCTAACCGTGCATGTAGATGAATGGATTGCCAACAGCAGTGACGGTCCTTATAATTATAAAGTTAAAGGGGTTATTTTTCGGGTAGCGGGTACTGGTAGCCTTGGTTTAAAACGTTATTTGTTTTTGCTGAAGAGTACAAATACAAAAAACAAATACCTGCTGGTAGATATGAAACAGGCAGCTCCGTCTTCCGTACAGCCTTTTGTAGATGTGAAACAATTGCAATGGGAAACCGAGGCTGAACGTATCATCAGTATCCAAAAAAGGATGCAGAACGTTTCGGCATCCCTGTTAAGCACCACGGTGTTCAGGGGTGAATCTTATGTGATACAGGAGCTGCAGCCGGTTAAAGATACCATCAAATTCAAATTACTTAAAAATGATTACAGGGATATTTACCAGGTAATAGACGATATGGCGGCACTAACTGCCTCGGCTGAATTGCGAAGCGGCGGTATCCAGGGATCATCTATTATTGATGATCTTTCTGCATTCGGAAAATCAACCGAATGGCAGGAAGATGTGATTGATTATTCTCTAAAATATGCCCAAAAGATAAAACGGTATTATGACCAATTCTTAAACGACTATAAAAAAGGCGTTTTTGCGTTAAAATCCAATAAGCCGGATACCGACAAAGATTAATTACCTCCTGGCCTGCCCCATTGCATATTTTATTCCGCCTAATAAATGCCCTAAATACAGCGGGTCGCTATAGGATTCATCGGTATGGCCAAGTTCGGTATAAAAGGCCCTGCCTCCGTCATAATCATGATACCAGCTCATGGGATGATTATCGCCCATTGTTCCGCCTGTATAGCTTTTTTCATCTATCGTGATCAATATATGAAGATTGGGCGCCATCCATTTAAAATTATACAGTTCATCAAATCGTTTCCAATCGGCCGGCAAATGTTTGGTTGCAATAAAATTGCGGTCGACTACATGAAACATTGCAGACTGCTGCGCCGGGTGACTTTTAAAATAAGCCCCAACCAGGTTACCATACCATGGCCAGTCATACTCCGTATCGGTGGCAGCATGCACGCCCACAAATCCACCGCCTGCATGGATATATTTTTCAAATTCACCCTGTTGCTGGTCATTCAAAACATCACCTGTTGTATTTAAAAACATCACGGCAGCATATTTCTTCAGGTTGTCGTAGGTAAACTTTTTTGAATCAGTAGTAGTGTCAACATCAAAATTATTCTCCTGCCCCAGCTTTGTAACGGCAGCAATACCAGCCGGTATGGAGGCATGGTGAAAGCCGGCTGTTTTGCTGAATATCAGTATTTTTTGCTTTGCAGTTACAGTTAAACAAAGCATACATAACATGCTTAATATCAATAATTTATGTTTCATAGTTTATATAATTTATTTGTAGTAATACTTTGATTTTCGCCAAACACATTTCGCCCATAAGTTTTGGCTTCACCTCTCCTAAATATGCCCCTTCTTCAATTCATCTGCAGCGAAATTAGCGGCACGTGCCGTTAAGGCCATATAAGTTAAGGATGGATTTTGACAGGCCGATGAAACCATGCTGGAGCCATCGGTCACAAAAACATTTTTAGCATCCCAAACCTGGTTGTGCGCATTAAGCACAGACGTTTTTGGATCACGCCCCATACGTGCCGAGCCCATTTCATGTATCCCATCGCCTACATTGTGCCCGTGGTCCCATGAGGTAATATTTTTAACGCCTGCATTTTCCAGCATCTCCCTTGCTTCCTTCACAATATCCACCCGCATCTTTTTTTCGTTATCCTTTATTTCAGCATCCATCGCCAAAATTGGCAGGCCCCATTTATCTTTCCTATGCGGATCAAGGCTGATCTTATTTTCGTGATAAGGCAATAGCTCGCCAAAGCCGCCGATACCGATAGCCCATTGGCCAGGTTCAGTTATAGCCTCTTTAAAGGCAGCGCCAACATTTAGTTCTGCAACATTGCGGCTCCATCCTTCGCGGCCTGCACCTCCCTGGTAGCCAAAACCACGCATGTAATCGCGCTTATCGCCAAAAAGATTGGCAAAGCGTACTACATAAATACCGTTGGGCCTTCTGCCAAAATAATATTTATCCTCGTAGCCCTCTACCGTGCCGGATGCGCCGAGGTTGTAATGATGATCCATAATGTTATGCCCAAGCTCGCCGCTGCTGCTGCCCAAACCGCCCGGCCAAATATTGGTAGCCGAATTCATTAATACCCACGCGCTGTTTAAGGTGGAGGCATTTACAAAAACAATTTTCGCATGGTATTCATAGGTCTGGTTAGTTTCCGCATCCAGCACTTCTACCCCGGTAGCTTTTTGGGTATCCTTATTGTAAATAATTTTGGTGACTATAGAAAAAGGCCTTACGGTTAAATTGCCCGTTGCCATTGCGGCAGGTAAGGTAGACGACTGTGTGCTAAAATATCCCCCGAAAGGGCATCCCTCCCAGCACCTGTTCCTGAAATGGCAAGCTGTTCTGCCCGGAATAGCTTCTGTAAGATTGGCGCTGCGGCCAATTATCATGTGGCGGGTATCGTTATAATGTTTTTTTAGCCTTGCCGATACATCTTTTTCCACGCAATTCATATCCATCGGCTTCAAAAAATGTCCGTCCGGTAATTGTGGCAAGCCCTCTATTGATCCGTTTACACCGGCAAATTTCTCCACGTGATCGTACCAGGGAGCCAGGTCTTTATAACGAATAGGCCAGTCAATCGCCCAGCCATCTTTTAAATTGGCTTCAAAATCAAAATCGCTCCAGCGGTAGCTTTGCCTGCCCCATAAAATAGACCGGCCACCCAATTGATAAGAGCGCCACCAGTTAAAAGGCTTTATTTCGGTATACGGCGCGTCCTGTTCGTTTGCCCAGTAATCCATTATCGGCTCGGTAGCGCCCCATCCCCGCGAAATAACCGGGCGCACCTTTCGCTGTTCCTGGGTTACGTTGCCTCTGTGTTCAAATTCCCAGGGATCTCTAGCGGCTGATTTATAATCTTTTAAATGTTCAAAATTACGGCCGCGCTCCAGCATAATGGTTTTTAAACCTCTTTCTGTTAATTCCTTTGCTGCCCATCCCCCGCTTATACCAGAGCCGATGACGATCGCATCATAAGTATTATTGACTTTAGCCTTACCATTTATAGTAACAGTATCTATAGACATAATCGAAAATTAACAGCGCCTGATGCTGTGGTGGATAATTGGTATTACAATAATATTGATTAAAACCAATTATAGCAAGGGATTAATCAGGAAGAAACAATTAGTTATAGAATTGTTACCGGGGTATACTACAGGTTGACCCGGAGGCGAGGCAACTTACCGCACTGCTTCTTTCCTTCGCCTTTTACTTTCAGCTTTCACGTCCTTTTAGTAATTTGCCCTCCTATCAATAAGTATGAGCATAAGCAGCTATGGCTTACAGGATATTAAAAAGGAAATACAGCATTTGCCGCCTGAGCAAATAGCCGAACTGTGCCTGCGGCTTGCACGCTATAAAAAAGAAAATAAGGAATTGCTTGCTTACCTGTTGTTTGATGCAAATGATGAGCAACAGTTTATTGAGAAAATAAAGGCCGAAGTTGGTTTTATGTTTAGTCAGCTGCCGTCACAAAGTTACCTGGCAGCAAAAAGCATCCGCAAGATATTGAGGCTGATCAGCAAATACACCAAATTTATTACTTCGAAACAGGCGGAAATTGATATGCTTATGAATTTTTGCACTAACTATATGCAATATACCGATAAGCGCAACTCCTATAAACCATTACGGCTGATCTTATTTAGGCAGGTACAAAAAATAAATGCATTAATTAGTAAATTGCATGAAGACCTGCAGTTTGATTATAGCCAGGATTATAATTCATTACTAACAGAAGCGGAGAATAAATTCCCCTGGTTTTATAAGGGTGATCATTTGTTGTAACATTTACTACCTATTTATATCTAACATAAAAAATTAACTGATAGTGGCAGATAATAAAGAATCAGCTTTTAAGAAGATTTATGAAGCGAATTCAAAAAAAATCTACCATTTGTGCTATGGTTATACCGGTGATGACGATGCTGCGAGCGACCTGTTACAGGAAACATTTTTAAAAGTTTGGCAAAACCTGGATAAATTCCGTAACCAGGCCATGATATCGACATGGATTTACCGTATCGCCGTAAATACCTGCCTTACTTACCTGCGTTCAGAAAAAAGGCAGGCAAAAGATGAGCTAACGCCATTTATCGCTGAAAATAAAAAAGAGGATCTATCAGAAAAAAATGAGCAGGTTGCATTGCTCTATAAGTGTATATCGAAGTTGGAAGAGACAGAAAGAATAATTATTACACTGGTGCTAGATGAAGTGCCTTACCCCGAAATAGCAGAAGTTTCGGGTATATCGGAAGGAAACCTGAGGGTGAAAATTTACCGGATTAAACAAAAATTAACAGAATTATATAACCACTATGAAAGAGTTTGAGCATCTGATGTCGGTTTGGCAGGGACAGCCAACAACTGACAAGCTTTCGGTGGATGAAGTGCTGAAACAGGTAAAAAAGGAAATTAGGGGCATAGCCGGTAAATTATATTGGGGCATTGTGGCTATGATAGCGTTGGTTGCCTGTGCCTTTGTCACCACCTTCTTTTTTACATTCCGCTCCACAGCTACTACCGTTGGCATCTTGATAATTCTGGTAACAATGCTTATGTACCTGTCCCTAATTGTACGCCATTACCATATGCTCAACAAACATGATCTTACACAAAATCCTACCGAATACTTAAACACGCTTAAAGAATATCAAAAGAACCGCACCAAGGTGGTAGGCTGGTTTTATTATGTTTTTATGCTGATGATCAGCACCGGTCTTTCTTTGTATTTTATAGAAATATTGGAACGAGCGCCGCTTTATTTTAAGTTGATCACCTACGGTTCTATCATTGTTTGGTTTATGTTTATTACTTTTTATTTAAAGCCCAGGATGTTTAAAAATGAAGAGGAAAAACTTAACCTGATGATTGACAGGCTCATCCGCCTGCAGGAGCAATTTGATTGATTCAATTTGAAAATTAGTTTTAAAATTGCAAAAAATCCAATTTTCAAATTTTCAAACTAACACATCTTCAAATCAAGAAGCCTCATTTTAAAATTCAATATGGTTACCATACAAAGAGTTCAACTTTCTGATGCCGATACGCTGCTTACATTCAGTAAAAATACCTTCTACGAATTTTTTGCACCTTTGAATTCGCCGGCTAATATGGAGGCCTACTCAATTGTTGCGTTTACACCACAAAAAATCCAAGCCGAATTAAATGATCCCGATTCTCATTTTTACTTTGCCATACTCGATAACCAGGTTATAGGTTATCTTAAATTGAACTTTGCAGGCGCACAAACTGAATTCCAGGACGAAAAAGCTTTGGAAGTTGAGCGCATTTACGTTTCCGGCGAACATCATGGCAAATATATCGGCAAGCAACTGTTAGATTTTGCAATTGATACAGCCATCAAAAAGCAGTTTAACTACATCTGGCTCGGCGTATGGGAGCATAACAGTAAAGCAATCGCTTTTTATGAGCGCAACGGCTTTAATTTATTCAGCAGCCATGAATTTTTATTGGGTGATGACCGGCAAACAGATTTGCTGATGAAGAAAGAACTATGATTGTTAAATCAGGCTAAAGGTATGATAAGCTAAGTACGAAAGGTGCAAAAGACTGCAACTGGGTTAATGAAAAAATACCAATTAATAACAGAATACCGGGATGACATTAAAAGACAGAGTAATTAAAAATATTTACACAATTGAAAATATTATTGCCGGTGAAATTGTTATTTCACTAAAAAGTAAAGAGATTTACAAAAATGCGGTTAAGAGTAGTTTAACCGCCGAAGGAGCTTCGTCTGATCTGTCATTTGGATTGGAGAAAAAGGAAAAGAGTTTTGAAGAAGCTTAACTATAAATGCAAAAACTTTAGTAATAGAAAGCGGTAATTTTTCAGCTGGAAACAATTTCCGACCTGACAATTGGTGGCTCTATTTCTCAAAAAAATAGCTATTCCACTACCAAAATTACAAACACCTTGAAATAATTAACAGTTAGAAGTTAGTAAATTAAAAGTCTCTCCAACAGGGAATATTCATTATGATTATTTGTGTTTAGCATTTATGAAGGCTTTGCCGTTTAGAGGGCGCTTCGTATATTGCGATATGAAACAATTATTACTGCCGGTATTATTACTTTTCACCCTCCAAACCGCCTATTCCCAGAAACACACTAAAACCGCCGATTACTTTCCACCCTATAATTCCTGGCAGCATCAAGCACCGCAGGCGTTGGGACTTAAAGACAGTTCCTTACACAATGCCATCAATTTTGCGATCAATCACGAAGTAAACGCTTCCAGGGATGGTGAAACAGCGCAATTTCAGAGCTTTGGAAAAGAGCCTTATAGTGCAGCTGTTGGTCCGGTTACTGAACGGGGAGCGCCTGCAGGGCTCATTATTTACAAAGGTTACATCGTAGCCGAATGGGGAGATCCTGCACGTGTTGATATTGTAAACAGCATTTCAAAGAGTTTTCTATCATCCATTATTGGCATCGCGGTAGACCGTGGTATGATCAAAAGCACCTCGGATACCGTTGCCCGGTACATCCCGCCAATTGAGGTTTACAAACCTGATGCAAGCGGAAGTAACGATATGATCTATCCTTTTGCATCAGACCATAACAAAAGGCTTACCTGGGAAGTAATGCTGCGCCAAACCAGCGACTGGGAAGGTACCTTATGGGATAAACCCGACTGGGCCGACCGGCCAGAAGGTGACATTACTAAATATAAACTGCGTAAAAGAAACGAACCCGGCGCCGTATGGAAATATAATGATGTAAGAGTAAACGCCCTTGCGCTGGCTGCCACCAGTGTTTGGCGTAAACCCCTTCCCGTTGTATTAAAAGAAACCATTATGGATCCAATCGGTGCATCAACAACATGGCGGTGGTTTGGTTACCGGAATTCGTGGATTATTTTGGACGGCCAGATCATCCAGTCGGTAAGCGGAGGCGGGCATTGGGGCGGTGGTATCTTTATGAATGCATACGATATGGCCCGGTTTGGTTTGCTTACCATGCACCACGGCAATTGGAACGGCAAGCAACTGATCAGCGAGCAATGGGTAAAGCAGGCGCTTACGCCCACTACTGCCAATACGGGCTATGGGTATATGAACTGGTTTTTAAATACCGATAAAAAACTGCTTCCCTCTGCATCCGAAAAAGCATGGGTGCATATCGGCAATGGCACCAATATGATCTATGTAGATTCTGAAAACGAGCTGGTGGTAGTTGCCCGGTGGATCGATTCCAAAGCGATGGATGGGTTTATTAAAAATGTGCTGGCTGCGGTAAGTAAGAACTAAGATTTTTAGAATTAAAGGATCGTAGGATTTTCATCCTACGATCCTAAAGTCCTGTAAATCTTAGTCAGCCCCTCATAAACGGATTAAAATTCCTTGTCCCGATAGCCATACCGGCAGCGCGGCAAACGGTTTTTTCGCCAAATTTAAAGTTGATCTTGTCCATTGCCTGGTAAAGCCTGATGCGCTCTTCATTGTCTTCAAAAAGGTTTATCTGGTAGCTGCCGCTGCACAGATTGCTGAGCCTCACCCCTATTAACCGAATCGGGCGGTGCTGATTCCAAGCCTTTTTTAACAGGTTCTTTATGCCTGGTATCAGAATATGCTCGGCTGCGGTGAGTGATATTTTTTCCTGCTGCGTGTGTGTTTCAAAATTGGCATAGCGCACTTTTATGGCCAGGCACGATGCTACTTTATTTTCTTTCCGCAGTTTGGCAGCCAGCTCTTCTGTCATAGATACCAGGATGGTTTCGATCATTTGCTTGTCGGCTATATTGCTGTCGAAGGTATGCTCGGTTGATATGGATTTCCGTTCGCTGTGCGGTACGATCTCCCCTTCGTCAATTCCGTTGGCTTTTTCCCAAATGTATCTTCCGGCCTTGCCCAAAATGGTTTCTAAAAAGCGTAGGTCGGCCTTTTGCAGGTCGGCAATCTTTTCAATGCCATAGGTATAAAGTTTCTGTTGGGTACTCTCGCCCAGGCCAGGAATCTTACCGATAGCCAGTGGCGCTAAAAAATCCTTTTCTTTTCCATGCGGCACAAAAAGCTGACCGTTCGGCTTGGCTTGGTTCGTAGCCATTTTGGACACCGTTTTGCCGGATGACATACCGAACGAAATAGGTAGCCCGGTATCCTTTATAATTTTTTGTCGTAGCTCCGTGGCGTGGCGGTAACAATCATGAAAGCGGTCCATCCCGGTATAATCGATATAAAACTCGTCGATAGAGGTTTTCTGATAAAGCGGCACCGACTGTTGGATGATCTTCGTTACTTGTTGTGAGGCTTCGCTATAGCGCCCATAACTACCTCTGACTACAATGGCATGCGGGCATAGTTTTAGTGCCTGCCGGGTAGGCATAGCCGAGTGTACCCCAAACTTACGTGCCTCATAGCTGCACGAAGCCACTACTCCCCTTTCGGCCGAGCCGCCAATGATCACCGCCTTGCCGATCAATGATGGGTCGAATTTGCGCTCAACGGATACAAAGAACGAATCCAGGTCGATGTGCATGATGGTGCGTTTGGCGCTCATACGACAAATGTAAAAAATAAACTGAATATACTAAAAATATTAGCATTTTAGCGCTTATTATTGATGCTGCTTTATGTTGAATTATGCCGATTATTTAATGATTATTTCCCTGCCCGATGCGATAGCTAAGGAGATAAGCCGGTATAAACAGGCATCGGTAAACTGCATAGGTCATTTCGAAGGGATGTACAGCACCGCGCATATTGTGGTAACGCATCAAACGCGGTGCAAGCCATTTTTGGTGCAGCCCGCAATAGTACAAATGGAACGCAGGCTTTGCATCATGCCGCCCGTTACCCTGCAAATTAATGGGTTTAATTATGTAAGCCACGGGCAAACCGCTAAAACCATAGTTGCCGGTATTGAAATTACTCCGCAAACCGATAAATGGTTCCGCTTGCTAACCAGCCAGATGGGCATAAAGCTTAAAAACTTTGTGCCGCATGTTGTTATCGCCACCAATATACCCGTCCCCACCTTTAATAAACTTTGGCCCAACTTTAAAGACCGTGAATTTACCGGTGAATTTACCGTTAAAAGCCTAACCATATTACACCGGGATACTTATGTTGAATATCAGGAATGGAAGATTTACAAAGAGTTGATTTTTGGAAACCGGCTGACCGCTTTTTGAAGTACTGATAAAACAGAAATTAAAAACAACAATCATTATATGCTCTGTCCGAACGTCAGCAAATTGTTATCAGGATCATGAATAGAGAATTCTCTTTGTTTCCAGGGTTTATAAACCAATTCAGTACTGTTA
>JAQBOU010000054.1 GCA_028287865.1 Mucilaginibacter sp. | reverse complement strand
TTGCTTTGATGTTTGTAAGCAAGCATCTTACAGCTTTTGAGCCATACTTTATCTGGAATATTGTTAAAGACTGGGTACAGCAGGTAGATAACTGGGCGCACTCAGACGGATTGTCGGCAATATATGCCCACTTGCTTGAAAAAGAGCCGCATGCGGTATATACACAATATAAACTTTGGAATACCTCGGTAAACCCGTGGGAGCGGCGCCAATCAATTGTGGGCCTATTGTATTACAGCAAATTAAGAAAAATTAACATGCCCTTTGAAAAGTTGCTGGCGATGATGTCTACCTTACTTACCGATGAGAACTATTTTGTGCAGAAAGGTGTTGGCTGGACCTTGCGGGAGATGGGAAATATATATCCTGCGGAAACGCTTGCATTTTTAAACGCACAAAATGCCGCTGTACTTTCTTCCTGGTAAGGCTTAAAAAGAAAATCTTTTAATTTACCTTCTTTATCAAGGCTTACATAATAAGTGAGGGTAACCTGTCCAACTAATTTGTATTTATTAACAGAATCAACACTATTGATAAAATCCACTTCCTTAAAAGGCAGAAATGCCGAAAATTGACTTTTGTAAATACTATTCCACAAATCAGGATTAATTTGCTTTTTAAACTGACTGCCTGCTAATTGGTAAACACTATCGGGCAAGCCAGCATTCAAGAATTTTATGGCTTTGCGGGCTATTATATCCGTTTGTATCTCTGATGCGGAGGTTTGTGCATTTGCTCTTAAAAAGCTAAGCTCCAGTAACAACACAAAAGTAAATACGAAGCTGATTGGTTTATTCATGACAAGTATAGTTTAAGCTGACCTTTTTATTAAAAAATAAAAGATACAAAATAATTTGCCATCGACCAACAAATTGAAGTTAAACCTAAAAATCACTTATCAAGTTTTATACTTCCAATTCCTTGATTTACCCTCGCTCATCCATTCGGCTGCGGTTTCCATACGTTTTTGACGGGTGGCATCGGTTTTTGCGTCAATAATCCATTCAGCATATTCCTTTTTGTTCGAATAACTGAATTTATCAAACACCTCTTTGGCTTTTGGATGATCTGCTAAAAAATCAATAAAATAATCCGGCACCACTAATTCAGCCTTCTCTGCCGAAGCTTTCTTTTTCTCGACCTTTATCTCTTTTTCGTTTAAAGCGATGGCCTGTAAAATAAAATCAGTTAATATTTCTTTTGATGGCAGATCAGCAATACTTACTATATCGCCAAAACTGCCTGCCTTTGCATCGCCTAATCGTAGGGCCTGATGCGGGTCATTCAATAAGGCAGCCTTCCAGAAACCCAATGCACAGTGTTGTTTAAAAGCAGCCATCTGGCATACCGGGCCTTTGTACTCAAAAAAAGGGAAACCCCATTTAATGCTTTCGGTTAACAACGGTGATATTTCATGTACAATTTGCCGGATATACTCTAATACCGGCCTCGCAAACGGGGCTGCCTTAGCTATGTAAGCATCCACACGGCTGTCATACTGTTCCATTTCGTTTCTATTATTGAGTAAAAGGTACTTTGTAGTAATTGTAATTGGTAGTACTATATTACAAAACAAACTTAAATATCCAATAAATTTTTTAATTCAGGATGGTATTGAGAGGTTAAAAAGTGGGTGATCGAAAATTGGGCAAGGTTGTGTTTGTAAAAGGGATCTTCTTTGATAAGCTGCTCTACCGCTTCTTTTGAGTCCGCCAATGCCAGGATGATCCCGCCCGAACGCGGCACCTTCCGGCCGGAAGCAACGAAGATATTTTTCTTGTAATATTTACGAAGGTATTTCACATGGTCGGCCATGTGTTCATCCAGCTCTTCAAGCGGAACTATGTAGTTGAGATCGATGATGAACATGTTTTTTTATATCAGGTCATGCTGAATTTATTTCAGCACCTCACTTGCAAGGTATTGACCATGCAGGCCGTTGTCCTGTGGTGTGCCGAAATAAATTCGGCATGACGGATTTCTCAAACCATCACACCAAATCCCTGAACAGCTGTATATGCCAGCTATCTTTAAAAGGCACCTCCCACTTGGTTTGGAGCTCGTTTAAGTTTTGAACCATATTATTAAAAACGATGGTATCAGTATTGATGCTGCCTTGTTTCAGCAAAGCTTCAAAATCATGGCGCGGTGCAGATAACACCTCATTTCCTTCGCGAAAAGCAAGATTAAACCTGTCGAACAGTTTTATGCCAAATTGTTTTTCCAACTGCTGCATAAAATGCACCGATTTATCAATAGAGCAACCGCTGGCGCCTGCCTGGCTTTCGTCCACTATCAAAATTAAAAAACGGTTATAACGGATCTCGGCTTTTGCTTTAAGCTGGTTATTGTGCGCGGTCCAGCCGGTGGTAAATTCATTAAGCAAACTTTGTATTTGCTGTACTTCGGTATCAGACAGCTTTTTATCAGACTGATATACCCAAACCCGTGAATTTTCTGAAAATTGCATGCACAAATCTATGCAATTTATTAACTTCGGGTTTAATTTTGTTGTCATGTTAAAATCAGTTCTTTTAAAAAGCAAGAGGATCGCGCTAACAGTTACTATAATTTTTATCGTTACTGTTAATTATTGCTTTAAATACAATTTTAACGAACAGGACTGGCTTTCGTATGCAAACCGGTGCCTGTCGGAGTCCTATGATCCAAGCGGGGACGCTAAATTAAAAAAATGGGAGCTCTCTGTTAACAGTGAAGCCTTTGTTCGCTTGCGCAAAACATACGCAAAAGGCAAGCAGGAATACTACTCCTTCAATTTACATCAGTTTAATGAGTTGGATTACCTGGGCAATACAATTACCGGCAGCCTGGAGTTGAAAACGACCGCAGATGACATTATTGTGCAAACCCATAATGATCCTCATGGCGATGTTGATTCAATGGCTACCGTGCTTAACATCCCGGTTAAAAACATGGAGCCCGAACGTTTGGACAGCCTGCGGGAAGCGTTGAATTTTCTCGGGGCGAAAGGATTATAACCCGTTTGCCCTTACCGTGATTTCGGCAATGTCCAGCACCTGTATCTCCTGCTCCTTATTTTCGTGCTTAACACCGTCGCTCAGCATTGTCATACAAAAAGGGCATGCGGCGGCAACTATTTGAGCCTTTGATTCCAATACATCACTCATCCTTTCAATATTAATATCTTTAGTGCCTTTTTCGGGTTCCTTAAACATTTGCCCACCCCCGGCTCCGCAGCACAAACCGTTCGATTTGCAGCGTTTCATTTCTACCAGCTCCGTATCCAATATTTCAAGGGCTTTGCGCGGCGCTTCGTACACGTTGTTGCCCCGGCCTAAATAGCAGGGATCGTGATAGGTAATGCGCTTGCCTTTGAAGCTTTCACCGCCTTCGGCCTTTAGCTTTCCTTCGTCAATCAATTGCTGTATTAATTGTGAATGATGGATCACTTCATAGTTGCCACCCAACCCCGGATACTCATTTTTGATAGTGTTAAAACAATGCGGACAGCCCGTAACTATTTTTTTAATATGGTAACCATCCAGCACCTGGATGTTGGTCATGGCCTGCATTTGGAACAAAAACTCATTCCCCGCCCGTTTGGCAGGATCACCTGTGCAGCTTTCCTCCGTTCCAAGTACAGCAAAACTGATTCCGACATAATTAAGAATCTTGCAAATATCGCGGGTTATTTTTTGTGCACGCTCATCAAAACTACCGGCGCATCCTACCCAAAACAATATTTCTGGTTGCTTGCCTTCGGCAGCCATTTCGGCCATGGTGCGGACAATTAATTCTTCACTGTTCATAATTCATGCTGTTGTCCATGGTCAATAGTCCATGGACCATGGGTAAAATTCTCTTATATTTTAATAACTACTTACCATCCATTAACATTAACTTTTGACTATGGACTATCGACCATGGACTATGGACTATGGACTATGGACTTAAGGCTATGGACTTAAGATCTCTCTTTCCAATTAAACCGGTCAGCGTTACTATATTTCCACGGGGCGCCATTGTTCTCCACATTACCAAACATATTATTTAAACTGGCAGGCGCCTGCGACTCTTCCATCACAATATACCGGCGCATTTCGGTTATAATTTCCAGCGGGTTGATATTTACCGGGCAGGCTTCTGTACAGGCGTTACAGGTGGTACAGGCCCAAAGCTCTTCGCGGGTAATGTAATTATCCAGCAATGCTTTACCGTCCTGGTGATCTTTACCATGCTTGTCGATGTTATTGCCCACTTCGGTGATCCGGTCGCGGGTGTCCATCATAATTTTGCGGGGCGATAGTAATTTACCCATTTGATTAGCCGGACAGACTGAAGTACACCTGCCGCATTCGGTACAGGTATAGGCCTCCATCAGGTTTTTCCATGTTAGGTCTGTAACATCCTTTGCCCCAAATCGCATCGGCTCTGCTGAAGTTTCAGGCACAAATGAAGGATCCATCATTGCCTTAACCTCATTGGTAACCGTTGCCATATTTGTAAACTCGCCTTTTGGATTCAGGTTTGAATAATAAGTATTGGGAAAAGCCAACAGGATATGAAAATGCTTTGAATAAGGTAAATAGTTTAAAAACGCCAGGATCCCGATGATGTGAAACCACCAGCATCCCCGCTCAATAATTTCAAGCGAATCTGCATTGCCTGGTAACAGATTCCCTACAAAGTGACTAACCGGGAAACTGCCTGCTTTAATATAATGACCAAAATTTAGCAGCTGTAATTTATGGTCGGCTGCATTCATGGTTAAAAAGGCAGTCATTAACAGTATTTCTATGATCAGGATATAGTTGGCATCGCTGCGTGGCCATTCGGTCATCTCAGTGCCACTGAAGCGCTTCAGCCGAACAATATTACGCCTTGCCAGGAAAACAACGCAGGCAGTAAGCACTAAAACCGCCAGAATCTCAAACCCGCCTATCAATAAACCATATAAGCTTCCCAATGGCTTCGAAAAAATACGATGGGAGCCGAATATACCATCGATCATGATCTCCATCACCTCCAGGTTAATGATGATGAAACCGACATAAATAAAGAAGTGCATAACGGCGGCAACCGGGCGCTTAACCATTTTGGTTTGCCCCAAAGCTATTTTAGCCATCGTCTTCCACCGCAGGGCAGGATTGTCTGAACGATCCGTATCTTTCCCAAGTAAAATATTACGCCTTATTTTGCCGGCGTTTTTACTGAAAAGATAAACAGCCGCAGCCAGGATGATGATAAACAGGATTTGTGCAATCATTATGCGTGCATAGTAATTTTTTCAAAGTTATAAGAATTGTTGGAATTTGAAATTGTTGTAAAGTTGAAATGTTTAAAAGTTGGATTGTTATAGTGATGTGAAAAGTGAGCATTACCAATCAGTCTCCTGAAGAACAGGCATAGCACCTTTGTATTTAACATTTTAACCTTACAACCTCACAACATTTAAACAGCCCGGTAACTTTTTTCAAAAAAAAATTCCTGTAAATAAAAAAAAGGCTACATTTGCAACCCCAAACAGGCGGTACCATAGCTCAGTAGGTAGAGCAAAGGACTGAAAATCCTTGTGTCCCTGGTTCGAATCCAGGTGGTACCACAAAATCAAAAAAGGTCTTTTTCGTTAGAAAAAGGCCTTTTTTTGTATATTTGGGCACTTTCTAATGGCTAATGCCAACTGTCAGGGACGATCCGTTCCGATAGCTTTTACATAATTTTTTGTTTAACCCCGCGAAAAAAGGGCACAAATAGGGCACAAAACTATTTGACCTCTTTCGCTAAAACAGATTATGTCATGGCTACCGTAGGTATTAAAATCCACAAACACCACAAAAAAGCAGACGGAACTTACAATGTAAAAATCAGGGTTGCACACAAAGGGGAGAAAAAATACATCGATACCCCCCACTTTGTTGTCGACAAGCAACTTACCGCCAAATGTGTCCTCAAGGATGCGACCTTAAAACAGATCCTGAATAAGACCCTCGATGAATATCGGGTAACGATCAGTAACCTCGGCCCTAAACTTGAATTCTTTAATGCGGAAACTTTAAGGAACCATTTAAGGGATAAGGACGAACCGATGGATTTTTTTAAATTCTGTCAGAATCATATTTCAGAATTAGAAAAGGAAATGCGTGCCGGATCAGCAGGTACGCTAAAAACAGTATTATTCAGCCTCAAAGACTATTTCAATCAGAATACTTTATCCCCACTTGAAATTAATGAATGGATGCTGGCTTCTTATGAAAAGTACCTGCGTGGCAAACGTGAGATAAAGCGGATGAACCAGGGTGAATTGCGTAAAAGGATCGTAAAAGGAATGACAGACGGAGCTGTGCATAATCATTTCCGTGATCTGCGTATTCTGTTTAAGGCGGCAATGAAGCATTTTAATAAACCGCAAATAGGGCAAATACGAATTCCTTATTGCCCATTCGATAATTATAAGATTGTAGATACCCCGGAAACTAGGAAACGCAATTTAGATGTTGAAAGAATTAAGCTAATTAGGGATTGTATAGTTGAACCAGGAAGCCGCGCTGAGATGGCACGCGACCTATTTATGTTATCCTTTTACATGTGCGGAACTAACGCGGTCGATCTTTATCATTTGACCAGCGACAACATAAAGAAAGGGCGCGTTGAATACAATAGAACAAAAACCAAGCGAAGAAAGGACAATGCATTTATCAGCATTAAGTTAATAAAGGAAGCAAAACCTATTTTGGAAAAGTACCTGGGTAACCTTCATACCCGTTATTGCCGGTCACAAGCATTAGACCGAGCTATAAAGCAAGGAATGGAGGTGGTTAATAAGAACGCCGGACTATCGGGCATAACCTATTATTGGGCACGGCATAGCTTTGGCAACCTTGCACGAAACAAATGCCGAATGAGCAAGGATGATGTAGCACTGGCGCTTAACCATGTGGATCAAGGGAACAAAGTGACCGATATTTATATCGAAAAAGACTGGAGCATCGTTGATGAAGTACAGGCAAATGTTGTTGAATTGTTGGTTGACCAGAACGAGCTGAAAACAAAAAGATTAATAAACCCAATTGAACAAAGAAGAACCATGCGTTTAGTAAGCGCATAATAATTTCAAAGCTTATGAGAACATTCATTTTATTATGCCTCACATCCATTATCGGTACAATGGCATTTCTTGCAGCGACATCCTTACCAAATAAGTTACCAGCTTTTTTAATTGGATTCGGCGTATGGATACTTTTTTTTATTTACCTGGCGAAGCGAACCCGGAGATACGCTAACCCTTATCCTCGGATCATATTACACGCTTACTGTTGTAGTAAATGCCAATCAATTATTGCACAAATCACTGCTGCGCCATTTGTGTGCTATTTTCTGATAGATTGACCATTCTTAAACAAAATTTTATACATAGTATAAAACACTTTGTAGATAGGTATTTAAACCATTCGCAAAGTATTACTGATAATCAACCTTTTTGCGTCATACAACAATTTGGAGTGAAGTCATTTGCCATCTAACTTTATATCATTGATTCTTGAAAATAGTTGTTCCAATTTACCTGATGACATCATTTCGTTGATATTTGGTTGCTGACTTTCAAGAATGATTAACAGCTTAATTAAACATTTAAGTAATACAAAGAGAAAGGAGCTTGGTGACAAACAGGATCAAATTAAAATGCAGGTTACGCACCTGCCGATAACAGACGTTATCGATTGATTT
>JAQBOU010000005.1 GCA_028287865.1 Mucilaginibacter sp. | reverse complement strand
TCATTTTGGATAGCATTTATAGCTTCGCCGTAATTGCCCGGTTTAATTCTTACCGCAATGTAGGACGAGCGGATGTTATAAGTTTTTGATGTGGTATAAAATAGGGCAACGGGCGATATATTACTGTTCAAAGATTCGATGTTAAAATCTTTTATAACGCCTATTACTTTAAACTTTTGGTCGTTGTTACCAGGATAGGTTATACTTTTACCAATGGGGTTCTTCCACCCTATTTGCTTAACGGCGGTTTCATTTAACAGTACTGAGGCCGAGTCAGTGAAGTTTTTAGAGAAGGCCCTTCCACTTACAACTTTGATATTGAGTGTGGGTACAAAGGCATCATCAACCATATAAGAGGACAGAAAAATATTGGTTTCACCGCCGTTAACATTGCTTGTATTTACCTCGGGCACATAAGTGTCCCCAAAAGAGCTCTGTGCAGGCATGCCCGATGATATGCTTGCATTGGCAACCTGGGGCAATTTTAATAATTCCTGGCGGAGGTTTTCCTGTCTTGTTCCAAGCCTGGCAGTGTTAGATATTACAACCACATTTTCCTTGTCAAAACCTAGGTCTTTGGTTTGATTATATACCAATTGCTTGTAAACAATTATGGTACAGATGATAAGCACCGTTGATACTGTAAATTGAAAAACAACTAAAATATTCCGGATAAAAAATCCACCTACCGAACCGTTAAATAAACCACCTCCTTTTAAAATACTTACAGGTTTAAATGAGGTAAGGAAGAATGCTGGATAACTGCCCGCAAGTAAACCGGTTATCAGTACCAATAATAGAATCCCTAACCAGGTCCTAAAATCGAGAAAGATGTTTAATGAAAGGTCTTTGCCTGATAAATGATTAAATGCCGGTAATACAATCATCACTATGATTATGGCCACTATTGTTGCAAACAAAGTGTACAGCATGGCTTCGGTAATAAATTGACGGATCAGCTGCTTCCTTTGCGATCCCAAGACTTTACGGATACCTACTTCTTTAGCCCTTTTTGACGACTGTGCTGTGGATAGGTTCATGAAATTTACACAAGCCAGCAACATAATAAATAAGCCAACCGCCGAAAAAATATAAATATATTTTATATCTCCCTGCTCAAAAAATCGGGTGCCGATATTTGCAGAATACAAATGCAGATCAACCAGCGGCTGCAAATGAAGATCCCACTTGCCACCTTTTCTTTTAAACTCATCCCATGGCTGACCGATTCGCTTAAAAGCGCTTGCCGCCTGCATTGCTACCATCTGTGGAAATTTGCTTTCCAGCCTTGCAATACTCGTTTCATCAGTTGCTACGTTTGCACGAAGTTTTACATAAGTACCCATCTGCAGCCAAACCCAGCTCCAGCCAAAATTCTTTATAACGCGCATACTTTCCGCGGGCTGTAATACATCAAACTGAAGCGATGACTGTTTTGGAATATCTTTTAAAACTGCGGTTACAGTAAAAGGAGTTAAATATTCGTCAAATAACAATATTTTACCAATAGGCGAATCATCGCCAAAATACTTTTTGGCGGCTTTTTGGGTAACAACTAACGAGTGAGTACCATTTAAGCATGTTGATGCATCGCCGGCGATCAGCGGGTAGTTAAAGAATTTCAAAAAATTGGAATCCACTACCAGTATGCTTTTTTCAGTTAATGAATTTTTTTGTCCCTTATATTCATAATGAACTACTTCGTCGCCCGGCGATAATATACGGGTATAGCTTTCAATCTGGGGGAAATTATTCATTAACGCTGCGCCAGCCGGCGGAGGTGTATGGCCAATCAAAAACTGGTCATTCCCCATTTTGCCATCAAGGTTTACCCGGTATATGCGGTTAGCATCTTTAAAAAAACGGTCATAACTCAATTCATCCTTCACATACATCCCTATCAATAACACACAGGCTAAACCGATTGCCAATCCACTAATGTTAATGGTGCTGCTTACCTTATTTCTAACAAGATTTCGCCACGCAATTTTGAAATAGTTCTTTATCATGATAATGAATTATTTTATCACTCGTCATTTAATTTCTTTCCTAACCTCTGATCACCAATCTCTAAAATTACTCGCTCCTTAAACTATCTGCCGGGTTAGCTATCGCAGCCTTTACAGATTGAAAACTTATGGTGATAAAAGCGATAAATATTGCGATAAAGCCCGCCAGCACTAAAACCCACCACTGTATGTTTACCCTGTAAGCAAATTGCTGCAGCCACTTATTCATTAAAAACCAGCCAAGAGGTAATGAAATAAGAATGGCGATGAATACCAATTTTATAAAATCGAACGATAGCATACCGGCAATAGCTCCAATGCTTGCACCCAATATCTTCCGGATCCCAATTTCTTTTGTACGTTGTTCAGCAGCATATGCAGCAAGGCCAAACAAACCCAGGCAGGCTATTATTATTGCTAAAGTTGTAAACACCACGAATATTGTTCCCACTCGTTGTTCTGCGCGGTATGAGGCATCAAAATCCTGATCCATAAAGGAGAAATTCATTTGAACGCCAGGCGAAATACTTCTCCATTTATCCTTAATCTGAGATAGCAGGGCCGGCAGGTTTTTCGTATTAACACGAATACTTAAGGCTCCTGTATTATGAGCCAGCACTAAAACTACCGGGCTAATAACATCCCGTAGTGAGCTAAAATTAAAATCCTTAACCACTCCTATAATATGATACTCCTTTGAGTTGGATATATCTTGTTTACCCCCGTTCGATCGGTATAAAGGCTTATTTAACGGATCTTTAAGTCCTAAAAACTTTGCGGCAGCTTCATTAAGGATGATGCCTGATGAATCAGTTAGCATCTGGTTGGAAAAGCTGCGGCCTGCGGCCATTTTCATATCAAGTGTTTTGATATAATCCTCGTCAACTTCCCATGTTTGCGGGAATAAGGCTTTCTTTTGATCAAATGAAGCGTCCTTAAAAAATATAGAAGTGTTTTTCCATTGCGATGTTGGCAAAAAACCGGTTAAAGTAGCGTTTTCAACTCCTGGTAATTGTTTTATTTCCTGTTTAAAAACATTGGCCTGATTATTCAGTTCAAAGGTATTTTGCACTATTAAAACCTGGTTACGGTTATATCCTAAATTTTTTGTTTGGATATAATTAAGCTGGTTATATATTACAAGGGTGCCAACAATAAGGAAAATGGATATAGAAAACTGCATAACAACCAAAAAGCTGCGTAAGCCACTACCTTTAAATCCGGCAGATAGCTTACCCTTCAATACATCAATAGGCTGAAAAGCAGAAAGATAAAAAGCGGGATATGAACCTGCCATTGCGCCAACAACCAAAACAATAACCAACAAAACAGGAATAAGCCATGAAAGGGTTTGGGAATTAATAGCAATCTCTTTGCCTGATAGCTGATTAAACGCGGGCAGTAATGCTATTGCAGTAATAAAAGCTATTATAGTTGCAACTAAAGTCACTAAAATAGATTCTGTAAGAAATTGTGCAATAAGATATTTTTTTGAAGACCCCAACACTTTACGGACACCCACTTCGCGGGCTCTGTTTGCCGACCTTGCTGTTGAAAGGTTCATAAAATTAACACATGCAATTAATAGTATAAAAAGGGCAATTGCCGAAAAAACGTAAACATATTGTATGGTGCTGTTAGGCCCCAGTTCGCCAGAGCGATTTGATTTAAGATGAATATCAGTAAGCGGCGTTAAATTTAACCGGAAGAAACTTCCGCCTTTTTCAAATGCAGCCATGCTCATTTTTAATTGCGTCTGCATTTCCTGCCCGCTGTGTCTGTTTAAAAAAGCAGGCAAAGCCGCCTCAAGCTTTTTATGATCTGTGGCATCCTTCAATAAAACATAGGTGTTATAGTCACTTCTCAGCCATTCGGTCGACCTGCTATCTGGAAAGGTTGACATCGATATAAAAAAGTCGAAGTTAAAGTGCGATTGGACGGGTATATCACGAATTACACCGGTAACCTTATAAAGAATATTATCTTCAAATGTTAATGTTTTACCAACAACATTGGTGTTGTTAAAATATTTCTTTGCTGTGCTTTCTGTTAATACAACACTGTTTGGCTCCACTAAAGCCGTTGCAGGGCTCCCATTGATCATAGGTAAGGTGAACACATCAAACAGCGAAGGATCTGCAAAAGCTATATTATTTTCGAGGATATTAATACCTCCTTTTTTTACATGCTTTGAGCCATTTCTTTTTATTCGCACTGTATTTTCCACATAGGGAAAATCATTTTTTAGCGCTTGCGCCAATGGAGGCATACATACCGCATAAAGAACATTATTTTCACCAAGTTTCAGGTCTTCGTTTACCCGGTAAATCCTGTCAGCTTTGGTATTGTAGCGGTCATAGCTTAACTCATCAACTACATAAAATATAATGAGCAGGCAACTGGCAAGTCCTAACGACAGTCCTAAAACATTTAAGATCGTAAAGCCCTTGTTTTTTAAAAGGGAACGGTATGCAGTTTTTATGTAATTCTTTATCATGATAAAATTCTTCGTTAGTTATTATTCATTTATGCATCTCTTTAAGCTAACTGTCAACTATTTTATTCGCTTCTTAAACTATCCACCGGGTTAGCTATCGCAGCTTTTATTGATTGAAAACTTATAGTAATAAACGCAATGATTATCGCTGTGGCGCCTGCAATGGCTAAAGTATACCATTGTATAGTAGTTCGATAAGCAAAGTCCTGCAGCCATTTTTGCATCACTAACCAGGCCAGTGGTGTTGCGATCAAAATGGAAATAAGCACCAGCCTGATAAAATCTAACGACAGCATGCCAACAATGGTTGATATGTTAGCGCCTAATACTTTACGGATACCAATTTCTTTGGTACGTTGTTCGGCTGCGTAAGCAGCAAGGCCAAACAAACCTAAGCAGGCAATTACAATTGCCAGTGTGCTGAATGTTATAAATATGGTTCCTATTCGTTGTTCTGCACGATAGGTAGCATCAAAATCCTGATCCATAAACGAATAAGTGAACTGCTGATTTGGAGACAATTCTTTCCATTTATTTTCAATTTTCGACATTAGATTGGCTAGGTCAGCGGTATGGATCTTTACATTTATGGCGCCATTATCCGGTGCATACACCAAAGCCAATGGAGAGATCTTGTCCTTAAGAGATTCAAAATTAAAATCCTTTACTACCCCTACAATATGAAACGGCTGTATCCCATAACTATCACGGTAAACAATTTTATTAAGCGGGTCTTTGAATCCAAATTTCTTTACGAAGGCTTCGTTAACAATGATTGCAGCAGAATCGGTGGCCATTTGTTTGGAAAAATTGCGGCCATCAACTAATCTTATACCCATTGTGCTCATATAATCCTCATCAATCGACCAAAATTCTGATAAGACGTCTTTTTTAATATCAATTATTTTATCAGGAAATAAGCCCGTTTTTAGCCTTTCATCTCCTGTAGGCTGATAAGATGACATAGTAGCATTTACAACACCCGGCAGCTGTTTCAATTGTTGTTTTAAGATTTTTGCCCGGTTACCCAAAACATTTGCGTTTTTAATCACTAATACCTGGCTGCGGTCAAAACCCAGGCTTTTACTGTGGATATAGTTGAGCTGATTATAAATGACAAGTGTACCTATGATGAGGAAAATGGAGATTGAGAATTGAAAAACGACTAAAAAGCTCCTTAAGGCGCCACCTTTAAAGCCAGTTGAAATTTTACCCTTTAAAACATCAATAGGCCGAAACGCCGATAAGTAAAATGCAGGATAAGCACCTGCAAGGAAACCAATAAATAAGACTATAACTAATAGTGAAGGTAATAACCAGGTTAATGATTGAGTGGTTAAAGATAAATCCTTACCCGACATATGGTTAAATAATGGCATCAACGCCCAGGCTAAAAACAAGGCGATTACAGTTGAAACAAAGGTTATCAATAGCGATTCGGTTAAAAACTGTGCCATTAAATATTTACGCGGGGAGCCTAATACTTTGCGTACGCCTACCTCGCGTGCCCGGTTGGAAGAGCGGGCCGTTGAAAGGTTCATAAAATTAACACAGGCGATCAGCAAGATAAATATGGCAATTACTGAAAATATATAAACATATTGCATGTTGCCGCTTTGGCTAAGCTCACCAATACTTTCTGACTTTAAATGTATATCAAGCAGTGGTTTTAAAGTTATCCTCAGATAATTACCGTTTGAACCCCATGTAGAAGGAGAAAAGGAATTTTTTATATCAATTTTGGTAATTTCGCTTTCCAGCTTTTTAACATTAGTGCCGGGCTTGAGTAATAAGTAATTATGGAGCCCTGCAAATCCCCATGAGTTAACCCGGCTTTCCGGCAAGGTGGAGAAGGATAAAAAGATACCGTAATTAAAATGGGATTGTGCCGGTATATCCTTTATTACCCCGGTAATTTTATACGTGCTGGTATCATTTAAGGTTAAAGTTTGCCCCACAACATCCGTCTTATTAAAATATTTTTTTGCTGTACTTTCTGTTATTACTGCAGAATGGGGTTCATTTAATGCTGTGGAGGGGCTTCCATCTATCATCGGCAGTGTAAAAACATCAAACAAACCTGATTCTGAGAAAACTATATTTTTTTCCAGGATGTTTTCTGCGCCTTTTCTGACATAATATTTTTGCGGGGATATAAAAAGATTTGAAGCAGGTATTAATCTTGCTATTTTTTCTATTTGAGGAAAGTTGCTTTTCAGTGCATCTTTCATTGGCGCTTCTGATGTTGCGTAGGAGCCTGCATTCCCATTTAACCTTGCTTCAATCGTAACGCGATATATCCGGTCAGCTTTGGTGTTATAGCGGTCATAACTTACCTCATCAACCACGTAAAAAATAATCAACAAACACGTTGCCAAACCTACCGATAAGCCTAAAGCATTTAGTATCGTAAAGCCCTTGTTTTTTAGGAGACTGCGAAAGGCAGTTTTAATTAAGTTCTTTATCATTTTGTTTGATTGATTAGTTCACCGACTTATTGTTCATTGGCTACAGAATGTATCTTTCGCCCGCCTGCCGCAGGCAGGGACTTTCGGACTTAAAACAGGACTCACTCAAGCTAACCCCTCCTTATGGAGAGGGTTAGCGGAGGCACTTAATTTATTAACTTATACACTTTCTTTATAACAGCTCAACAATACATCGTTGAGCCTTTCCGACTTTAGGATCTTCTAACTTTCGGTCCCTTCGGACTAACGGACTAACAGACGAGCTATATCATTATATTTTCCATTACAGTTTGTCCATCCAGCAGGCGAATAATGCGGTGGCTGTAACGTGCATCATGCTCAGAGTGTGTAACCATTATAATGGTAGTGCCCTGTTCATTCAAATCTGTCAATAACTCCATCACATCGTTACCGTTTGATGAATCGAGGTTACCTGTGGGCTCATCCGCAAGTATCAGTTTCGGTTTATTTACTACCGCACGGGCAATGGCAACGCGCTGTTGCTGACCACCGGATAACTGCTGTGGATAGTGGTTACGACGGTGCATGATCTGCATTTTATCCAGCACCTCCTCTACCCTTTTCACTCTTTCGGCCGCGGGCACACCTGTATAGATCAACGGAAGTTCTACATTTTCGAACACGGTTAACTCGTCAATCAAATTAAAGCTTTGAAACACGAAGCCAATGTTGTGCTTGCGTAGGTCAGCCCGTTTACGTTCGGTAAAATGTGCAACTTCAATTCCGTTAAATACATAGCTGCCCTCGTCAGGATCGTCAAGCATACCCAATATGTTAAGCAATGTCGACTTTCCGCAGCCCGAAGGCCCCATTATGGCAACAAATTCGCCGGTTTTAACTTCCATCGACAGCTTGTTCAGCGCGATGGTTTCTACCTCTTCGGTGCGGTAAAATTTTTCAAGATTGGTAATTTTTATCATTTTCGCCTCCTAAATTCTTCCACATTAAGTGGGAGATTTTTGTTTTTTTGGTTTATAGTTGTAAGTTAATATTGCAATTAATTAGCCTCCTAAATCTCCCCTGGTCGGGCAGATTTTCGATTAGCCTGGCTTTTACTTTCTTCCTGGTTCCTGACTCTTATTTCTTGATTCTTTCTTCTCTACTTCTTTAAAACCAGCTCCTGTATATCCCCGTAAGTTTCGTAACTGGAGGTGATCACTTTATCACCTTCTTTTAATCCGGATGTAAGCTCATAATAGTCGGGGCTTTGCCGGTTGATCTGAATATCAACTTTGTAAGCCTTTTTACCGTCCTCGCTCACTTTAAATATCCAGTTACCGCCTGTTTGCTGATAAAAGCCTCCTTTAGGAAGCAACAATGCTGTGGTTTGGTCGCTTAAAGCCAGCCTTACCTGCAAGGTCTGCCCTTTCCTGATACCTGTTGGAGTAGGACCTACAAAAGCCATATCCACCTGGAACTGTCCGTTAACAACCTGGGTAAATACTTTTTTAATTACCAGCTTATAGGTTTTATCAGCAAATTGAAAATCGCCGGTAAGGCCAGTAAATATGCGCGATATGTAATGCTCTTCAATTCCAACCCTTACCTTAAAACCTGATAAGACGTCCATTTGTCCCAGGTGTTCGCCTTTATTTTTATTTTGTCCTATCTCCGCATCAAAGGAGGTTAACTGGCCATCAATAGGCGCCCTAACGGTTAGGTCACTAACTTTTTTCCTCAACAGGTCCAAGGTGTTTTTCATTTGCGCATATTGTTCCTTTGTCTGGCTTTGCTGCTGTTTAACCATTGCTGAATCCTGCTCAAGTATTTGTGCAGCCAATTTTTTGCGGCTTAATTGGTACTGGTATTGATTTTGGGCTGTTTGATACTCTTGTGATCCGATAGCTTTTTTGGCATACAGATCTTTATCCAGTTTATAAATTCTGTCGGCTTCCTTAAAGGCTACATCAACATCGGCCATGTTATTTAATTTTGTGATGGTATTTTGCTGGGCCTGGCTGTGCGAGATCTGCATTTGTGTTTGATTGGCATATACGGCAGTTTCTTCATTAGCGAGGCTAAGTTCGAGGTCAGTATTTGATAATTTCAAAATCGGATCGCCCTTTTTTAGTTTGGCGCCGTCTTCAACAAATTTTTCTTCTACACGCCCTCCGTCTGAGGCATCAAGGAAAATAGTAGTAAGCGGCATCACAACACCATTCACCGGTATAAACTCCTGGAAAGGTCCTTTTTTTATTTCGCTGATAGTAAGTCGTTCGGTATCAACATCCAGTTTACTTTTACCTGATGTAAAATAAATGCTTCCGGCAATTAGTAAAACAATGCCTGTAATGCCGGCAATAGTTAGTATTCGTTTGGTATTCCAGGTCTTTTTTTCAATTATTCTGTCCACTGTTATATTTTATATTTGGTTATGGTTATAAAAAGATATGCCACAAATTAAATGGCTGTTTGTCAGCAATTTAAACCGAAAATACTATATTGGGGCGTACGCTTCTGTTACAGCAAGTGTACGGTTATGATACAATCCATTTGGTCATTAACATTGTGTCATTGGTCATTGAGTGGTTCGGCTATTTAATCCATTTGTTATTTGTTTATTGGTAAACAGGGTAATAGTTATCATCAATTGTTTATAATGAAAATTTATTGTTCATATTTATTGCCTTGATGGCATTTAGCATAAAAATTGCAGCACATGGGGAAATGTTTATAGTCAGATAAATTATTGAATACATTTATAAAGTAAATTTACGATTTCACATCCCATAACCACCAACAACAATGACTAATAACCCTATGACCAATGACCCAAAAAGATGATACTAAAAAAAGCTACTGTTTTAATTGTTGACGATGACCCTGATGTGCTTACCGCAGTTAAGCTTTTGCTAAAAACGGAAGCGCACGAAGTTATAACTGAAAAAAATCCCGAAAACTTAAATTGGCTGCTTCAGCGTAACCAGGTTGATCTGGTTTTGCTTGATATGAACTTTAACAGCGCAATTAATACCGGGAATGAAGGCTTATACTGGCTGCGTAAAATAAAGGAATGGAAACCTGCCGTTTGCGTAATTATGATAACAGCTTATGGTGATATCGATCTGGCGGTAAAGTCGTTGAAAGAAGGCGCTAACGATTTTATTGTTAAGCCATGGCATAATGAGAAGCTGATAGATACCATTAAAGAACTCTTGGATAAAAAAGAAGGTGTTAAAACTGTAAAGACATCTGTAAAGGGATCTTCCGGGGATGCCTCTATTTTGGGTGAATCTGACGTGATGCAGGACATTTTTTATAAGGTAAATAAAATTGCCCCAACTGATGCCAATATTTTAATATTGGGCGAAAATGGAACAGGGAAGGACCTTATGGCAAAAGCGATTCATGAGCGATCACTGCGTGCTGATAAGCCATTTGTTAAAGTTGATGTGGGTGCATTGACTGACTCGCTGTTTGAAAGTGAGCTTTTTGGACATAAAAAAGGTGCCTATACTGATGCACGGGAAGACAGGACCGGTAGGTTTGAGGAAGCACAGGGCGGTACGCTTTTTTTGGATGAAATTGGCAATATTTCCCTTCAGCAGCAGGCTAAACTATTAACGGTTTTGCAAAACCGGCAGGTAACGCGCCTGGGTACCAATAAAGCTGTTGATATTGATATCAGGTTAATTTGTGCCACCAACCTTCCGTTGTCTGAGCTGGCAAATGAAAACCGGTTCCGCAAGGACCTGGTTTACCGTATAAATACCGTTGAAATAAACATGCCGCCCTTGCGTAAACGTAATGACGATATTGTAATACTGGCTAATCATTTTGCTAAATTATATGCGAGCAAGTACTTAAAACCCACGATGGAGTTTGAAGCCGCATCTCTTCAAAAATTAAAGTCATACAATTATCCGGGCAATGTAAGGGAATTACAATACACCATTGAAAGAGCTGTAATTATGGCTGATGACCATATAATGAGAGCGGACGACCTTATATTTTCGATATTAGAAACGCAAACAGACACGGTAGCTGACGACGATAACATCCCTTTAAGTTTAATGGAAAAGAATGCCATTTTACGCGTGATAGAGAAACACAACGGCAACATCACAAGGGCCGCAAAAGAACTTGGATTAACCCGTACCGCTCTTTACCGAAGATTAAGTAAATATGATATTTAAACGTTATGAGTGGCGGCTTGTGCTGCGTGTAATAATATTGTTTATTACCCTAACCGCAACATCATTACTAATAGTAAAAGACTTGTATTCGTATGTGTTTTTAGTGATAACCATTCCTTTAACGGTATATGAGGTGATTGACCTTGTCAGATTTCAGAAAAAAGCGCAGGACGAAGTAAGCCAGTTTGTTGAGTCTATCCATTATCGTGACTTTTCCCGTCATTTTGATGTACGCAAAGCACCCAACGAACTTAAACCACTTCGTAAAGGATTTAATGAGATTAATACCACCTTTAAATTAATAAGCCGCGAACGGGAAACGCAGTACCATTATCTTCAAAAGATACTGGAGCTTGTAGATACCGGGATACTATCCTATGAACTGGAGAACGGTGAAACCGGCTGGATAAATGAAGCTTTTAAAAAATTAATCGGTGTACCCTATTTGAAAACCATCCATTCTTTACAGAAACGGGAGGAATTTTTATACGATGAGATCATTAAACTTAAACCCGGTGATGCCAAAATAATTACGCTTACCCGCAACCAGCAACTGGTAAAAATTTTAGTAACCGCCAGCATGCTGCGCAGTGAAGATAAAATATATAAGCTGGTGGCATTTCAAAATGTGAGTGAGGCCCTGGATGAAACAGAATCAAAAGCATGGCAAAAACTACTGAATGTAATGACACACGAGATCATGAATTCGGTAGCCCCTATTTCATCCCTTGCAGACACATTAAAAAACCGTTTAAAAAGCCCGGAAATTGCAAACAGCCTGGTAAGCAGTCAACTGGAAGACCTGGAATTAGGAATTGATACCATAAAAAGACGCAGCGAGGGCTTGCTGAAATTCACGGAGAGTTACCGGAACCTTAATAAGATCACCAAACTAGACCTGACAAAGATATTGGTACGTAACCTTTTCGAAACCCTTAACAGCCTGATGCGGCCTTCGCTCGAGAAAAAAAATATTGAGCTCGAAATTATATTACGGGATCCCGCCCTTGCTATTGAAGCCGACCTTAACCTGATTGAGCAGGTAATGATCAATTTATTGGTTAATGCCATCGAAGCGGTAAAAGACAGGGAGTGCCCCAGAATTACGCTATCGGCCGAAATTCAAAACAATAAAACACTGGTAAAAGTATCCGACAATGGATCGGGCATGCCGCCGGAGTTGCTGGATAAAATTTTTATACCCTTTTTTAGTACCCGTAAATCAGGAAGCGGTATTGGCCTTAGCTTATGCAAACAAATAATGCTTTTACATAAGGGTACCATACAGGTACAGTCTTCAAATGGAGTAGGTTCCGCTTTTATTTTGCAGTTTAGTTCGGCTGGGACCTGAGGTTTTTGCCTGGACTGAGATTTTAAGATTAAAGGATTTTTAGATTTTAGGATTCAGGGGAGTATTCTTTGATATTAAATCCTATCATCCTTTAATCTTAAAATCTTAGTTCAGACAATTTCGGGTTTATGCGAGTTTTCTTTTATAATCAGCATTATCAGGATGTTTGGTATTAAATACTCTTTTAAACTCCATACTTTTGCTTCCAAAATTTATGAGTAATCCAACCGGTAAGTCATATGCTTCTAGATAATTCATGGCTTGTGCGAGGTGCAGATCATTCAAAATTGAAACTGCTTTTAACTCAACCATAATTTTTTCTTCAACAAAAAAATCGACACGCCTTGTTCCAATATCCTGACCATCATAAAATATTGTCATTTCTATTTCTCTTCCAAACCCTAACCCT
>JAQBOU010000003.1 GCA_028287865.1 Mucilaginibacter sp. | reverse complement strand
CTTGTTTGTATGCTTCGTATAGGGAATCAATGTATGCAGCGTTTCCGCTATTTATATAATTTAGACGATCCATGAGAAACCAATCTTTAAAACGGTAAAAAAGTAATCATATCTGTTTAGAAACTTTTAATTTAATTGTTAAAACTTAGCTCAATATTACAATTACCGGCTCAATATCGCCGTCCATCACAGTTGTAACAGGTTCTTTACGGTTTGATATATGGAAGCCATTGTGATCGATAAAACTATTTCAATCACTAATCTCAATTACCAACCACCCAATAATCAGCCTATTCCATTCATTCAATCTTTTACCTTTCAGCTTTCCCCTAATTTTTACCATCTTGCATTTTATAAACCGGGATTGTGAAAAATAAAATAAGTTTATTAAAAGAAAAGCGTGAAGAAGCTCTTTTAGGCGGCGGTATAGCACGTATAGATAGTCAGCATAAAAAAGGAAAACTTACCGCACGCGAGCGGTTACATTTTTTAATGGATGAACATTCATTCCAGGAAATAGGTATGCTGGTAGCCCACCGCTCTACCGACTTTGGAATGGAGAACGAAAAATATCCCGGCGATGGTGTAATAACCGGTTATGGCACCATAAACGGGCGGCTGGTATATGTTTTTTCGCAGGATTTTACTGTTTTTGGGGGATCGCTTTCTGAAACACATGCCGAAAAGATCTGTAAAATAATGGATCTTGCCATGAAAAATGGCGCTCCTGTTGTTGGGCTGAATGATTCTGGCGGGGCACGCATTCAGGAAGGTGTAGTATCGCTGGGCGGCTATGCGGATATCTTTTACCGCAATACCATGGCATCCGGAGTTGTACCGCAGATCTCTGCCATTATGGGGCCGTGTGCAGGCGGTGCAGTGTATTCTCCCGCTATAACGGATTTTATACTGATGGTTGAAAATACCTCGTACATGTTTGTTACCGGCCCGAATGTGGTTAAAACAGTTACACACGAAATAGTTACCTCCGAAGAATTAGGTGGCGCAAACACGCATGCCACTAAATCGGGCGTTACCCATTTTGCCTGTACAAATGAGATAGACGCTATTCAGCATGTAAAAAAACTATTGAGCTACATGCCCCAAAACTGTGAAGACACTGCTCCCTCTTTACCCTACGAAATCAAAAACGAACTAAGGCCCGAATTGAATACCCTGTTGCCGGAAAACGCATCCCAGCCTTATGATATGCGCGAGGTAATAGACCATGTTATTGATACGGGCTCGTTTTTAGAAGTACATAAAGATTTTGCCGAGAATATTGTAGTTGGGTTTGCACGCCTTGCCGGGCGAAGTATTGGGATTGTGGCCAATCAGCCTGCTTTTTTGGCAGGTGTGCTTGATATTAATTCCTCAACCAAAGGTGCCCGCTTTGTACGTTTTTGCGATAGCTTCAATATTCCTTTATTGGTGTTTGAGGATGTACCTGGCTTTTTACCAGGCACCGATCAGGAGTGGAATGCCATTATTACTAACGGCGCAAAGCTGCTTTATTCCTTTTGTGAGGCAACCGTACCGCGCATTACCGTAATTACCCGTAAAGCTTACGGCGGTGCTTATGATGTAATGAACTCCAAACATATTGGTGCGGACATGAATTTCGCCTGGCCCACAGCAGAAATTGCGGTAATGGGCGCGAAAGGTGCTGCCGAAATAATTTTTAAGCGTGAAATTAACGCCGCTGAAGATAAAGAAGCCAAATGGAAGGAAATGGAGCTGGCCTATTCGGATATTTTTGCAAACCCTTACCGTGCGGCCGAACGTGGCTTTATTGATGAGGTGATTGAACCTGCTGAAACCCGTTTAAAGTTAATTCACGCCTTTAAAATGCTCGAAAACAAAGTAGTAAACAATCCTAAAAAAAAGCACGGAAATATCCCACTTTGAGTTGAAAGCAAAAAGCTTTAAGCTTAAGGGAAAAATGAAATAAAAAGCTTTTAGCTTTGTGCCTTCAGCTTAAAGCTTATGATTGAGCAAATAACCCCATCCTTAACCTGGCGATTGCGCAGGGATGTTTTATATCCGGATCAAAAAATGTTTGAAATGGAAATGGACGAGGATAATGATGGAATTCATTTTGGCGCTTTTAAGGATGACAAACTGGTTGGGGTGGTTTCCCTTTTTCAAAATGAGAATGATTTCCAGTTCCGCAAACTGGCTATTGACCCATCAGTTCAAAATACAGGGATTGGGAGCATTATATTGCAATACATCACTGCACATGCAGAAGAAAACAGAGGAACAAGGATCTGGTGTAATGCACGGATAACAGCTATTGGCTTTTATTTAAAGGCTGGGTTTAAGCAAACCGGCACACTTTTTTCCAAAAACGGCTATGATTATGAGATCATGGAGAAAGCAATATCTCCAACCTCCATCACTATATAAAAAACCAGCCTGTTAACTGCAGGCTGGTTTCACTAACTAAACTAATCTTGAAAAAATTTCTCGCCGCAAAGGAACAGTTGTTAAATAAAGTCAGCGTTAAATCATTAACAAATCAACCCCTAAACGGCATCTTTTTTTAGTACACGTTATCATCAGCTTTATTATATTTGTCTGCCCTGCTATACGGGGCATTTTATTGAGTTATGGCTAAAAAAAAATCAGAATCTACACAGCATATTGCCGTTGTAAATAACACATCGCTATCGTTTTTTGAAAAATATATCAATAATCCTTCCCCTACCGGTTTTGAATGGAAGGGCCAGCAATTATGGCTTGATTATTTAAAACCTTATATCG
>JAQBOU010000220.1 GCA_028287865.1 Mucilaginibacter sp. | reverse complement strand
TAACAGAGTCGCTTTTGGCCCACCATGCTTTATTGCACTAAACACCGCCCATAAGGACATAATCAAAAGGAAATAATTGTGACAACTCAGTCATTACCTTGTCCAGAAAGGTATAAGTATATTCGCTGGACGGATTTAGCGTATTGTCAACATTTGTCCGTTCGCCGGAGCGCACCTGGTATTTGTCGGCACCGGGGGTAACTGAAAGTTCAGGATATGAAACAACGGCTGCTAAACTGTGTCCGGGTACATCAATCTCGGGCAAAATATTTAAGAACCGTTCTTTGCCATATTGTACAAGTTCCCTGATGTCATCCTGGGTATAAAAGCCGCCGTAAGTACGCGGTTCATCAGGCGTCGGCGTAGAAAATCTGCCAAATTCGCCAATTTTTTTTACGTTATAAGCGCCTACGGTTGTTAAACGCGGCAGGCTTTTTATTTCAACCCGCCAGCCTTCATCATCAGTAAGGTGCATGTGCAGCAGGTTATATTTGTAGCGTACCATTTGATCGATATATTGTTTCACCTCATCCTTAGTAAAGAAATGACGCGACACATCAAGCATTAAACCTCTCCAGCTAAACCTCGGATAATCTTTAATATCAACACAGGGAGTTGCCCATTTTATACCTGCAACTACTTCCGGGCTTTCAATCTCTTTAGGAAATAATTGTATCAGGGTTTGTACGCCATAAAATAACCCGGCAGGTTCATTGGCTCTTATTATAATTCCTTTTTTGCTAACCCATAAATGATATCCTTCTTTCCCCAAAACGGTATCGGCTTTAGCATTCAGGGTTAATTTAATAGTTGGAGGTACTTTAGCGCTGTTTTTTATTTTAACAAGGGCACCGGTTGAAGCGGTCAGTTTGTTTTTAAGATAACTGGTGACCGATTTCAGCTCTGCCCCCGGGCCAGCCACAATCAATACATGTTTGGGCAGAATAAATTCACCCTTTTTTGTAATAACACTTACCGGCTCAGGAATAATAGCCAATCCGGTTTTTGTAGTTTGGCCAAATGAGAAGTACGTTATTAAGCAAAGACTTAACACGAAGGATAATTTTTTCATGATGTTTATATCAGGTTTATTGGGGATATGAATGCAAAATATACTTTTTAAATTATATTAAAAAGCTATCCTGCTCAAAATTGCAGTTTATAAATTATTATATTGCGTCACCACGACACATTATAAACCACTAATTATGAAAAAGCATACTGCAAAGGCTGTCTGCCTGCTTTTGGCAGGTATTTCAGTTTTACTTTATTCATTTATATCCGGCAAAATGCCAGGTAAAAATTCTGATACAATAACAATTGAAGGTGGCCGTATTTCGGGTATTAAAAGTGAAATGAGCAATGTTGTATCTTTTAAGGGTATCCCGTTTGCGGCGCCGCCGGTTGGTGAATTGCGCTGGAAGGCACCTCAGGCTGTAAGGCCATGGCGGGGGATTAAAAAATGCGATTCATTCGGACCAAGCCCCATGCAGGCAAAGCCTGTCCCCTTTATGGTTTATACATCAGAGTTTCTGATTCCTGAAAAGCCTATAAGTGAAGATTGCCTTTATCTCAATGTTTGGACAAAAGCCCGCAAGGGTAATAAAAAGCCGGTTTTTGTTTGGATATATGGCGGGGGCTTTACCAGCGGCGGCACAGCTGTACCCATTTATGATGGTGAAGCGATGGCGAAAAAAGGGATCATATTTGTATCGGTTAATTACCGTGTAGGTGTTTTTGGTTTTCTTGCCCATCCTGAGCTTACCAAAGAATCACCCGATAACGCTTCGGGAAACTATGGTCTGCTTGATCAGATTACAGCTTTAAAATGGATAAAAAGAAATATAGTTGCCTTTGGCGGCGATCCCGATAATGTAACCATAGCAGGCCAGTCGGCAGGTTCCATGAGTGTAAATTGTTTGGTGGCATCGCCGGTAGCAAAGGGTCTTTTTAATAAAGCCATTGCCGAAAGCGGTTCTATGATGATCGCTAATCCGATGATGAAAACAAGTAACCTTGCAGGAGCAGAACAGCAAGGGCTCAAGTTAGCACAGGCTGTTAATGCTATCTCTCTAAAAGAACTAAGAAAAGTACCGGCTGCTGAATTAATGAAATTTGGGGGCCACTACTCTCCTATTGTCGACGGCTTTGTGTTGCCAAAACCAGTCGCCGAAATTTTTGCTGAAGGGAAAGAAAACAATGTGCCGGTACTAATCGGTTGGAATGCCGACGAGAGCTTTGTTGCCGCTTTTAAAAGTAAGGAAGCTTTTCAGCAACAGGCGAAAGAACAATACGGGCCGGATGCTGATCAATTTTTAAAATATTATCCCTCAAACACTGATGAAGAAGCGAAACGTTCGCAAATTAAGCTAAGCAGGGATATGATATTCGCAATGTCGGGTTATAAATGGGCGGGCATACAAAGTACACAAGGAAAATCGCCCGTGTATTTATATTATTTTGCCCATAAATTACCCGCCACAGCCGATTATGTTAAATACGGCGCCTTCCATACCGGCGAGGTTGCCTATGTTATGGATAATTTAAAATTCCTTCATCGCCCATGGCAACCTGTCGACTTTAAATTAGCTCAATTAATGTCGGATTATTGGGTAAATTTTATTACCAGCGGTAACCCCAACGGCAAGGGTTTGCCGGTATGGCCAAAATACAATACCCGAAGCTACCCCGCAATGGTGTTTGATAAAAGCGCCGCGAAACAGGAACTGCCGGACAAAGAGGAGCTGGAGTTTATGGTAACAAGAAAGTAGCAGATTAAACGGCCAGGTTTGTAAATAACGTAATCAACAAATTCATATATTGCATTTTTATTACCTGATCTGCTCCTGCAAATTAGGTAACCAGTTAACCAATTATAATTTTTACTGTCCTTAAACCACCGGAATTATGTCATCTGATCGCAGAAAATTTATAAAGCAACTAGGAGGTACAATTGTACTGTCCTCTGCTGCACTTTCTGGCTTTGCAGCCATAGAAGACCATGAAAGAAGATTATTACAGGTTGAAAAAAGGGTCAGCGCGAATGATAAAATAAGAATTGCCACCATTGGCATGGGCATTATGGGGTTTAATGATACCCATGCTGCGCTTAGCTGCCAGGGTGTTGAACTGGTTGGGTGTTGTGATCTGTACACAGGCAGGCTGCAGCGCGCGAAGGAGGTTTTTGGCGCAAATATTTTTACAACTGCAGATTACAGGGAAATACTTGATCGAAAAGATGTAGATGCGGTAATTATTGCCACCAGCGATAACTGGCATAGTACCATTGCTATTGAAGCTATGCACAAAGGCAAAGCAGTTTACAGCGAAAAGCCAATGGTTCATTATATTAGCGAAGGATTGAATGAGATCAAGGCCCAGCAGGAAACCAAAGCTGTTTTCCAGGTTGGAAGCCAGCGGGTGAGCAGTTTGGCCTTTCAAAAAGCGAAAGAATTATACCAGGCGGGGGCTATAGGACAGATAAACTCGGTTGAAGCTTCTTTTAACAGGCAAAACGCATTGGGTGCCTGGCAATATACCATCCCGCTGGATGCTTCGCCCCAAACTGTAGACTGGAACCGGTACCAGGCGAACGAAAAGGTAAAGCTTCCTTATGATGATAACAGGTTTTTCAGGTGGCGTAATTACCGCGAATATGGTACAGGGGTAGCCGGTGATCTTTTTGTGCATCTTTTATCGGGGATTCATTTTCTTACCAATTCAAAAGGCCCCGATAAAATATTTTCTATCGGCGGAACATATTACTGGAAAGACGGAAGAAATGTGCCGGATGTAATGAGCGCCGTTATCGAATATCCTGAATCAAAAGAACATCCGGCGTTCCAGGTAACGCTCCGTGTAAATTTTATAAGCGGCGAGGGAGAACGTTCATCTACTAAGATCATTGGCTCGGAGGGAGTGCTTTTTATGGATGACGACCAGGGTTTTACCATCAGTAAAAATAAAATGCCGGTTGCCCCGGGCATTGGCGGATGGGATTCGCTGTCCACTTTTCCGGAAGCGATGCAGAAAAAATTAATGGATAATTATAATGCAAAATATACAGCTGCCGACCGGCAATCACCAAGTTTACCTGGGGTAACTTATCATTCACCCGAGGGATATAATTCATCAAATGATCACTTTGCCAATTTTATGGATGCCATCCGCACGGGTAAACCTGTGGTAGAAGATGCCATATTTGGTTTCAGGGCAGCTGCCCCATGCCTGGCCTGTAACGATAGCTATTTCCAAAATAAGGTGATACACTGGGATCCGGTAAATATGAAGTTAGTTTAAAAGATATTAGCGGGGTTATACAGCAATAATGTAACTGTCGTTAATCTTTCAAATTACAATTTTATAAACGTGCGTTTGCCAACGAGGCTGTTATCACTATTATTGATCACCTGGATAACATAGGTCCCCGGTGCCAGGTTGCTGACATTAGTCTGCCAGTTAGCGGAGGTTGAGGTTGCTGTTTTTATAATGTAGCCGCTGGTATTTATTATCTTAATATCATAAGACGAAGTGCTGCTATAGTTACTTGATGCAAAAGAGGATAGCGCGCTAGTTGTTTTGGGTGCCGGTGAGCTGCCGGATGTGCTGCCGGTGCTTTGGATAACCGACAGATTTATAGGCCCATTTGATGGATTAGGATAAATGCTCAGGTTATTAGCAACAGTAGCCGGGTTGCCATACACGAGTGTTATCACACTGGTATAACTGATAGAGCCATTCAGATCTGTAATTTTTATGCGGTACTGATCAGTACCGTTAATAGGATTTTTGTCGGTAAAGCTATACGAGCCTCCGCCATTTGAAACAGTGCTGTTTAATACATAAAAAATTGCGCCATTATCAATACTTCGTTCGGTGGTAAAGCTTGTATAGTCCTGTTCGTTTTCTGTGGTCCAGTCTATTTGGGTTGCGCTATTTACTTTGAGCGCAGTAAAACCTAATAAATGAACGCTTAACGCAGGGTTTTGGCGGATGACAACCCGGAAACGGTTACTTCCAAAGCTGTTGGTGTCGTTTTTATTTATGTAAAATGAATAAGTGCTGTTATTTCGCAGATCAAGAGAGTCTTTTTTGTACTTATCTATCAGCCATACTTCATAAATAGCCGGGATTGAATCGAGTTCAGTCTTCTGAAGCGTAAATAGTCCGCTTTTTGCACCCTCTACATCTAACCTGATAACTTGCGGTGCCCGCTTTGGCAATGGTAAAAGATTTACGGATAACCGTACATTGTCTGATGAATAGCTCGACAGGCCTTCGGGCGCATCTATGCCTGGTAAATATCCTGAATCTTCCTGTGGATTATATTTGGGCGAGGTATTAGGACTGAACCCTATAACTATATCATCATAATTTAAAGAGTCGATTACTAATTTTAAGCGTAACAGTTTAAAATTAACGATATCTTGCCCGGCTCCTGTACCAGCGGTTCCAATATGATGAATGATTTTTTTTGTTATTAAATGATCAGTTGCACCTGCATTCCTAAATGCAGTTAACAGTAAAAATACAATAAGGCATAAGGGTGATTTTGTTTTCACTTTAAAAAAATCAATAATTTATCAAATCTGTTTGATTTGAGCAATAACGATGCTAAATATTATTAAATCAGAATAATAAGATCAGATAAATATTAATTCGGAGAAAATAGTCTGTTATTTTCTTTTGGGTAAGGATAATTAAACGATTGTTTTATTAACATTTCTTTTTGGTTAAGCCGGGAATTTACTCCTGATGCAGAATAGAAGAAAGTTTTTCTACAATGTGATAGCTTAACACCCCAAGTTGTGTAATTGTTTCAATTATTGTAGCGTTAAAGATAAAGCAATGGGTAAAAATGGGCGCTTGGTAACTTAATATCAATTAGTTAAGCAATAAAAGAAACGTTATTGGAATGGACGTTAAGATTTGGGAATATTTCTTAATTGTATTTCACCAAAAAGTTAAATTTTTACAAAGGTGCTTTTACCCACCAGTTTGTTATTGCTTTTATTAACTACTTGTATAATATAAGTGCCGGGAGTAAGGCTGCTCACATTATCCTGCCAGTTGGCAGATGTTGAGGTTGCTGATTGTATCACAGCGCCTGTAATGCTTATTATTTTAATATCATAAGCTGTTGCTGGGCTGCTGTTATTTATAGAAGCAAAACCGGGAATTGAATTAGCGGATTGAAGTGCAGACAAGCCGTTAGTTGTGCTATTTTGCACAATAGACAGGTTAATTACCCCATTTGATGGATTAGGATATACACTTAAAGTATTGGTATTAGTGATTGTGCCAAAGGAAAGTGTAATAACGTTTGAATAGGTGATGTTGCCGTTAAGGTCTTCAATTTTAAGGCGGTACTGATCGGCGCCGTTAACCGGATTGTTATCCGGCAGGCTATACGTTCCTTGAGAGCTTGAAACGAAACCTCCTATTACGTCAAATGTAACCCCGTTATCGGTACTTCTTTGAACGGTAAAGTTGGTATAATTCTGCTCATTCTCGGTAGTCCAGCTGATTTGCGATTTATTGGTTTCCTTTATTGCGGAGAAACTTAATAAGTGTACCCCTAACGCAGGATTTTGACGGATGATAATCTGGAAACGGTTCCTTCCAAAGCTCGCCGTGTCTGATAAATTAATATTAAAAGCATAAGTTGTATTATTACGAATATCCAGTGAATCTTTTTTGTACCTGTCCATCAGCCACACTTCATAAATTTCAGGAACGGCATCCAGTGCTGTTCTTTCAAGCGTATAGCGGCCGTTAACCATTCCGGTAACATTTAACCTGATCACCTGCTGCCCTTTTCCGGGCAATGGCAAAAAGTTAATGGCTAAAGGAACACTATCTGCTGAAAAGCTTGATAAGCTTTCCATTGCGCCCCCTAATCCGGGAAGATAATGAGAATCTTCAGCAGCGTTATATTTTGTCGAAGCTGTTGAATTAAAAGCAAGCACGGTGTTATCATAATTCAAAGAATCAATAATAAGTTTTAACCGGATCAGTTGCGGAGTTGCCTGCGCAACAGGCGTTCCCATATACAGGCTTGTACCGGTAGGTAATGAAGTTGGGGCTTTAGCCGATTCATTAAATGTTAAAGCCGGAAGAGCGGAAGTTCCCTGCACAAAAAAACCCTGGCCACTGACAATTTTACCCGAAAATGTTGCGGGGTTGCTACCGGTATGGCTATAGGAAGAGTACGAATCATACTGATAAGTAACCGGGTTAAACGCATATATGGTTGGGTTTATATTGGTTACAGTTATGCCGCCGGTATTAACCGTTTCCCAGTCTATAGTACAGGCATATGGATTCCCCACCATGTTAAATCCCCGTACTGCGGTGTTACCGGTGGTAAGCGTATAACCTAAAGTGGATAAAGTTGGGGTATACCAGTCTTTTACGGTTACACTTTGCTGGTTTAACGTTCCTTTGGTTGTTAAAGTCACATTTTCTGGTGGTAAATAAGGGGATTTTGTCCGGGTAGACCAGTTTGTTGCCGCTCCCCTGAAAAAGAAAAGTACGCCGTTTCCTATTGGGACAGTTCCGGTAGTTCCGTCAGACATCGTCATTGCAGATGCAGATGCGATATTAGTAATCCCGATGAAATTACCACTGGTAAAGGTAGCATTGCTTGGAGCCCTGTTTTCGCGGAATAAATACAGCGTAGGGTTGCCGGCACTGGTGCTGCCTCCGGTTGCACCGGTAATAAATGCATTTGTGGCGCTGTTTGCACCTGTAGTAGCACCGGCGGTACTACCCACAATATAACTTAAATCATAAATATTATTTCCGTTTACAGGCGTACCGGTATTCACCGGCGATGAGATGATCCGGTAGGCACGCGCCAGCCAGCGGCCTTTAACATTATCAAAAGTGTTACTGCCCTGGTAAAAACGCTCAACATTAAAGGTGCCTGTACATAATGCACTGCTGTTTATGGATGCGATAGCAGCCGAACCGTTTTTATCTGATTGTAATGTAAACACCCCGGGGTTGGTATTGGTTACGGAGGTTGTTACGGCAGTTGGATAAATTATTGAAGTCGATCCTAAATAAAAGGTACCTGTATTGGTTAGGGACGCGCTTTGTGCCCCTAAAGTAATAACGCATGCTGAACCTGACGTGCCTGCGTAAAAAGTTCCCGAATTGGTTATGGAAGATGTATATGTTGAGGCGTTAATATTTGATGCGGAATCCGCAGTAAAGGTTGCAGTATTATTAAGGACTTGAGCATTGCTGCCCGCTGTAAAATTAATTGTGGTGCCGCTTACATGCATATTACCTGTGCCTGTATTTTGAATATTTGCACCTTGCCCTGTTAAATAATAAGTTGATCCATGGTCCCTGAATGTACCGTTATTATAAATATATGCGGCCCCGCCGCTGCCCGTTAAATTGAAAGTACTGGTGGTTGCTGTAAATGCAGATGAAGTGCTGGTGCTTTTTAAATATCCTTGGCTTGGAAAGTTAAATGTGCATGAATTGGCCACAAATTTGCCTGCATAAGTTATATTTCCCGGGGTATTATTGATGTCAAAGTTTGTATTGTTTGCAATAGTGGTTCCAGGACTTACAAAGTACGAATAACTTCCGATACTAAAAGTGCAGCCGGTTAGATTAAGTGTCCCATTATTGGTTAACGTTCCCTGATTTGACGTAAAATCAATGATGCTACCTGATCCGAAAGTAACTGTGGTGCCAGATGAAATTGCCATTGAAGCATGGTAAGCAAAGCTTGACGTACCAGTGATGATTGCTGTCCCGCTTCCGCTGAATGTAATGCAAATAGCCGCAGCTGACGGCTGTGCCATACTTAACCCGGCTGTGATGGTTAAAGATGGAGCAGTACCCGTAAAACTGATAGTAATTCCGGAAACACCATAATTAGTTGATTGAAGCTGACCTATTGTATAGGTTCCGGTGTAACTTATCGTCGCATTACTTGTATTTATAACTGCTATATCTGTCGTCCCTGAGCTGCCGGGATATACAGTAGAAGTGGATCCGTTAAACGCCCAGTTGGATGCAACATTCCATGAACCAGACGTTCCGCCTTGCCATGTATAAGTATTTGCCGCATAAGCGCTGTTAATACTTATAACAAATAAAAATATAAGGTTGAATAAATGTGTTTTCAATTGCTGCGGTTGGTCCTTGTTATGTATGGGTTAATTAGATTAACTCATGAACAACTATTCTATAAATTTTAATCATTAATAAAAAAATATTAATGATTTTAAAA
>JAQBOU010000214.1 GCA_028287865.1 Mucilaginibacter sp. | reverse complement strand
AATGGTTAGTTCGCAATGTCCGACTTTGGTTTTTATTTTAAGATGGGCTGGGAACATATTATCAGCAAAGATGCGTTGGATCATCAGCTGTTTATCCTGGCCCTGGCGTGCGTTTATACCATTGGTGATATTAAACGTGTACTGATTTTGGTTACTGCGTTCACCATCGGCCACTCCTTAACCCTGGCGTTAAGTGTGTATGATGTGATCCGTTTTTCCAGCAAATGGGTGGAGTTTTTAATCCCCTGTACTATTTTTATTACCGCGTTGAATAATATTTTTCAAATTGATTCAAAAGGTAAAAGTGCGCGGATAAATTATTATCTTGCCTTGTGTTTCGGCTTAATTCATGGAATGGGTTTTGCAAACGCAATCCGGATCATGCTGGCGCGGGATCAAACCATCGGCTGGGGTCTGTTTGGGTTTAATGCGGGGTTAGAGGCGGGACAGATATTTGTGGTGGCTATAATTTTAATAACAGGCATATTATTTTTAAATTTCCTGAAAGTAAAAAGAAGGGACTGGGTATTTTTCCTGTCATCGGGTGTATTTGCACTTTCGTTAAAAATGGCGCTGGAAAGAATTCCGTTTTGATTTCGGATGTTCGATTTCGGACTTTCTTTAACCCTCTTTCGGCCTTGCTTAGGAAATATTAAAACAATATCCCAAACGCTTAGGGACTTTCGGACATTTCCGACTTTCCGGATTAAAAAAGAAACTGATCTTATAATTTATATACAATGAAAAAAGTTTTTACAGCATTACTGATCACCTGCGCTTATGCAGGAGCTGCTGTTGCCCAGGATATTCACAATAATCCCGGCAGCAATCACGGCAACAAGTTTGAGGAGCTCGGCACTATTTTAAGTACGCCGAACGAACAGCGCACCGCCAGCGGCGCTCCCGGAGTAAAATACTGGCAGCAACGCGCAGATTATGACATTAAATGCGCACTGGATGAAAAAAAGCTGGAGCTTACCGGTGCCGAAACCGTTACCTATTACAACAACTCGCCTGATCCGCTGGATTATATCTGGCTGCAGCTGGACGAGAATCAGCATAACAATTTTAACAACGCCAATTATCAAAACAGTTCCCTAATGCCAAAAGTGGCAGGCACCACGCAACTGGAACGGGCCGAACTGGCAAAAGAAGACAATGGCTTTGGCGATAAGATCCTGAGCATTACCGATGTGCTGGGCAAACCGCTTCCTTACGTAATTAATAAAACCATGATGCGCGTTGACTTGCCTGTGGCTTTAAAATCAGGCCAGCATATGGTGTTTAATGTTAAATGGAACTATAAGATCTCCGACAGGCTTACGCTTGGCGGTCGTGGCGGCTATGAATATTTTCCTGGCGATGGCAACTATTTGTTTACCATGGCCCAGTGGTACCCGCGCCTTTGCGTGTACAGCGATTTCCAGGGCTGGCAAAACCACCAGTTTACAGGGCGCGGAGAATTTGCCTTAACCTTTGGTAACTTCAAAGTGCAGATGACCGTTCCGGCTGATCACGTGGTTGGCGGTACCGGCGAATGTTTGAATTACGCTGCGGTATTAACCCCTGCACAGTTAGGCAGGTACAATAAAGCAAAAACATCCGACGTACCGGTAGAGATCGTTACTTTGGATGAAGCTAAAAAAGCGGAAGCAAACCCAAGCACAGCTAAAAAAACCTACGTTTTCCAGGCTAATAACGTACGCGATTTTGCCTGGACATCTTCCCGCAAATTTATTTGGGATGGTATGGGGCAAAAAGTTGAGGGCAAAAATGTAATGTGCATGAGCTATTATGGTAAGGAGGCTTATGGCTTATACCGCAAGTATTCAACCAGGCTGATAGCGCATACTGTAAAAACCTACTCCAGCTTTACTTTCCCGTATCCATATCCTGTTGCACAGAGTGTTGAGGCATCAAACGGTATGGAGTACCCGATGATCTGCTTTAACAACGGCAGGACCGAAAAAGACGGCACCTACAGTGAAAGCACCAAGAACGGAATGATCGGGGTGATCATCCATGAAGTTGGACACAACTTTTTCCCGATGATCGTAAACAGCGATGAGCGCCAATGGAGCTGGATGGACGAAGGCCTGAACTCGTTTGTTGAATACCTTACAGAAGAACTTTGGGATAATAAATTCCCAAGCAAAAAAGGTGCAGCCTATACCCAGGTGGACTACATGAAACTGCCAAAAAATGAACTGGAACCCATCATGACCAATTCAGAAAATATTGTAAGGTTCGGTCCGAATGCCTATACCAAGCCAGCAACCGGGCTGAATATATTGCGCGAAACCATTATGGGCCGCCAGCTATTCGACTTTGCCTTTAAAGAATATGCACGCCGCTGGGAATTTAAACACCCCACCCCCGCAGACTTTTTCAGGACGATGGAAGACGCCAGCGGTGAAAGCCTTGCATGGTTCTGGAGAGGATGGTTTTACGGAACTGACCCCTGCGATATCTCGTTAGATTCAGTTAAAGCAGCACGTGCTGACCTGAATGGTAACGTACCGCAACAATTTGGCCGCGCTCCGGGCCCACAGGGTAATGCCAATAAAGTGGCAGCACCAATAGTTAATAATTACGAGGATATCTCGAAAGTGAGAAACCGTGAGGATAAGAAGATCCAGTTTTATGTAGACAGGGATACCACGGTACGCGATTTTTACTGGAAATATGACAGGGGCCTGGCCGCTGTTGATAGCTCAAAATTCCGGGATATGACTAAAGCTAAAACACTTGCCCCGCGCACGCCGGAGCCTTTTACAGATGAGGACAAAGCAAAATATGCCAATAAATATTTTTACGAGCTTAACTTTAGTAACAAAGGCGGGTTGGTGATGCCTATTATTGTTCAGTTTACTTACACTGATGGCAGCAAACAGATTGACCGGATCCCTGCCCAGATATGGCGGTTAAACGAACAGCACGTATCAAAATTTTATGTACAGGACAAGGAAGTGGCATCTATTATGATTGATCCCTATCGTGAAACAGCTGATATTGACGAAAGTAATAACTACTGGGGCAAATTAGCTGAACCATCAAAGTTCCAGGTATTTAAACAAAAGGTAGCTGCCGGATCGGCACGCGGACAATCTGCAGGGGTTAATCCAATGCAGGTAGGAAGCGGAAAGTAAGTATTCCGGCTTTAGCCTTAAAAAAAGACCCGTTGATCAATTTGCTTGATTAACGGGTCTTTGTATTTAATATGGTTAATACTTTTTACCTCACTGCAAAAATATCTCCTTTATTCCAGGTTGGCCTTTTAATATCCTGTGCTATGAGGTAGCCGATTAAAAAATTAAGCTGTGCATATTTTTTTCCGGCGGCAAAATCAAAAATACCGTTTATATCATCCTGTGGTTTATGGTAATATTCGGCGCGCCATTTTGCTACCATTTCATTCAGGTTGTTCTTTCCATCAGTGGTTTTACTGCCATATTTAACGTGTATAGCCGGGATACCCTGCAAAACAAAGCTATACTGATCGCTGCGGGTAAAGCGGGCCTGTTTAGGCTCGGGATCGGGTTCAACGCCTAGGCCTAAATAGCCAGCTGCCTCGTTTACCTGCTTAGCTAAGGAAGAATGTTCGGCACCTAAAGCAGTAATGGATAATAGCGGAGCAATAATGGTGGGCATATCGGTATTAACATCTGCCACCATACTGCCAACAGGTACGGTAGGATATTTTGCAAAATAGCCCGAGCCAAGGTCACCCATTTCTTCACCTGTCATCAACACAAGTAGTACCGACCTTTTTGGCTTTTCGTTAATGTTTTGGTAGATTTTGGCGATGCTCAACACACTTGCCACGCCGGATGCATTATCATGTGCGCCATTATAGATAGAATCACCTTTTACAGGAGTGCTTATACCCAAATGATCGAGGTGCGCGCTGTGTACCACATACGTATTTTTTAATCCGGGGTCTGATCCGGTTATTTTACCGATTACATTATAACTGATGATATCCTGGTAGGTTGACGAATAAGCGGCGTTAACACTTGTAATTAATGGAAACGATGCTGACTGACCTGCTTTAAGCTGTGCAACCACAGATGGGATCGACTTTCCGGCATTTTGAAAAAGAAGATTAAGCAACTTATAATCTACCGCTCCAAAAAGGCTTACCTGTTTTGAATAATAGATCCTTGATATTGCTACACTACCTTGCTTATCCATCACGCTATAAATACCCTTGCTGATATTAGGCAGGCGAGCTGTGGAATCAGTTGAAGCGATAATTACCCCTACCGCCCCGTGCTCTGCTGCCACCTTCAATATCTGTGTGGTGTTCATGGTGTGGGCTGCTACCGATGAAGAAAATTTATCCGGGGAGCCGCGGGTGATCACTACAATTTTACCTTTTACATCCAAACCTGCATAATCATCATATCCCATGGAAGGTTCGCTCACCCCATAACCGGCAAACACTAACCCGGCAGATAATTTAATATTCGGTGTTTCAGGATCTGGATAGATAACATATCCGCCGCCACCAATTTCGATATGCTTATTCTGTCCGTCATTAAATAATATCGTCGCATCCTTTGTAAATGCCTTTCGTAATTTTACTTCCTGCAGCCAGGTATTATTTTCACCAGCCGGCTTAACGTTTAGTGATTTTAGCCGGTTAACCACATAATCAACTGCCATCTGGTAGCCCTCGGTTCCGGGTAAGCGGCCTTTTAATTTGTCATCAGCCAGGTAAGCAATATCGGCCTTAATTTGTGTGGTGTCAACCACTGTTAGGGCATGCTCAATCTCTTTACTTAACTTAATTTGCTGTGCAGATGCAGAACTGACAATCAATAGAAAACAAATAACCGGTAATGGCTTAATAGCTTTTATTATCATAAATAATTAGCTGATTTTATAAACAACCTCTTACAAGGTATTAAATAAGCATTTCAGCTGCAAATATTCTTACAAATATTGGCTTATAACCTACTGCCCTTTGGTTTTCCAGTACATATAAACAATAGCGCCGATAACCATAATCGCCAATATAACAAGCCCGGTGGGGCCTTTGCGCTTGTCCTGCCGTATGAGCCAAATTAAAAATGCAACCAGCGGCAGTACAAATACCGCCCAGAATATAAGTGATGGAATGTTCATGCTATTTTAGTCCAAGTCGATGGTCCATAGTCCATAGACTGTCTTTTAATAATGGTGATGGACTATGGTCCATGGTCTATCAACTCCCTCTACAAGGGCATTCTTGCCAAAGGCGCCACCGATTGATCGGTAAATTCGCCTTTTAAATATTTATAATACCCGGCAATGGCTATCATGGCTGCATTGTCGGTACAATACTCCATTTTGGGTATAAAACAGCGCCAGTTATTTTTTTCGCCCAATGCTAATAAACCTGCACGCAAACCCGTATTTGCAGACACTCCCCCTGCAAGGGCAATATCACTAATGCCATAGGCTTTTGCTGCTTTATTTAGTTTGTTTAACAATATAGTAGCTATCCGTTTTTCAACCGACGCACAAATATCATTTAAATTTTGCTGCACAAAATCAGGATTAACAGCCACTTTGTCCCTGATAAAATACAAGATAGCTGTTTTTAAACCGCTGAAACTAAAATCAAAGCCGGATATTTGCGGTTCCGGAAATTGATAAGCATCCGCATTACCTAAGCGGGCGTACTTATCAATTAAAGGACCACCGGGGTAAGGCAAACCTAAAATTTTACTGGTTTTATCCATTGCCTCGCCTGCAGCATCATCCAGTGTTTGCCCGATCACTTCCATATCAAAATAATCTTTTACCAAAACTATCTGGGTATGCCCTCCGGATACGGTTAAACATAAAAAGGGAAACGATGGCTTGTTATCGCCAATAAAATGCGCCAGCACATGGGCCTGCATGTGGTTTATATCAATAAGCGGGATGTTTTTTGCCAGTGCAAAAGCCTTCGCAAATGATACGCCAACCAGCAGCGAACCTAAAAGACCAGGCCCGCGCGTAAAAGCCACTGCATCCACATCATTTTTGCTTACTTTTGCATTTAATAATGCTTGTTGTACGGCAGGGACTATATTTTGCTGGTGAACCCTTGAGGCAAGCTCAGGGACAACACCGCCGTAAGCTTCGTGGATGGTTTGGTTGGCAATTACATTGCTTAATATATGACCATCAACACAAACAGCTGCAGAGGTTTCATCACACGAAGATTCGATTCCTAATATAACAGGCATAAGTATTTATTGTTGAATTATTGAACCAGGGGTTGATTATTGAATTTAAAAAAAAGGCCGCTAAACTTTAACTTGCAAAAAGTGTTAAATATTTATTCAATAACTCCTTAATCAATATTATTAAACCGCAAAGTTATTAAAAAACTACTCAAAATAGCGTTAAGCATAGTATTGGTTATCTTATTGATCATCAGTATTTTGTTATTACTTTTCCAATATAAGCCGGTGCAAACATGGGCTGCGCAAAAGGCCGCAAATTATTTATCTGACAAGCTAAAGACCGAAATCGGCATAAAAAGCCTTTATATCCAGCCCTTTTCGTCCGTAGCGCTCGAAGGTTTTTATGTATTGGACAAACAAAAAGACACACTGCTAAGCACCCCGAAATTAACTGTGGACCTTAACGGCTTTTCGCTTTTCAGCAGTATAAAAAAACACACCATTGATTTTAAACTGATACAGCTTGATAATGGCTCCGCTTACCTGAAAGAACAAAAGGACAGCACATCGAACCTTAAATTTATCATCGATTATTTTAGTTCGCCTGATACCAGCAAAACGGTGAGCAAGCCCTGGAAAATGGTGTTTGAAAAGATCGCCATCAATAATTTCCATTTTCGCTACAAAAACAAATTAGTAGATACCCTGGTAAAGGGAGTAAATTTTGATGACCTGGATGTTAAAAAATTTAGCGCCGTTATAAAAAATATGGACCTGGTTAATCATCTTTTTAAGGGGGATGTGAGTAATCTTACACTAAAGGAAAAAAGCGGCTTTTATTTAAAAAAACTTGATGCCCGCGCAACTGTAGATACAAACCAGATACTTGCTCAAAACCTGTTGATCATTACCAACCACTCCCTCATCAAAAACTATTTCAGTATGAAATTTAAGACTTTTGCTGATGTAGGCGCTCATATTGAAGACCGTGTTTATATGGATGGTGATTTTAAATCATCAGAGATTGCATCGTCAGACATTTCTTTTTTCACGACCGGGCTGGAGCATGTTAAGTTTAATTTAGGGTTGGATGGGCGCATTAGGGGATATGTAAATAACCTGAAGGCAAAAGACCTTTTAATAACAGGCGGAAAAGCCACATATATAAAAGGCGACTTTAGTTTAAGAGGTTTACCTAATTGGAATAACACTTTCCTGGAGTTAAATTTCGAGCAAATAGCAACCAATAAGGCCGATCTGGATTATTTGTACAGTAACTTCACTGATACGCACAACGGCCATGTGCCTGATATTATCTCGAAATTTGGAAATATAAATTTTAGCGGAAGGTTTACCGGCCTGCAAAACGACTTTGTTGCATATGGCACCTTCAAGACAAAACTGGGCAGGTTTGACTCTGATATCAATTTAAAGATCAATAAAAAAGGAATACCATCATACAGCGGCAAACTTGCTACCTACGCGTTTGACCTTGGCAGTTTACTGCATCAAACAGCACTTGGACGCACCACCCTAACAGCAAATATCAAAGGAAGCGGCAATGATTTGAAAACCTTAAATGAAACATTGGATGCCCGTATAGCCGCGCTTGATTTTAAAGGTTATAACTATCAAAACCTGACCATAAACGGCACCTTTATCAAAAAAATTGCAGCTGCCAAAATAACAATCAACGACAAAAAAATTAAGCTTAATTTAAACGGGAGCGTCAATTTAAACCCTGCTTTACCATTTTATAATTTTACGGCCACTGTTAAAGATGTACACCTGCATGATTTAAAATTGCTGAACGATACCGTTACTTTTTCTACCGGGATAACAACCAACTTTAGCGGCAACAGCCTGGAAAACCTAACCGGTAATATTGCTTTGCGGCATATTTATATATCAGATCCGAGAAATAACTATCCCGTGGATTCGATTGTTGTAACAGCAGGCGGCAAGGGCAATGGCCACTCAATTAGCTTAAAGTCGGACATTGCAGATGCTGACATTAAGGGAAATTTTGACCTGGCAACACTTCCCGCCTATTTTAATACAATCATAAAAAAATATATCCCTTCGTTGGAAACAACTATAGCTCCTTTTAAACCACAGGATTTTTCATTTAATCTGAAATTAAAAAATACTGATCCATTGTTGGCCTTTTTTATGCCCGACCTTAAAATACCCGATCAGGGTACATTTTTAGGTGCGTTTAATTCCGAAAAGAAAACCGCGACATTAAATGCCTATATCAAAACAATAAAACTGGGGAAAACGGTTTTTCATGATTTTATTATTGATGAAAGTACCAATAACGATTACCTGGGATTGAATTTATCGCTGAGCAAAATAAATATTACCGACAGTTTATTTATAAAAAATATTACAGTAACCAACTTTTTAAAGAGAGACAGTTTAAACTTCAACATTAAATTAGCTGATGCAAATGCAGTTAACCAGCTTGATTTGTATGGCCTGGTAAAATTTGCACGCGATACTACTGTCCGCCTACAATTACTCCCATCAGACATTATATTGGAGCGTGAATATTGGAAGCTGGTAGACAAGGTGAGTGTTAAATTTCTGAATGGAAAAACAGAAGTGTCTGGTTTTGAGCTTTCAAATGGTCCGCAAAAAGTAAAAATAGATGGTTTTATTTCTAACAACCCTACGGACGTTCTAAAGTTATCATTTGACAAATTCAGCATGTCCACCTTAAACCAGCTTACTAAATCCGCCGGTATAAATTTAAAGGGGGCCCTAAATGGCGATGTCAAATTTACGTCGATTATGAATTCGCCCGGTGTTGATGCACATTTAGCGATTGATTCAATGACAATGAATAACACGCTGGTAGGTAATGTAAAAATCGAATCGGCTATAGGTAATGATCGTAAAGAAGCGAATGTAAAGGTGAATATCAATAACCGTGGTGAAGAAACAATGAATATTGCCGGTGTATACCAGCTGGGCAATAAGCAGGCAGATAACCTGGATTTCGATGTTAAAATGAACAACACCGAAGCTATAATCTTTGAACCGTTTATTAAAGACCTGGTTTCGGATATTAAAGGAACTATTTCAACAAACCTGAAACTTACAGGGCCACCTTCCAAGCCGCAGTTAAACGGCAACGTTATTCTATCAAACACGGGCGTAACGGTTAATTATTTAAAAACTGCCTATACAGTTTCTGATACCCTTGATGTTAAGAACAGCGTTATCAATATCAATAACATGGTACTGAGAGACAAAAAGAAGGGAACTGGTACTGTTACCGGAAAAGTTGATTTAAATGATCTTTCAAACCCCGACATTGAAGCTGTGCTTACCGCCAAAAACCTGATGGCGTTAAATACAACATTCAAAGACAACCATGTTTACTATGGCACCGCATACGGTACGGGCAAGTTTAGCTTTAGCGGCCCTGTGGACAATATGGATATTAATATTAAAGCTAAAACTGAAGCAGGCACCGTATTTAATATCCCGCTAAACACCTCGTCTACCGTTAGCGACTATGATTTTATAAAATTTGTCAGTCATAAAGATACAGCCAAACAACAACCAAACACCTCAAGGGCCTTTAATGGGGTTACCTTAAATTTCGATTTAACTGTTGACGAAAAAACCACTGTAAAAATCACCACAGATTACGGCGTGCTGGAAGGCAATGGTCAAACAAATGACCTGAAGCTTAACATTAACAGCCTGGGCGACTTTGAAATGTTTGGAGATTTTTTAATAACTACCGGGAAATTTGAGTTTACAGCAAAAAACTTCATCAGCAAAAACTTCAGTGTAAACCAGGGCGGCACCATCCGCTGGACGGGCAATCCGTCAAATGCATCTATTAACCTTAGTGCTATTTATGAGGTACGTACAGATATCCAGCCGCTTTACCAGGCTGCCGGATCATCGTCGCCAAAAGGCCATTCGTTAGAATTGGTTCAGGCCGACCTGATACTTACCAAATCATTATTGCAGCCAACTATTGATTTTGACTTTAACTTCCCGCTTGATCCATCAATAAAAGATGATCTTGCTACTTATCTTGCTGATAATAACAACCGCAGCCAGCAGGCGCTAAGTATTATCCTGAGGCGTAATTTTTCAAACGGCGCAAATAACAATTTAACTAACCAGGTTGCGCTTACTGCCGGTGAAGTATTAAGTGAGTTTGCATTTAATAAGCTAAATACCTTTATTTCACAATCTAATATCAAAGGGCTCGACCTCAATATCCGCTCATTCAATGATGCCAGTGCTTCATACCACTTTAAGGACCGGCTGGTGCTTACCGGAAGTTTGTTTAACACTTATACTGCTAATGGCAGTAATGACTTGTTTCAAAATAACGCCAACTTTTTTAATTCCAATTTCAATCAGTTTACAAAAGATTTTGAGGCGCAATATCTTATTCAAAAAAATGGGAACCTAAGCGCACGATACTCTTACAGTGTTTTAAACAGTACCACCTTAAACCTGCTTTACAACCAGTTAGATGTTCAATATGTAAATGGTATAGGCTTAGTTTACCAGAAAGATTTTGATACTTTTGGTGAATTTATACGGAATTTTTTCAAAGGAAAATCAGCAAAAGATAACCCTAAACCGGCTCCTGTCCCCACAAAACGAGTACCCGGAAGCGGTACGCCGGCAGAATTAAATAAATCGGAAGAGGATGATCAATGATCCAGCATAATTGCATGGTCCATTTTATCCCTTTTTGTTCTCAGATAAACTTCGTTATGCGGGTTAGATGCAATTTCAATAGGTACATTCTCAACAACTTCCAGTCCATAACCAATTAATCCGGCGCGCTTTTTAGGATTATTGGTCATTAAGCGCATTTTTGAGACACCCAAACTGCGCAATATTTGCGCACCTACGCCATAATCCCGCTGATCCATTTTAAATCCTAATTCAATATTTGCCTCCACGGTATCCATTCCGTTCTCTTGCAAATGATAAGCTTTAAGTTTATTGATAAGACCTATGCCGCGGCCTTCCTGGTTCATGTAAACAATTACGCCCTTCCCCTCCTTGTTAATCATCTCCATTGCCTTATGTAACTGAGGCCCGCAATCGCAACGGCATGACCCAAAGATGTCACCCGTTACGCATGAACTGTGCACACGCACCAAAACCGGTTCGTTTGGTTCCCAGCTACCTTTTACCAGTGCCAGGTGATGGTCGCCGTTATCAACCTGCGTATAGGCTATCATATCAAAATCGCCCCATTTGGTAGGCATTTTTACTGATATATCCCTGTTCACCAATGATTCGGTTGCAAGGCGGTAGGCTATCAGATCCTTTATAGAAATTATTTTAAGGTCGAATTCTTTTGCAATCTCCAGCAGATCAGGCAGACGGGCCATGTCACCGTCTTCTTTCATTATTTCGCATATTACACCGGCAGGCTCAAAACCGGCCATAACAGCCAGGTCAATAGCAGCTTCGGTATGGCCTGAACGGCGCAATACGCCGCCATCTTTTGCAATTAATGGAAACACATGCCCGGGCCTTCCCAAGTCTTCGGGTTTGGTTAAAGGGTCAATTAACGCTAAAGTAGTCCTTGAACGGTCAGACGCAGATATGCCAGTAGTGCAGCCGGCCAGCAAATCAACCGAAACAGTAAAATTTGTCTCGTGCGAAGTAGTATTGCGGCTAACCATCGGCTCCAGTTCAAGTTCCTGAGCACGTTTTTTTGTGATAGGGGCACAAACAAGCCCCCTGCCATGACGCACCATAAAATTTATAGTTTCGGGGGTGGCGTTACGTGCCGCAGTTAAAAAATCACCCTCATTTTCACGATCTTCATCATCAACCACAATAATTGTTTGGCCGTTCTTTATGGCTTCTATTGCTTCTTCTATTTTATCTAGCATATACAGGTGTGTGATATAACTTGTTAATTAACTAAGCTATATGCCGTTTCTTTAAATTTATTACAAATTTAAACGATAACCAAATCAATCAGGTCGTTACTTTGTAAATTAGTACGTTGTTTAGCGGTTAATGGGTTGCCTCATGCTGATTATATCATCAATTCGTCCCATTAACATCTCACTGGCAAGATCATGCAGCCGCTTTTCGTTTAAACAGTTTGGTAAAAAAGCGTTTGTATAATTCCATGTCAAATATCACAGAATCTGTTGCTGCCTTGTACGATAGAAAAATACCTATGGGGGTTATTATAGCAATTGCTACCCATGAGCCAATTATAGGAGAGACATCACCGTCTTTTACAGATTTTTCGCCAATGGTTGTAATAATATAAAAGATAAGGAAAAAAATTACCGAAACCACTACCGGCAACCCTAAGCCACCTTTCCTGATGATGGCCCCCAATGGTGCACCAATTAAAAACAGCGCAATACAAGCTGCAGATAAGGTGAATTTTTTCTGGTATTCCAGCATTGCCCTACGGATATTATTAGAAAGGTCTTTATCCCTGTCGGAACGGTTTTTAACAAGATCCTGGATGGAACGTGCCTCACTTGAAGCGTTGGCTAAGGCACTTACCTGCTGATTGATTTTTAAACCTGCAAGCGGATTGCCGCTTGCAGAAATATATTTTTTCCCTGCTGCAGACCGCATTGGTATATTAAAGAATTTGATATAGGCGGTTATCAGCTTATAATTCACTTTTAAACCGCTATCCGCCTGGCGCCTGGAAAGCTCTTCAGAATTCTTCAGCTGCTTTAGATCCATCATCTGCAACGCAGATTTAAATTCAGCTTCATCCGTGCGGTGCATTTTAAGGCCCGAAATATCAAACTTTTGCTCGGTTTCTTTAAACCGGAAGCGTTTTAACCTTTGCCGTAAAAAAAAATTTCCCTGCGCGTGGTCCTCCGAATATTGAACCCCATCTTTAAGTTTTAACACCAAAAATGCGCCGTTGGGTGTCCGGTACATTTTACCTTCTTTTGCCAGTAAAACGTCGGTGTTATTTTCGGCTGCATTTTTTGTGTAGATCATTATGTCATGTAAGGTTTGCCCGTCGGGATCCTTCTTTTTTACCCTGATAGAATAGCCTGGAAAACTCTTGCTAAAAACACCTTCGGGTAAAAAATTGGCCGACTTTTGCTGACGCGCATCATACAGGAGCGAGTAATATTTGAGATTGGCTTTGGGCAACATATAATCCGAAAAAACAAAGGCAGTAACACTTAGGAGCGTTATTACAATAAACATGGGCGCCATAGCCCGGCGTAAGGAAATCCCGGCAGACTTAATTGCCACTAATTCATAATTTTCGCCAAGGCTGCCATAAGTCATTATTGATGAAAGCAATACGGAGAGCGGAAGAGCCATAGCCACATTGGTAGCTGAGGCATACATCATCAGCTCCAGAATTATATACCATTCAAAGCCTTTGCCAATAAGGTCGTCGATGTATTTAAATAAAAACAGCATCAACAACACAAACATTACTATAAGGAATGTAACGAGAAAAGGCCTTATGAATGCTTTGAGTATTAGCAGATGTATTTTTTTCATTCAGGATAAAATTTGTACGGATATTAGTTCCTGTTAAATGGAATTACCATTCATCATTATCGCCAGTATAACGGCACATAATGGTTTTAACGTACAAAAATAGGGATAATTAAATTTGTTTATGCACCCAGCACGCTTACCAGGTATTCGATCTGGTTATTCCAGATTAGTTTGCGTTCACCAATGGTATCTTCGGTGGCAAAATCGGTAATGCTAAGCGCTACATCATTGGTTAGTTCATCCTGTAAAATTTCCATTTCGAAGTAATATTGCGGCTCGTCATCCACCCACCTGAATTTAACCAGCTTGTTTTCTTTAATTGTAAGCAGCTTAGCCTTTTGCTGTTCCCCATCCCAGGTAAAAGTATAAATCTGGTCTCTTACACTTACATCATCAGCAAACCATTGGGTTAATCCATTGGGTTCATTTAAAAAGCTGTACAGTATTCTTGGAGACGATTTTATTTCATACTCTATCTTAAATTCTTTCTTTTCAGGCATGGGAGGTTCGCAATTGGATATTTTAAGCTGTAAATGTTAACATTTTTTCTAAAGAAAACGAATTTCTGCTATATTTGCAAACCTTTTTAAGTGGGTGTCGGGTTTATATTTCATAACACGTCAAATTAAGCCCCAAAGTGGTTTTCGCTTAAAAATTAAATATCCGGCGGGGTAGCTCAGATGGTTAGAGCGTAGGATTCATAACCCTAAGGTCGGCAGTTCGATCCTGCTCCCCGCTACACTTTAAGTCAAAAGCCTTAAGTCGAAAGATTTGAGGCTTTTACTCTTAAATTCTTTTGTATATTATTGGTACGGCGAAAAGGCCACAAGTTAAAGATCCGTCAAAACATGAATACCAATTAAATTGTGAAAAAATACAAATCAGAAATTACCGGGCATTTAGATATTCTTGTTGTCGATAATAAAGATGAATTTGAAGGCGAGATACAAAAGTGGCAAGATGTATTAATTCATGGTGACCCTGAAGGATTGAGATCTTTCGCAAAGCTCCTTATAAGAATCGCGGACTTAAATCAAGACACCATAGCGGCCCTTCCGACTGGCGCAAGAGAACACATACATCTACAGCCCGATTTCGACATCAGTAAAAGTTCAGTCCAAGTAATTGTTGGTAGAATTGATGCCAAAGGAACAGGTGCCTTTTACGATCAATATTTAAAAAAAACTCACTGATATTAATCTCAGCCGGAGTTGATATATCAAGTTAAAACTGCTAAACGCTCCAATTATCAGTTCATTCAAACACACACAAATAAATAGTAGCGTATATTTGCGGCACAATGGTAAAGCCGGTATTAATTAGTGACTTTCTTCAATTGAACGAAGGTATCGCGCTCATTGATGTGCGTACACCGGCAGAATTTGAGCATGGGCACATTCCCGGTGCTTTCAACCTGCCTTTATTCAGCAACGAAGAAAGAGTTAAAGTAGGCACTACCTATAAACAGGTGGGCCGCGAAGAAGCGATCCTCTTAGGCTTTGACCTTACCGGCGCCAAGTGGTCGGGGTTTATTAAAGAAGCATTATTAATTGCACCTGATAAAAAGATTGCTGTTCATTGCTGGCGGGGCGGAATGCGCAGCGGGGCAATGGCATGGGCGCTTGATTTGTACGGCTTTGAGGTTTATGTAATTGAGGGCGGGTATAAGAAATACCGCGGCTGGGTACATCAGCAATTTGAAAATCAATACCGGCTTCGCATTTTAGGCGGGATGACCGGTTCCGGAAAAACCAGGATACTACAGCAGCTTAAAACAATGGGGCAGCAGGTGATCGACCTGGAAGACCTGACCCAGCACCAGGGCTCGTCCTACGGCACCATGAATAAAATGATCCAGCCAAGCCAGGAACAGTTTGAAAACAACCTGGCCAATCAATTAAAAGAGCTGGATACCAAGCGCGAAACTTGGGTAGAAGATGAAAGCCTTACAATCGGCAAACGTTTCATTCCCAATCCTTTCTGGCACCAAATGCGTGAAGCAGTCATGATCAATATCAAAGTTGATTTGCAAATACGGGTCGCCTCATTAACTGCTGAATACGGTGGTTTGGACAAAGATTTCTTGATACAATGTACAGAGCGTATCCGCAAACGGCTTGGCCCCGGGCAAACTAAGGATGCAATAGCAGCCATCCAGGAAAACCGGATGGAGGATTTTATCCGCATTGTACTGGTTTATTATGATAAGACTTACCGTACAGGTTTAACCAAACGCAAGCCCGACCGCGTATTTTCGCTCGATGTTACCGGCGCAGACCATGCAATTCATGCCAGCCAAATTTTAGCATTCACGCAAACTATTCTTATGCCTCAACAGGCCCAATCTTAATGGAAACAAAAGCAATTAAACTTACCCAATATTCGCACGGCGCGGGATGCGGCTGCAAGATCAGCCCGGCTATTCTGGACAAAATTTTGCATAGCCCCATAGCGGCGCAGCCTGATACCAGACTGCTGGTGGGTAACGATAAACGGGATGACGCGGCAGTTTTAGACCTTGGCAATGGTACTGCCCTTATTTCGACCACGGATTTTTTTATGCCGATTGTGGATGATGCCTATGATTTTGGGCGAATTGCTTCGGCTAATGCCATTAGCGATGTGTATGCAATGGGTGGTAAACCTGTACTTGCCATCGCTATTTTAGGATGGCCCATTGATAAACTGCCGCCAGAAGTGGCGCAAAAAGTATTGGAGGGCTCCAGGGCTATATGTGCCGAAGCGGGTATTACTTTAGCAGGCGGCCATAGCATAGACTGTCCCGAACCTGTATTTGGTTTGGCTGTTAATGGAATGGTCAATATTCCCCAGCTTAAACAGAACTCCACAGCCACTGCGGGCTGTCGTTTATACCTAACCAAAGCGTTGGGTGTGGGTATTTTGTCTACCGCGCAAAAGCGGGGTGTTTTGCTGCCCGAAGATGCTGCCATCGCCTTAAAAAGCATGACCACGCTAAATAAGCTGGGGGAAGTTTTTGGTCAGATGGACTATGTAAAAGCCATGACCGATGTAACCGGGTTTGGTCTGTTAGGTCATCTTTCTGAAATGTGCGAAGGAAGCGGTCTGTCGGCAGTCATTGAGTTTGATAAAGTGCCGGTTATCCCGTCTCTGAAGTATTACCTTGATCAAAATTGTTTTCCAGGCGGAACACAACGCAACTGGAATAGCTATGGTAATAAAGTCGCACCTGTTACCGAAGAGCAAAGGTATATCCTGGCCGATCCGCAAACCAGTGGCGGTTTATTAGTTGCCGTTGCGGAAGAAAGCATGGATGATTTTGAAGAGGAAATGCTTAAAATGGGTTATCATATTAATGCCATAGGCTGGCTTAATTCAAAAGCCGGGGCGCCATTGATAACTGTTTTATAACTGCGTTTTTAATTTAGTTTTTCTAAGGATTTTTAAAGTTGATGGACTTTGATGAGCCAAAACAAAAAAGAAAGGTCTCCAAGGCGGGCCGGTCTGTATAAAGAAGAGTGCTACAGTTACGGAAATTAAGATACCTATATCGCTTTTAAATAAAACTTAAGCTATATAGAAAGAAGCCACAACCGAATTACCAGTCGGTTCACCGCTATCGACATAAAAAAAAGCCCTGATAAAAAATGAGAGCTTTCCTATTATAACAAATATTTTATTTATACCGAAAACGAAGTTCCGCAGCCGCAGGTGCTTGCAGCATTAGGGTTATTAAAAGTAAAGCCGCGTGCATTTAAGCCATCCTGGAAATCGATCTGCATACCTGCAAGATACAATCCGTGCGCTTTGTGCATATAGGTCTTTATTCCATCGATCACAAACTCTTGGTCGCCGTCTTTTTTCTGATCAAACCCTAAAATATAGTTCATGCCAGAACAGCCTCCGCCCTCAACGCCAACACGCAGCCCAAAATCTTCGCCCAGTTCTTGCTGGTCTTTTAATTTTAATAGTTCTTTTACAGCACCCAGCGTAAAGGTTACCGGTGCAACAGCAGTTTCAACAGCAGTACTCATCTTATTTTTTAATTAACTATACAAATATAAGGTAAAATGCGGATTTTTGTTGCGGGGCATTTATTTATGACCTCTGTTTAACATTTATTGTATGAGCCTGTTTCCTTATTTATTAGATATCTTAAAATACACCATTGCCGGACTTGGTATTGTTTGGATTGCATTTTATTTAATAAAACCCTACCTGGACCGGGACGAAAAAATACAGTTACTTGAATTTAAAAAAGCGGTCAGCAATCAAACGCTCCCTTTGCGCTTACAAGCCTATGAGCGCCTGGTGTTATTTATTGAACGCGTTAACCCTGCCAATATGCTGATCCGGCTAAACGGGCCGGCCTATAATGCACATGAACTGTACAGCTTGATTGTTGAAGATATCCGCAATGAATATCAGCATAATATAACACAGCAAATTTATGTGAGCGCCCGGGCATGGTCAGTAGTAAAACGGGTTAAAGAAGATACGTTGGGCATTGTAAATAACGCGATCAGAACATTACCGGAAACCGCCTCGGGACTTGATCTGAGTAAAACCATCCTGTCAAACTTAAGCAGCCTTGAAGATAATCCTTATGATATCGGCGCCAGTCTGCTTAGAAAAGACCTGGAAGAACTATTTTAATTTGATGATGCGTTGATTTAAAATTTAAAAATTACCTGGATGTATTTGAAAATTTAAAAAGCACCTTAGATAACATTTTCAACTTCACACATCTTCAAATTTTCAAATTAATAATATGCCCGAAAAGAAATTTACAACCACGTCTGGTATTGAAATTAAAGAAGTTTATTGCAAGCCATCAGGCATGAATGAACTGCCCGGCGAATTTCCATTTACCAGGGGCATACAAAAAGATATGTACAGGGGCAAACCCTGGACGATGCGCCAGTACGCGGGCTTTTCAACTGCGGAAGAATCGAACAAGCGCTACCATTACCTGCTAAGCCAGGGAACCATGGGCCTTTCGGTAGCTTTTGACCTGCCCACACAAATAGGTTATGATTCGGACCATGAGCTTGCCGACGGCGAGGTTGGAAAAGTTGGCGTAGCCATCGACTCATTAAAAGATATAGAGATTTTGTTTGAGGGTATTGAACTTAAAAACATTACTACCTCTATGACCATTAATGCAACCGCACCTATATTACTGGCCATGTACATTGCCCTTGCCAAAAAACAAGGCGCAGATCTTAAACAAATCTCGGGCACTGTACAAAATGATATATTAAAGGAGTATGCAGCACGCGGCACCTATATATATCCACCCGCGGCCTCGATGCGGCTGATAACTGATGTGTTTGAGTATTGCAGCAAGGAAGTACCCAAGTGGAACACCATATCAATATCCGGCTATCATATCCGCGAGGCCGGCTCAACAGCTGTACAGGAACTGGCGTTTACCCTGGCCAATGGTAAAGCCTATTTGAAGGCTGCGATGGACAAAGGGCTTGACATAAATGTCTTCGCTAAAAGATTATCCTTCTTTTTTAATTGCCATAATAATTTTTTTGAAGAGATAGCCAAGTTCAGGGCTGCACGGCGCATGTGGGCGCATATTACCAAACAGCTGGGCGCAACGGATGCAGGAGCACAAAAGCTTCGTTTTCATACCCAAACCGGGGGTTCAACCTTAACTGCACAACAACCCATGAATAATATAGTGCGGGTAAGCAACCAGGCATTGGCGGCAGTGCTGGGCGGTACGCAATCATTACATACCAATGGTTATGATGAAGCTATATCCCTGCCAACAGAAGCTGCTGCTAAAATTGCCCTGCGCACCCAGCAGATCCTTGCTTTTGAGAGCGGCGTTACGGATACTGTCGACCCATTGGCTGGATCATACTTTATTGAAGCATTAACGGACGAACTGGAAAAAGCTGCCAATGAATACATTGATAAAATTGATGCTATGGGCGGCTCAGTAAAAGCAATTGAACAGGATTATATTCAGCAGGAAATTGCACGGTCGGCTTATGAATATCAAACAGAAATTGAAAATGGTAAAAGAGTGTTAGTGGGTGTTAATCGTTTTACCGAACCGGA
>JAQBOU010000201.1 GCA_028287865.1 Mucilaginibacter sp. | reverse complement strand
TTTCTTTTGGTTAAATGCGCCGCTACGTTTTTTCTCATTGTATGCAATGGCATGTTTATCCAAAGCAATGGTGAGGAAACGTAGTACACGCTCATCGCGCCTAAGTTCAATTTCCAATTTGTTAATTAATTCACCCGGAGCCCTGAATTCAGTTAAGTGATAGTACCCTGTAGTCTTTTTTTGAATAGGGTACGCTAATTTTCTCAAACCCCAATTATCCTCCTGGACAATTTCGGCTCCGTTATCAGCGATGAATTTGCTGTATTTGGCAATGCCTTCTGCAGCAGCTTCAACTGATAACAACGGGGTTAGAACGATCACAATTTCGTACTGTTGCATTGTTATACTTTGATTTTTAATAAATTACCCGCTATTACGGGGCTGCAAATATAGGGAGATTTTTATTATTATCAAATAGTTAATAAGTCAATTTGTACGGTAAAATGTATTCGTGTTAACAAAATATAATACTGTCTGGAAATAGATTAACGTTTTGTACACGTCGGGTATTAAGGGAAGTTAAAATCACTTTTCAACCCTCCATTTTGCCTGTAAAAGGGAGGGTGGTCGGCGAAGCAACGACCGGGTGGGTAAATATACGTGCGACGTTAATGCCACTACCACCGCTTCTTGAAATTTGGGCGCCCGGGCGGGCTATTCGCTCATACTGCGCAGGCTTTAGCCGCAAAGCCGGTATCCGCTGCTATCCCTGGCGCATTTAAAAGTGGGTTTGATAGATATTAGCTTTACTTATATTGTTTATGATATCCTATGCCCATTACCAAACCAAGGGAGAGATAACTGTGCTGTGATAAATTCCCCGATAATTTAAATCCTATACTGTTGCCAAAACCTGTAGGTTTTCCAACAGGGAAGATGTTGTATATATGATACCCTTTTTTGCTGGATTTGAACCACAAAACGTTTATTTCAAATGGTATGCCGGGGTAGCGGTTTTCTGTATATTTTTTTTGATTATAGCTATCGGTATAGTTAGTTGTTCTGTCGTTAAATGATACACCAGCCGAAAAACTGAATGAATGGGCTCTGCTTACTGTTCTCCAACCGTATAAAAAACCAACTTCGGTCATGTTGCCTGAGTTTGTAAAGCCTGGCCATATTGTATAAGAAGAAAGAGGTTTGGCAGCCGACTTATAACTTTCAATTTCAATCAACCTTAATGTAAATAAGCTTTTTTTAACCTGGTAGTTAAAGCTTGTATTAAACTGAATGCCACCTGTCCCTGTTAAGGGTATACCTAAACCCGCATCTCCATAAATTACCGGGTTTGTTTTTACAGCATCCTGGCTAAAAGCAGCAGCACTAAAAAAGATAAGTATTATTAACAGCACGTGGAGTTTCATCAAAAGGTAGGTTTGTGTTAACTGCGATAAAGGTTCAACGGCATATATAGTCGCAATATAATAATAACACTTACCATCAGCTCAATTTAACAGCTGGATTTTGTAATAAAAGGCCTAATTTTGATTTATTAAAAATAATTAGATAATAATTTGTTGCTCCTGCATTATGAATGGATAGGAAAGGCAAAAAAAAAGTTGAGTAAGCTTGCTTCTAATAATATTAAAAAGTTAATTGTATTAATATGAACATTCAAAAAACCATTACCATAGCGGCCAATAGTAAAAATCCCCTAACCGTTAACCGCTTAGGCTACGGCACCATGCGCCTTACCGGCCCCGAGATATACGGCGAACCGGCAAACCGGCCTGAAGCTTTACAGATATTAAAACGGGCTATTGAAAGCGGTATCAATTTTATAGATACTGCGGATTATTATGGCGAGGACGTAACCAACCGCCTGATAGCAGAAGCTTTGTACCCGTACTCAAAAGACCTGGTGATCTGCACCAAGGTAGGAGGGGCCCGTAAGCCTGACAAAAGCTGGATCCCCTACAATACCCCCGAAAATTTACGCAGCAGTATTGAGAATAACCTGCGTACTTTAAAGCAGGAGCAAATAACGCTGGTACATTTCAGGGCTATGGGGGGAGCTATGAACTTTGAAAGATCAATGGAAGTCATGTTTAAAATGCAGGAAGAAGGTAAAATACTGCATGTGGGTGTGAGCAATGTAACCCGCGATGAACTGGAGACAGCCATGAAAATGGGTGAGATAGCAACCGTTGAAAACATGTACGGTCATGCGCAGCGTACTACGCATAAAGCAGGGCACATGGAGAGCAATGGCGGCGAAGAAGTGCTGGATATTTGTGAAAAAAACGGAATTCCGCTGGTTCCGTACTTTTCTTTGTTTTTATCTATGCCCAAAAAAGATACCCGGATAGCAGAGATCGCAAAAAAATACGGTATCAATGAAGTACAGGCAAATATAGCCTGGCTGCTGCACCGCTCGCCATGGATCTTGCCAATACCGGGCACCTCATCATTAGTGCATTTTGAAGAGAATTTAAAGGCTGCCGATATAAAGCTGACCGAAGAGGATATGAAATTTTTAGAGTAATATTTTACATAAAGACAGACTTACGAAGTTTAAAAAACTTCGTAAGTCCAATAGTTTATATTTTATTTGTTAAAGAACCTTTAAATATGCTGATTAAGGAATATACCACTGTAACCGATCAACCTTCAATGCCAGGGATAATGACCATGTTATCGCCCGGAGATGACGATGATATAAATGATGAAGACGGGGATTGGTCGGACATTGATGACGAAGACTTTGAAGATATGGCCGAAGATGCGGATGACCTGCACGAGATCCAGCTCGATAATGATCTTTCAGACCCTGATGATGACGATCATTTGCCGGATGACGATTTTTGATTGTGTATAAACTTAATTATCGCCGTACATTATCCTTGTAATTGAGCTGCCAGTATAATCAAATTCAAGATATTGATCCGTCAACGAACCTTCAGCATTATAAAATTCATAAACGTTCGCGCGGTTATTACCGCCATATACTTTAAACCCGGGAGGGATGCTTTTTTCATTTGTGCCAATCGACACCGTCATATGCGGGTGACCAAAGGTTAAATTAAAACCGGCTGTTTTAATCTCAAAGTTCATCAGTTTATCATCGTCTTCAAAGTAAAAATCCGAGCCGTTATAGTTAACTATATGTCCTTTTTTTTCATCAATTTCAAAATAGTAATTTTTAATATGAGTGGGTTTTCCAAATGCTGCGATTAGTGCGCTTTGAGAACAACCAATTTTTACAGATTTGCTGCTGCCCCTTTTAATTTGGATATCGGTTGTTTTTACTCCGCTTGCCCAAAACGATGTGGTAAATAAAAATGTTGTTATTAATATGCTGAATAAGGAGCAGGATTTTGATAAGGTTTTCATAAGTATAAATATAATAAAAACTTCTCTAACTATTTGGATCCGCAAACAACTCATCCAAATTCATAACAAAACCAGGGAGTATATTTGTCGTTACTTCATCACCAATAGTTAATAAGCGCGATGATTGAAACTGACTATCAACCAATGTGTATTTAAAAAAGGTTTTCTCCAGTGGATGGATAATCCAATATTCAAGCACGCCGGCTTCTTCATATACTTCATATTTGTTTTGAAGTTCCTTTTTATTTCCGGGGGATAAAATCTCAACTACAATATCCGGAGCCCCCAAACAGCCCTTATCATCAATTTTTTTTGGATAGCATACTACACATACATCGGGCTGTACTACTGTAAGTATTTCTTAAAGTAATTCTTAAGGAAATGCGCTGATGAACTGAACCTGGTGCAGGACTCATTTTGAAGATCTTTCCTTTGATTAGCTCCAGTCGTTCATCAAACGTCCACTTCAGGTAGTCGGCGTAGGTGTAAGTTTTTGTTACGTCGAGGTCAGATAGCTGCATAATTTGATTGGTCAATATACAAATTTAAAAAATTAATCGGTTCTGCAAGATTTGCGAAGTTTCAAAAACTTCGCAAATCTGATTTATACTTTGCAAATCTAATTTATGTAACCTAATTACCCACACCACTTTTAACATAGCCATTTTGTTATTACCTTTAACCCAGTGGATAATTTTATCGTTTCGGCACGCAAATACCGCCCTGTTACTTTCGAAAGCGTTGTAGGTCAGCAGCATATCACTAATACGCTGAAAAACGCTATTAAGAATAACCAGCTTGCGCAGGCATTTTTATTCTGTGGTCCGCGTGGCGTGGGTAAAACTACCTGTGCGCGTATCCTTGCCAAAACCATTAATTGCGAAAATTTGCAGCCAAACGGCGAGGCTTGTGGCGTTTGCGCTTCGTGCCAGTCGTTCCAGAATGGTAATTCCTTTAACGTTCATGAGCTTGATGCGGCGTCCAATAACTCGGTCGATGATATCCGCAGTTTAATTGAGCAGGTGCGCATCCCGCCGCAGGCGGTACGGTATAAAATTTATATTATTGATGAGGTGCACATGCTGTCGCAGGCAGCTTTCAACGCGTTTTTAAAAACGCTGGAAGAGCCCCCGCATTATGCCATATTTATACTGGCCACTACCGAAAAGCATAAAATACTGCCTACCATACTTTCGCGTTGCCAGATCTTTGATTTTAACCGCATCAGGGTAGATGATATGGCCGCGCACCTTGCATCCATCGCAAAAAAAGAAAATATCAATTACGAGCCCGACGGCTTGCATATCATCGCTCAAAAAGCCGACGGCGGTTTACGGGACGCCCTCTCCATGTTCGATCAGATCGTTAGTTTTTCGGGAGGCAATGTTACCTATCGCTCTGTAATTGATAACCTGAACATACTGGATTACGATTACTATTTCAGTATTACAGACAGATTGTTAAATGAAGACAACGCCCAAACACTGTTACTATTTGATGAAATATTAGCCCGTGGTTTTGATGGCGCGCATTTTATATCAGGACTTTCGGAGCATTTCCGCAACCTGCTGGTAAGTAAGGACCAGGCAACTTTAAAGCTGCTGGAAGTAAGTGAAGGGATAAAAGCAAAATACCTGCAGCAGTCGCAAGCATCTACAGTTTCGTTTTTGCTATCGGCCATGAACATTGCCAACCAGTGCGATTTGAGTTATAAGCTCAGCAAGAACCAGCGTTTGCAGGTGGAGCTGGCCTTGCTCAAAATATGCAACCTGCTTTCGGTCTTTAACCTCGCCATTACCCCGCTAACAGCAATGCCCGCTCATGAGGGGCAATTAAATTAAAAACCTGATTCCGCAGGGATAACCCCTGAAAAGGAAGGCAGAACGGCACCCGAAGTTTCAATAGCACGCGATACGCAGCC
>JAQBOU010000200.1 GCA_028287865.1 Mucilaginibacter sp. | reverse complement strand
ACTTATGTTTATTTGTGCTATGGTATCCATGAGATGTTTAACATCGTAACATCGGGCGAAGGACAACCGCATGCAATTTTAATCCGCGCCATCCAGCCAACAGAAGGAATTGAAGCTATGCTTTACCGGCGGAATATGGTCACCGTAAAGCCCAACATTACCTCGGGGCCTGGTTCAGTTGCGAAAGCACTGGGCATATCGCGCAACATAAATGCCTTCAGTTTGCAAAGTGACACGATATGGGTGGAGGACAAGGGATTGATTTTTTCAGATGAACAGATTGTCGCCGTGCCACGTGTCGGCGTTTCTTATGCGGGTGAGGATGCTTTACTTCCCTACAGGTTTTATGTAAAAGGAAACCCTTATGTGAGCAAGCCAAATAAATAATTATTTTTATGCCCTTACCGGCTATGTAATTTTTTGTCTGAACCAGGATTTATAGGATTTACGGATTTTATGATTGTAATAGCCTGCAGGACTAAAGTAAAAAAGTGCAAACTTTTTTAGGACGATACAGATTTTTTATTCCCGGTAATCCGTAAATCCTATAAATCCTGGTTCAAACAGAATCGCAAATACACATTTACATCTGGATAGTAACACTAATCATATTATTCCAACAATGAACTACCAAAATACCTTAGAATTCGCAAACGAACTGGATGAACAGGATCCGCTAAAAGATTTCCGTTCTCAATTTTTGGTTCCGAAACATAACGGAAAAGATGCGATCTATCTTTGCGGAAACTCACTTGGCTTGCAACCCCTCTCTGCTCAAAAATATGTTAATGATCAATTTGCTAACTGGAAAGAGCTTGCTATTGAAGGTTTTTTTGCCGGCGATGATCCCTGGTTGGAGTATCATAAAAAACTAATACACACACTTTCCGGCCTGTTAGGGGCAAAAGAAGAGGAAGTTACTGTAATGAATTCACTTACAGTAAATCTTCACTTATTGATGGTAAGTTTCTATAAACCAATAAATAAACGATTTAAAATATTAATAGAAGGCGGTGCTTTTCCGTCAGATCAATACGCTGTAGCAAGCCAGGCGAGATTCCATGGTTATGCTCCTGGAGATGCTATTATTGAAGTTTTTCCACGCGAAGGTGAGTTTACTTTGAGAACGGATGATATCATTCAAAAAATAAATGAGCACGGCAATGAGTTGGCTTTGGTTCTTTTTGGAGGCGTGAATTACTTTACCGGTCAGCTTTTTGAGATGGAAGCAATAACGGCTGCCGCTCATAAAGTCGGCGCCTATGCAGGTTTCGACCTTGCACATGCTGCCGGAAATGTGCCCTTAAGGTTAAGCGAATGGAATGTTGATTTTGCTGCCTGGTGCTCTTACAAATACATGAACTCCGGGCCTGGTGGAATCAGCGGGGTATTTGTGAACGAAAAGCATTTTCAAAATAAGGATTTAAACCGCTTTGAGGGATGGTGGGGAAACCGGCAGGATAGCCGCTTTTTGATGAAGTCCGAATTTGAGGCAGAGCGGGGTGCGGTCGGCTGGCAGTTGAGTACCGCTCCAGTGATGCCAATGGCTTTGCATAAGGCGGCCCTTGATATTTTTGAACAGGCAGGAGGCATAGTTCCGTTGCGCGCCAAAAGCGAACTACTTACCGGTTACCTGGAGTTTTTAATAAATGAAGTTAATAAAGACGCAGGAGCTGAGTTGTTTAAGATCATCACACCTCAAAATAAAGCGGAGCGCGGTTGCCAGTTATCTATCGTTTGCAAGAAAAATGCTAAAGCGATTTTTAATTATTTAACAAAAAACAGTGTGATTGGCGACTGGCGTGAACCAAACGTTATTCGTTTAAGCCCTGTGCCGCTTTATAACAGCTTTAAACAGGTGTTTGAAGCCGGACGTATTCTTGCCGCCGCGCTCAAAGAAATTTAATTACAGGGCTTTATTGATGCTTAAAATAGCTTACGACCCGATATACATACACCCGTTGCCAGCCGGGCATCGTTTCCCGATGTTAAAGTATGAGCTTATTCCTGCACAATTACTTCATGAGGGTATCATCACTGCTGAGAACCTGTTTTCGCCGGGACTGTTGGAAGAAGAGATCATTTTATGGACGCATGACAGCGGATATTGGGAACAATTGCGGGAGCTAACTTTACCACCCAAAGAGCAAAGACGTACAGGGTTCCCATTATCGGGTGAATTAATTGAGCGTGAAGTGCGCATTGCCAAAGGAACTATTGATGGTTGCCATTATGCATTTGATTTTGGAGTAGCCTTCAATGTGGCTGGCGGAACGCATCATGCAGGTACCAACTGGGGCGAGGGATTTTGTTTATTGAACGACCAGGCAATAGCTGCTAACTACTTGTTAAATAATAAATTAGCACAATCTATCTTAATAATTGATTTAGATGTTCATCAGGGAAATGGTACTGCGCAGATATTTGAAAATAATCCGCATGTCTTTACATTTTCCATGCATGGCGCTAATAATTTCCCTTTCAGAAAAGAACGATCTGATTTGGATGTTCCTTTGGCCGATGGGACAGGTGATGATGAATACCTCTCCATACTCAGATCAACTTTACCCCAACTAATCGCTCAGCAAAAACCGGATTTTATATTTTATTTAGCCGGGGTGGATATTTTGGTATCTGATAAATTAGGAAAACTGGCCTTATCAAAAGCTGCATGTAAAATGCGTGATCAATTTGTATTTGAACAAGCTATCAAACATAATATTCCTGTACAGGTTAGCATGGGAGGAGGCTACTCACCAGATATTAAAGACATTGTTGATGCGCATTGCAATACCTTCAGGATCGCGCACGATCTGTATTTCTGAATAATATGTCAGCTATTTAAATCTTTAGTAATGCTCAAACGACTAAGTTTTCTGCTTACAAACTGAAACCGGAAAAATAGCAGGATAGAAGATGCCATCAATCCAAGTACTAAACCATACCAAACACCTTTAACACCCAAATGTAATTGTAATCCTAAAATGTAGCCTACTGGTAAACCAACCACCCAGTATGCTAAAAACGTGATAAATGCAGGAATATTTACATCGCCCATTCCCCGTAAAATACCAAGCCCCACCACCTGTGTTCCATCAAATAGTTGAAAAAAAGCGGCAATTATAAGTAACTGTGCTGCAATGTCAATAACTTCTTTATCTGAAGTATATATCCATGGTAACAAATGATTAAACAAAGTAAACAGTAGGGCAGTTACCGACATAAATACCAATACAATATGGTAACTTGATATAGCTGAATGACGCAGTTTATGATGATCCTTACTGCCAAAATAATTTCCGGATTTTATTGCAGCAGCGGCAGATAAGCCGCTTGCCATCATGTAAGTAATTGAAGCCAGGTTGATTGCAACCAGATGGGCCGCCTGTTCATGATAGCCTATAGTACCGATAAGGATGGCAGCGGCACTAAACGCGCTGATCTCAAAGGTGTATTGCAGGGCGACCGGGGCGCCGATACGTAAAATCTGCAAACACCGTATTCGGTCGATATTAGTTAATACAAAACCTGTTAAATATTTTTTAAAATTGGCCGATCTGAAAACATAAATACTCATCACCAACGCCATAAGGCAACGATCGATCAGGGTACTGTAGCCAACTCCTTTAATGCCCATTGGCGCAATACCAAATAAGCCTTTTACAAAAATGATCCCAAGGCAAATGTTCAGCACATTTCCCCATATAGAGATCAGCATTGCCTGCCTGGTAAAGCCAAGGCCTTCGGCAAACTGTTTAAATGTATTGAATACCAGCATAGGGATAACAGACAATCCGAGCAGGAATAAAAATGGCTTTGCCTGCTTTACTACGGCCGGGGTTTGACCAAGGTGGCTTAATAGATATTGAGAGCCAAAATAGGTAACAGAAAAAAGGATAATTCCCGTTGCAATGTTTATAAACAAGCTGTTTGAAAGTAATTGACCACATTCTGGATAATTGGCACGTCCGTTATGCTGAGCGATCAGTGGTGTTAAGCCATAGGAAATTCCAATGCCAATTATTAGTACTATAATAAAAATACTGTTTGCCAGTGATACCGCCGCTAAAGAAACGGTGCCTGCAAAATGCCCCACAATAATTGTATCGGAAGTTTGAACCAGTGTATGACCTAATTGCGAGATCACAACCGGGATAGCCAGGTGCAGATTTTCGCGGTAATGATTTTTATATTTGTGATACAGGGTCATTTTTGAGGTTGAGGCTTTGTGTTCAGACAAATGTTATTCAGGATAAGATTTTTTCCGGCATTTGGATAAACAAATCTCCATTCTTAAATTCTAAACTGCCGTATAGAACTCTTCTTTTTCAGTAGTGTTTATCCTGATAATTCCCGACAGTATCAGGTCAACCAACAGGCGTTGTGCGCGTTTACGGCCTATATTCAACAGCTCACAACATTCTTTTATCGTGATACGGGCGGCCTTTTCCAGGTATTCAAGCAGCGCTTTTTCCTTTGCTGAATATTCAATTAACACACCTTCATTGGATGCTGATCGCTTTAATACATCGACAACAATTTTGCTTGCCAATATACTCTTATCCTTAACCCGTACATAAACCCACCATTTGCCATCTTCTGCCAGCGCATAATGCGGCTTAAGGATGCTTTCAGGAGTATCAACCACCAGCACCAGTTTGTCATCAACGTAAATTTCTTCGAATACAGGTTCAAGGGCCGGCTTACAGAATAGGTGAGCAGCCTTAGTGATCATATACCGTTCCTCATCTTCTGCTTTCACACCTTTTATAGTGCCATCGTCAGCTACACCAATCAGCAGCCTGCCACCCTTGTTATTAGCGAAAGAAACCATTGTCCGTGCAATCTTTTCGCAACTGGTAATCGTTTTTTTAAAGTCAAGTGTTACCCCTTCGCCTTCAAAAATCAGCCTCTTCACATTCATTTTTATTCTTCCTCTTTTTTAAGCGATTGATAAGGTTTAAATTTTTCCATCCAACTTTCCGGACGGGTTATTTCTGAAAATCCAAACTGGCGGTATAACCCATGGGCGTCTGCAGTCGCCAGCGACCACCGCCTTAGTCCTTGTAATTCCGGGTGTTCAACGATAGTTTGAATTAACCATTTTGACAATCCGATTCCTCTGAAATCCGGCAGGATAAATACATCGCAAATGTAAGCAAATGTAGCCTTATCTGTAATCACCCTGGCAAGGCCAATCTGTGTACGTTGCTGATAAACGCCAAAGCAAAATGAATTTGCAATGGCCTTACGGAGGGTTTCTGCAGGGATACCCTGCGCCCAATACGAATCTCCATTCAGGTATTTGTAAATTATTTCAAAATCAAGCAAATTTTGATCTGTTGATATATGAAATCCTTTTTTTAGGAATGCATCATCATTCATAAAAACGCGCATTGTTATATTTTATTGAAGTTATTAATCTCATTCGCCATCGGCTGTGCTTTCGCTAAAACTCAAGTTACGAACATACATCTCAATTATTACCGACGCACACAATTTCTCATTTCTATCAAAAATCTCAATAGAATATGATTTACGGTACTTTCCAATAAGGTTTAATTGATGCTCGCAATCGGCTAATTCACTGTCTGTTATAACGATATTAAAATAAAGATCAGAGTTTCCCGGCTTAACAAATCTTATCGCAGCTGATCTGGACCATGCCTTTACCTTATAGCCTTTATGGCTTAAAATGTGGTGAAACAGTAAGGGAATAAAAGGGTCTGCTGCCGAAAAGATCGTTCCTCCAAAAATGGAGCTATTAGTGTTTCTGTTTAAAAGACTCTTGTTGATCTTTACCCTGACTCCGCGAAAATCCTTTTCAAATTTAATTACCCAAACGCGTTGAAAAAGTAAAGGAGGGTAGAAGTTAACTGCCCATTTTAGTACACGCTCAGAAACTAACATATTGTTTAAATATCAGAAAATTCTACGGGAATTTTTATAGGATATGCATTAATATTTCCGGATGTATAAAAAACCGCCAAATTAATTTTGATATGTTTTAATATACTGATTCAATTATAAGATCAAAAAGCAGGAACTATTAAATTTTAGTGAGTATCGTTTGGTTAGCTATTAACTACCTTTTGGAGTTGATGTAATTAAAAATCAATTTTTCTCATAATTAACATTATGTTAAGTAATGTTAATTAAAATGAAGTTAATAATGAAACCTTATCTATATAGTTTACTTCCTCCCTCGTTACAATTCATATGTCGGCCATAAAAAAGCAACCAAAAAAAAGACCGGATATCAATTCCGGCCTTCTTTAGATTGTTTTTATATTGGCAATTAAAATCCAATTGCCTATTGACCGCCACCTGCTGGCAATGCGTCAATTTGTTTTTTCAGGTCATCTGCTTTTTTAGCATTTTCTACAGCGTGAGCGGGATCATACTTTCCCTTGTAATAATTTCTTAAAAGTGTTAATGCGTCAGCCGACTTAGGATTGATATCCACCGCCTTTTGTATATATGGTTTGGCAAGATCAAATTGAACATTAGCTTTTTTTCGGAGCACAGCGTATTCTTTATCGTCTTTTGTTTGATTCGCTTTATTATAGTCGTCAATAGCCGGCCTTAATAAAGCGTATCCATAACCCCTGTTTGCCTCATAATAATCAGGATCTATTTCAAGTGCTTTTTTAAAGTAATCCCCTGCTTTGGCATAATTATCCAGTGCAGTTTGGTAAGTAGCTTTTTTAGCCGGATCAGTATCTTTAAGCTTTTTTGCATTATCATTGGCGGCATCTCCAATTTCTGTATTAGTTAAACCTGCATAATAATACAGTACTTTGTTTTTTGGGTCGCCTGCAATAGCACTTTGCAATTTCGAAGTTAAATCACTTAACTTACCGGATTGAAGCGCAATCTCAATCTCTAAACGACGAAGGTTTGGATTGTCAGGATATTTAACCAGCGCCTCATCAATTGATTTAATTGCACCCGCAGTATCCTTGTTTACCAGATAAATACCGGGAAGATCATTATAAACTCTTTTCTTGTCGTTATAATTCAATTTTAATAAGGAATTATAATTGTCTTCGGCGGCTTTGTAATTTTTTGCATTGGCAGCCGCAATAGCAGTATTAAGGATCATAGTGGTATCTGTAGGTATTAACTGGCGACCGATATCAAATGATTTATATGCATCATCGTATTTTTTATTTTGAAATTCGGCTACACCCCTATTTACCTCATATTGTGCTATTTGCTTGGAAGCTTCATCAATTAATTTTGCGTTTTCATTTTTCGTATCGAGTGTTTTTGCTTGTTTCAATGCATCCATAGCAGTATTAGCTTCAACAGCTGCACTTGTTTGTATAGAGTCGTCTTTAGCTATTGCACTGTAAATCGCAGCTTTTAATGCAAAAGTAAGTGGCATTGCAGCGGTTTTACTATTAGTAGATGCTTTATCAATAGAGGTTTTTGCATTGCCGAGACTTGTTTTAGCCTTGGCAACTAAAACTGCCAGTTTTTGTCCGCTCGAAACCAAATAATCATTATACTCAGTTTGCGCAGTGGTTAATTCGCCTTTTTGTGCAAAAGCCGTTACCGAAATTAAGCCTAACAAGGCCGCCATCAAAAATTTAATTTTCATGATTTATTATTGATTGGTTAACTGTTTTAGTTTATTATTTATATTGTTTAATTGACTTTGATTTCCGGTTTGTGTGTAAACCATTTGTAACACCTGCAAGCAATTAGTATCATTTGGAGATATTTCATTTGCTTTTTCGAGCCATTGGGCCGCGCGCGTCATATTTTGAGTATTATCCTTCTCCCGCTTTTTCAGGCTCTGCTTAAAATACAATAATCCCAAATTAAATATCGGGTCGTATGCCGCACTATTTAACTCTATTGAGCGTAAATAAAGTGACTCAGCTTTATCATATTGATTTAAATGATCGTAACAGTTTGCCGCCACAAAAGCCACATCTGCCTTATTGGTATTGATATCAAGTAATGCAGGGATTAAAGGTTCCAGAGCCCTGTAATCTTTTCTGTTATTTAAAATATTTGCTTCATCAAGTAGCAGTGATTTGTCGTTTGGCAAAAAACTTCGCCCTTTTTTAATAATATCAAGCGCTGTAACTGTATCCCCCAGGGATTTATAAATGTAAGATGCAGCTTCAACATATTCAGCTTTGGTGCTATCGTTATTTATCATACCAGCATAGTACTTTGCGGCCACCTGCAAATTGCCCAGTTTATTATTTGAATAAGCCATATAAACTTTCAATTGCTTGTACGAAGGCGCATATTTTTGGGCATTCTCAAATAGCCGCAGTGCATTTATAAAATCAGAATTCCGGATATAAACAAATGCTTTACGTAAATAAACATTTGTTAAACAGCGTTTAACATAATCCATCTCCGGCTGATACCTGTATATCTTTCTATCTGAAGCTATTTTGTCAACAAGCGCTATGGTTTCGGGGAATAGTTTTTCGGATTGCCTAAGTTTGTTTAAAGAATCGATATACAGGATAGTCGAGTTAACTAAAGCCCTGTAAATATTTTTTTCAATATTAAGCGAATCGGCATGAGTAGTAAATAAGCTGTCAACCGATTTTTTGGCATTGCTTAAATATTTCAAATCCTTTTTTTGCTTATAAAAAGCAAGATTGTTCACTACACTCTTAAGCGCCTCTGTTTGACAGAAGGCTGCAGACGTAGTGAACAATACTATTAAAACCGATAACTTAATTTTACGGCCCTGCATTATGCTTTATTCAGTTATTTCATCTGTATCGCCGGCAGCTGGTTCAGTGCCATTGTTTTCAGCGTTTTCGTCAATTTCCTTCTCATCCTCCTCATCATCATGTTCAATTTTTGCAACTGATGCTATTTCATCATTTTCTTTCAGCGTTATCAGCCTTACACCCTGGGTAGCCCTTCCCATTGTCCTTAACTCGCTGATCGCAATCCTTATGATGATACCTGATTTATTAATGATCATCAGGTCTTCTTTATCAGTAACACCTTTTATGGCAACAAGTTTTCCGGTTTTATCAGTAATATTTAATGTTTTAACACCTTTACCTCCACGGTTTGTTACGCGGTAGTCATCAATATCGGTCCGTTTACCATACCCTTTTTCAGATACTACCAAAACGGTTGTTTCCGGGTTATCAATACTGATCATGCCAACAACTTCATCATGCTCGTCTTCCAGGGTAATACCACGTACACCTGTTGCGGTACGTCCCATAGGCCTTACGGTTGATTCGTTAAAGCGGATTGCACGGCCTGATTTTAATGCCATTACAATTTCGCTGCTGCCGCTGGTTAAATTAGCCTCTAAAAGTGAGTCACCTTCGTTAATATTAATGGCGTTTATACCATTAGCACGCGGACGGGAATAAGCTTCAAGCGAGGTTTTCTTGATGGTACCTTTGCGGGTACACATAATAATAAAGTTATTTTCAAGATATTCTTTATCCTTCAGGCTGATCAACTTAATGTATGCCTTAATGTTTTCTTCTTTAGGGATATTGATGATATTTTGAATGGCTCTTCCTTTGGATGTGCGTGTACCTTCGGGAATTTCAAATACCCTAAGCCAGAAACATTGCCCTGATTCGGTAAAGAAGAGCATGTAATTATGGTTAGAGGCTATCAGCAGGTGCTCAATAAAGTCCGAATCGCGGCTATTGCTGCCGATAGATCCTTTACCACCCCTGCCCTGCCTGCGGTATTCAGTTAATGGCGTACGTTTAATATAGCCCTCGCGCGAAATTGTGATTACAACATCCTCATCCTCAATAAAATCCTCTGTCTGCATTTCGGCAGATGAATGTACCATTTCGGTTTTACGCTCGTCGCCATATTTATCTCTTATATCAATAAGCTCATCCTTAATGATCTGCATCCGTATGGCTTCATCGCCCAAAATGGAGTTTAAGTAATCGATCAGTTTCATCAAACCTTCATACTCATCCTTAATTTTATCACGTTCCAGTCCGGTTAACCTTCTCAGGGTCATATCCAGGATGGCGCGGGCCTGTATATCAGTTAATCCAAACTGGGTAATTAACCCTTCTCTTGCGTCATCCGGCGTATTGGATGCTCTTATTAACCTGATAACCTCATCAAGGTGATCCAGTGCAATTAATAAACCCTCTAATATATGGGCTCGTTTTTGCGCTTCAGACAGCTCGAATTTTGTACGACGGATCACCACTTCATGCCTGTGCTCAACAAAGTGATGGATAAGATCCTTTAAGTTTAAAAGCATCGGCCTGCCATGTACCAGGGCGATATTATTTATACTGAAGGATGTTTGTAGCGAAGTATATTTATACAGGTTGTTAAGTACTATTGCAGCATTGGCATCGCGTTTTATTTCATACACAACGCGGATACCTTCCCTGTTTGATTCATCCCGGATAGCCGAAATGCCTTCGAGCTTCTTTTCATTAACCAGTTCGGCTGTGCGCTCAATCATCAGCGCCTTGTTGATCTGGTAAGGAACTTCAGTTACAATTATGCGTTCACGTTCGCCGTTATAGGTTTCAATTTCGGCCCTTGACCTGATCACAATACGGCCTCTTCCAGTTTCAAAAGCTTCACGGGCGCCCTCAAATCCATAAATAATAGCGCCGGTAGGGAAATCGGGACCTTTGATGTACTGCATCAATTCCTTCACTTCAATATCGCGATTATCTATACATGCCAGGGTTGCATTAATAACTTCCGTTAAGTTGTGGGGAGCCATATTGGTAGCCATACCCACCGCAATACCGGATGCTCCATTTACTAACAAGTTAGGAAATTTTGCGGGTAAAACGGTCGGCTCCTGTAGGGAGTCGTCAAAATTTAATTGGAAATCAATCGTGTCTTTATTAATATCGGCCAGCATCTCTTCCGCTATCTTTTCCAGCCTTTCCTCTGTTTACCGCATTGCCGCAGGTTCGTCACCGTCGATTGATCCATAGTTTCCTTGTCCTTCAACAAAGGGATAACGTAAGCTCCACTCCTGTGCCATACGTACCATAGCGTCATAAACGGATTTATCACCATGCGGGTGATACTTACCCAGCACCTCTCCCACTATACGGGCTGATTTTTTATATGGTTTATTGTTATTTAAACCCAGATCAAGCATGCCATATAAAACACGCCTGTGTACCGGCTTTAAACCATCGCGAACATCTGGTAATGCCCTGGATACGATAACCGACATTGAATAATCAATGTATGCTGATCGCATTTCTTCATCAATATTTATCGAAATTATTCTGTCTTCTTTGTGCGGATTATCGTTTTCTGTTTCTTCGGCCATTTTAAATTTCTATGTAGAATCTTCTCTATAATTGTAGGTCTGAAAAGTACTCCCAGACGACCTGCGAAGGTAAGAAAATTAATGACTTTTTTATACCCTTTTTAGTAACATTTATAGGGTTATCAACACAATAACCCATGGTTGGAGGCTGGATTCATATTTCAGATTTTCAGATATCCGAATCTGGATTTACGACAGCTGAAAATCGCCAGATGTATAGGCTCTTATCTATTTTAACCTTTTCCAATATTCTTCCACCTGCATTCCTGTTGGCAAAATAGCTTTCAAAGTAAGGGTATCATTTTTTAGGGTATAAAAATAATGGATAGGTATATTGGTGATTTTTGAGGGCTGACTGCAAAAGGTTTCTGTATCAACACAGGTGTCTCCCGCCAATATGTAATTACCGGTTTCAAATTTTTGGGGCTTATATCCTTTTTCTATAACAAAGGCATCATAGTGTGCTGCATCGTATTTTCTTTGCAGCGAATATTCCATTGGCGCTCCTTCTTTTTTACCGTTATAAGTGCCTCCAACAAATTTCCAGGTGCCTTTTAAAGTTGGCGGGATGGTGAAAGAACATAAAATTAATACAGCAAGCAGGACATAATACTTTTTCATGATTTAATATCAAACCCAATTAATACCTTTTTTTAACAATGATAAGGTTTTTTCTTCCTCGCTGCCTACCTCAGGCTGGTAATTGTAAACCCATTTTGCTGTTGGCGGCAAACTCATTAATATCGATTCGATACGGCCGTTTGTTTCCAGTCCGAATTTGGTGCCCGCGTCATAAACCAGGTTAAACTCCGTATAGCGGCTGCGGCGCTGGTATTGCCATAGTTGTTGTTGCTCAGTAAATTGTTTACTCCTGTTGCGGTTTACCAGTTCGGTATAAATTGGGATAAATGAACGGCCGAGTTCTTTTGAAAATTCAAAGATCTGCTGCCAGCTCATATTGTCGTTTTGGGTTAACCTGTCGTAAAATATGCCTCCTATTCCGCGCGTTTCATTGCGGTGTTTGATAAAAAAGTAATCGTCGGCCCAAAGTTTAAAGCGATTGTAAAAATCAGGATTATATTTATCGCAGACTGATTTCAGATAAGTGTGAAAATACCTGGCGTCATCGTCAAAAATATAATGAGGTGTAAGATCAATGCCTCCGCCAAACCACCGTACAGGTTCCTTTCCAACGCCAAATGACGAGGGCATTTCAAAATAACGGATATTCATGTGAATGATTGGTACCAGCGGGTGATTAGGATGGATCACGATTGAAATACCGGTAGCAAAAAAATCGTCCTGCTCAACTTTAAGCGCTTTTTTTAGCGATTCTGGAAGCTGACCATGCACAGCTGAAAAGTTTACACCGCCTTTTTCAAAGATATTCCCGTTTTGAATAATACGGGTACGGCCTCCGCCCCCACCTTCACGTTCCCACTTTTCTTCCTCAAAACGCGCTTTCCCATCAGTTAATTCCAGAGCGGCACAAATTTCATCCTGTATCTGCTGTTAGTCGGCAGCTATCTGTTCCTTATTGATCATGCAGCAAATTTAATTGATTAGGTTGATTGGTTAGTCACTATTATTTGTCATTGCGTCAT
>JAQBOU010000193.1 GCA_028287865.1 Mucilaginibacter sp. | reverse complement strand
GTATGTTCTCTTCCATCAAAAATTATTAACAGCACCGGCAATTATGTGCATTGCGTATCTTTTACGCAATATACAATATTATGGTTTATTTTAAAACCCATTAACTGTGCCAAATTTTATTAACTATCAGGTTGTAAAGTATTTATTTTTAAGCAAAATGGGCATTAAGATTTGAACCTGATTTTAAATGAAAGTTATAACACGTTATTTTACTTAACAGGACTCATTTAGATTGAGGTGCCTCAATTATTTGGATACGTTTTCCATCCTGTACAAATAAAACAGAAATTGCAGCTAAAAACATAAAAACTCCACCCATTACCAGCCCGTATATGGCCTGACTATTAAATAAATATTTTACGATCAAGCTGCCGGTAAGACTGTTGACTATTTGCGGGAAGGTGATAAAAAAGTTGAATAAACCCATATAAACCCCTATTTTTTTTGCAGGTATTGAGCTGGACAAGATAGCGTAAGGCATTGCCAAAATGCTTCCCCATGCAAGCCCCACGCCAACCATTGACAAAAACAGCAGGTAATGGTTTTGTATAAAAAATATTGATATCAAACCGATACCACCCATTGTTAATGAAAAGGCATGTGTTCTTTTACGGTTAATTCTTTTAACTATCCACGGTAGTGACAGTGCATATACTGCAGAAACAGCATTATACACGCCAAACATTTTACCTACCCAGTCACTTGCCTGCGAATATTGGTGCGATGAGGTATCGCTTGCCGGTAAATGATAAACATGTGCCGCAACAGCCGACGTGGTAAAAACCCACATAGAAAAAAGAGCGAACCATGAAAAAAACTGCACAACGCCTAATTGCCTCATGGTTTTCGGCATATTTACCAGGTCTTGTATAAACTCGGCAATTCCACTTTTTTTTACTTCTTTAACATCAGGTTCGTGAAATTTCGCATACTCTTCCGGAGGATATTCTTTTGTTTTGATAACCGTCCATAAAATACATCCTATCAGCACTACCCCACCGGCATAAAAAGAGTATAAAAGATTATCGGGCACAAGTCCTTTTTTTGCTACATCAGGTATGTGAAACCATTCGGCTAAAACAGACGGTAAAAACGATCCCATAATAGCACCTACGCCTATCAGGCAGGTTTGTAATGAAAACCCCGTGTTATGCTGACTATCCGGCAAGTTATCGGCAACCAAGGCCCGGAAGGGTTCCATCGCAACGTTAAACGACGCATCCATTAGCATCAGCATACCTGCACCAACAATGATTGGAGGAATAAGAAATGCCAGCCCAGAGGAATTAGGTAAAAAGCATAGAGCCACGCCAGAAAGAATTGCTCCGGTTAAAAAATAAGGCCTTCTACGACCCAGCCTGTTCCAGGTGCGGTCACTGTAATGGCCAATAATCGGCTGTATGATCATCCCGGTAAGTGGGGCTGCCAGCCAGAACCATGATAAATTATCTACTTTGGCACCAAACTTTAACAGTATACTGCTAGCATATCCGGTTTGCAATGCAAAGCCAAACTGGATTCCCAAAAAGCCGAAGCTCATATTCCATATCTGCCAAAAACTCATTTTCGGTTTCGGAATAATGCGGTGTGTTGCCATAATTTATTATTTATCGGTTCAATTGTTTAATGTTTACAGCCCATACCTTGTCATTGCGAGGTACGAAGCAATCGCATGCTATACGCGGCAGCTCTGCAAGTTCGCGATTGCCACGCTGCGCTCGCAATGACAAATTTTATATTTCACAAGGCTGCTAAAACTTCAGCAACATCCCGCTTGCCGGTGGGAGTGTAACAGGTAAGCCATTGTTAATATTGTCTGTATTATATTTAGCTCCGCTTAATAAGTCCGTAAATTCCCTGCTCCCGTTAATATTTAATTGTTTTAACAGGTCATCGGGCAGTTTAACTTGTATGGTGCGTTTACTTCGGTTAAAATTGGTTATCACTAATATACGCTGTTTATCGGTATAACGAAGGAAGATATATAAATGCTGATCAAAACCGCTTTGATGTTCGTTAGCCAGCATCAGTTCCCAAAATTTGCCCGCATTTAAGGCCTCGTTATTAGCCGCCGCATTAAGCAGTATGCTATAAAAGTTGCGCAGCTTTTGTTGATCGGGCAATAACTGACCACCGTTCAACAACCCGTTATTTACCCATTTCTGATGTTCTGGTACTCCCCAGTAATCAAATATGGTGGTACGGCCATCATCACTGCTAAAGCCTTCAACACCTGATGCAGGCTCTCCTACCTCCTGGCCAAAGTAAACCATTACCGGCCCATTGGATAAGGTTGCAGAAACAATCATTCCGGGGACTGCCAGCCATGCATCTCCAGCAAAATAATCTGATGCAATGCGTTGCTCATCATGGTTTTCCATAAACCGCAGCATATGATCATCAATTCCTTTGGTATCCTGGTTCCAAACCCGGTTAATGTCCCAGGTGGAAGCATTTGGCTCGTTGCGGGTTAAACGTTTTACAGCATCGTACAAGCCCACCTTGTCATACAGGTAATCAAATTTCCCTGTAAAAATATATTTATGGTAGAGACTTGTGTCATAAGCTTCTCCGATAAAAACTAAATCCGGGTGCTTCTCTTTTAGTTTAGGAATCAGCCATCCCCAAAACTCAAAAGGAACCATCTCTACCATGTCGCACCGAAAAGCATCAATCCCTTTTGCACTCCAATAATCTAAAATATCATAGAGCTTATTCCAAAGCGGCTGTACCGGTTCAAAGTGCGTTATGCGACCATTTTGATAGTCGACGCCATAATTCAATTTTATGGTTTCGAACCAATCATTAATAGATGGTGCTGCATTAAATACATCGTTGCCGGTTGCTTTAGCGGGATATTCATCAAATTCCCCGTCTTTTAACGGACTCTTAAAATTATCGCCGCCTGGATTATACCCGTTTGGAACAATAAATTGCTGTCCGGGTATGTAATAAAAATCATTTTTAGGGTCGAAAGCCTTTGTTTTATCATCATCTGAGCCGAGATCACGCACCCCTTCAGGTTTAACATCTGATGCATAGGTACGCGCTACATGGTTCGGCACAAAATCCATGATCACTTTTAACCCGTTGTTATGGGTACGCTTTATTAAGGCTTCGTACTCCCCCAGCCGGTTTTTTACATTAACCGCCAGGTCTGGGTCAACGTCGTAATAGTCCTTTATGGCATAGGGCGAACCGGCACGACCCTTTACAATATCCGGATCATCGGGCGTTATGCCGAAATCCGAATAATCTGTCATGGTGGCATGTTCAATAACACCTGTGTACCAGATATGGGTAAAACCCATATTTTTTATCTCCCGGAGGGCTTTATCACTTATATTATTAAACTTGCCTGAACCATTTTCTTCGATAGATCCATAGGTTTTATTTACTGTTTTAGTGTTACCGAATAAGCGCGGCAGCAACTGATATATGATGAGTTTATTATTGATGGGCGATGGTTCCATTTTTTACTTTGTGCCGATATCTGCTGGTTAATACTGTTAAACTTCAACCAGCAATTCATCATTGGCTTTCACCAATTGCTCCTTATTATAAATCAGCACCGATGTTTCGCTGCCTGAAAGATTTTTTATCTGTACACCATCTTTACTTACTTTGATATTGATCAATGCTCCCCGGAAACCAATATGAAACGAAAATGACTTCCATTTTGCTGGTAGAAATGGCTGAAAAGAAAGCTTTCCACCGCGCACCCGCATTCCTCCGAACCCTTCAACTACCGCCATCCATGTACCGGCCATTGAGGTGATATGACAACCGTCCTCTGTATCGTTATTGTAATCATCAAGGTCTAAACGTGATGTGCGCAGGTAAAACTGGTAGGCCCTCTCTTCGTCACCCAGTTTAGCTGCTAAAATTGCATGTACACAAGGTGATAATGACGACTCATGTACTGTGCGCGGCTCATAAAAATCAAAATTGCGGCGAATAGTATCTATATCGTACTGATCTTCAAAAAAGTAGATTCCCTGCAAAACATCTGCCTGTTTGATATAGCAGGATCGCAATATCCTGTCCCAGCTCCATTTTTGATTGATGGGCCTGTCGGAAGCAGGCAGATCCTTAACTAATATTTGTTCTTTATCCAAATAACCATCCTGCTGTAAAAACACCTGCTGCTGTTCATCATAAGGGTAATACATTTTTTCGATAATATCCCTGAACCTGGCAGTTTCTACCGCCTCGTTGAAGTTTAGTTTACTGACCAAAGCAGCATATTTTGCAGGATCAGCTACTTTAACTTTCTCTGCAGCGTCCATGGTATATTGCATACACCAGGTTGCCAATTTACTGGTATACCAGTTATTATTTACGTTATTTTCGTACTCATTTGGCCCTGTTACCCCCAGCATTACGTATTGCTTTTTATCATCAGACCAGTTAACCCGTTGCGACCAGAACCTTGCTATTGCAACTAAAACCTCCAATCCATAATCTGTTAAATAGGCATCATCGGCGGTGTAACGTACATAGTTAAAAATAGCGTAAGCAATAGCACCATTTCTGTGAATTTCTTCAAAAGTGATCTCCCATTCGTTATGGCATTCGGTGCCATCCATGGTAACCATCGGGTACAAAGCAGCTCCGCCTGTAAAGCCCAGTAATTTGGCGTTTTCAATAGCTTTACCTAATTGTTTATAACGGTATAACAACAGGTTACGGGTTACTTTTTGATCAGCTGTTGAAAGGTAAAATGGCACACAATAAGCTTCGGTATCCCAATAGGTTGAGCCGCCATATTTTTCGCCTGTAAAGCCTTTAGGGCCGATGTTTAAGCGATCATCTTCGCCGGTATAGGTTTGGTTAAGTTGGAAAATATTAAACCGTATAGCCTGCTGAGCGGCAGCATCCCCTTCTATAATAATATCATTATGTTTCCATTTATCAGCCCATGCCGCAGCTTGTTCGGCTAACATGTTGTCAAATCCTTTTCCGCTAATGCCGGATAAAGTCTCTTTTAAACTTTCAGCAAGCTTAGCAGCCTCATAGTTTTGAGACGAAAGGTTAGCTGCATATTTGATGATGGTTACAGGCTGATCTTTATTTGCCTTTAACTCAATTTTGGCGGAGAGGTATTTTTCCTTTACGAGGGTTTCCGCGTTTGGATTGATTGATCCCTCATCCAGAAAAATGCGGAACTCCATTCCGGTTGCTACTTCAAAACCTGTTTTTTTAGTACGCATTTGCAGGTAGCCGCCGGTGGGCCAGGTTTCTTTTTTTACCTCGTCCCAAAATTTCTCGTCGTAGTTGGAGTCCTTATTAATAACATCGCCGTCAATAAATGGGGTAATGCTAAATACACCGTCAAAGTTTATGGCAGTAATTGTATATTTAATAGCACCTGCTTCATCATCGGCCATACTGCAAAACCGGATGGTCTCAACCTTAACTATTTTGCCGCCAACGGTTTTAGCGGCGAAATTTCTTTTGAGGTAGCCCTCTTTCATATTTAACTCACGCCGGAAATCAATTATTTCACATTTAGCAAGGTCGAGTTGTTCTTCGTCAATCAGGATATCAATCCCTATCCAGTTAGCTGCATTTAACACTTTAGCAAAATATTCGGGATAGCCGTTTTTCCACCACCCTACACGTGTTTTATCCGGATAATAAACCCCTGCAATATAATTTCCCTGCAAACTTTCCCCGCTATAAGTTTCTTCAAAATTTGCCCGTTGACCCATCCTGCCATTTCCGAGGCTAAAAATGCTTTCGGATATTTTATTATTGGCGGGATCAAAGCCCTGTTCAATTATCTTCCACTCATCAACTTCAATGTAGTCCTTCATTCTATATGGTAATGTTATTATTATTATTTGTCATCGCCGGGGGGAAAGCAATGATCAGTTATAAGTTTTTTAATTTTTCTAAGGTCATTTCATTTAAGCCGTTAACAACCAAATCGGCATTGATCAATACCTGCGGCGAGCCTATGCCCACTACTTTCATTCTGCCGTTTATGGCAGCTTCAACTCCGGCAATTGCATCTTCAAATACTACACAATCTGACGCGGCAACATTTAGCAATTCGGCTCCTTTTAAAAACACTTCGGGATCTGGTTTCGGTTTACTAACCATATTACCGTCAACAATTGTATCAAATAGCGGTGTTAAATTAATTTTATCTAATATAGTCATTGAATTTTTACTCGCCGAACCTAAAGCTGTTTTTATTTCAGCTGCCCGGCAGGCTAACAAAAACTCCTTTGCACCCGGCAGTATCTCCGCCGGTGTCATATGACTTATCATTTCAACATACCAGTCGTTTTTGGTTGTCGCCAATTCCTCCTGCTCTGCTTCGGTTTTGGTAACACCGCCCCATTGCAATATCAGTTGGAGCGAGCGTACCCGGCTCACACCTTTTAATTTTTCGTTATCTTCTTCCGTAAAATCAAAACCCAACTCATTGGCCAGCCGTTTCCAGGCTTTATAATGATAAACGGCTGTGTCAACAATTACACCATCGAGATCAAAAATACAGGCTTTAATATTACTCATGTTATTGGGTTCGCAAATTTAATTAATTAGGGATTAGTTGGTTATGAATTACTGACAGTAATTATTTTTATCTTTTTCCTAAATAATTAGGTAAAAAATAGAATTCAATTAATAATCTTAAAAAATAGCGTTTTATAAGAGACTGTTTAAATTTAATTCATATTGCTTTTATTTAAACACAAAACAACCCGTCTTTACGAGGTATGAAACAATCCCCTACTTGCAGAGCCGCTCTGTAGATAAGGGATTGCCACGCTGTCACTCGCAAGGACGTTATTTTATCATTTTTAAACAGTTTCTAACTTTGCGTTGTAAGCAAATTTGTGACCCACTGGGTCAATGTCATTAAGTTAAGACTCCCCAATAATTTCGCCCCCTAAATCTCCCCTGGAAAGGGGAGACTTTAACTTCATTCTTTTTAAAAGCCCTCCCTTCCGGTCCATAGGAGTCCTTTGGAGGAAGGGTTGGGTGGGGCTAAAATGCATTTGGAAGAAATTCGAACACTTTTTTCCTTCTATTAAATCAATCAGCTATTATCTCCTATTAATTAATCAGTTCCAAAACCAATGTTGATTTACCGGGGATAGTTAATTTATTAAGATCGATTGTTTCATCCGTTATTACATTCTTTGCTTTTTTAGCGCCTTTTATGCGTTCATAATATCTTTCGGTTGTGGTTGTTTCTTCTTTTTCGTGGCTGTTATAAATTACCATTACCGTTTTTTTATCATCATACCTAAAATATACATAAATGCCCTTTTCAGTAATATACTGCATCATTTTACCTGTTTGTAAAGCAGGGGTATTTTTACGGTAGTTAGCCAGCTTACGTACATAATTAAATGCTTCATTTTCTTTCTCATTACGGCCTTCAGCAATAAATTTATTATTCTTATCGCCGGTCCATCCCCCGGAAAAATCTTCACGAACCAAACCATCAGGATTTGAAAAGTTTTTCATTAATATTTCATCGCCGTAATACATTTGCGGAACACCGCGCATGGTCATCAGCATAGCCATACCCGACCTGTACTTATTCATATCCTCACCAACTACCGAAAGGAAACGGCTCATATCATGGTTGTCAAGAAATATAGTGTTTTTTGTCGCGTCTTTATAAAGAAAGTCCTGCGCCATTACAGCATATAACCGGTTTACGCCGTCAGTCCAGCCTTCATGTCCATTAAGCGCCTCGTATACTGCCTCTTTCCAAACGCCATCTGTTACACCGGGCAAATGGGTATCAAAGCCCCTGTTTACAGTATTGCCTTCTGTAAAGAAAGCCTGGTTAGCGGCCGACCATACCAGGGTTTCGCCAAATATGGACAAATGTGGAAATTCTGCTTTAACATCCATGGCCCATTTAGCCATGTATTCGGGGTCATTATAAGGATAGGTATCTAAACGAAAGCCATCCACGCCAGCATATTCTACCCACCAGATGTGATTTTGGGTTAAAAAATTCTGCACATAAGGGTTATTTTCGTTCATGTCTGCCATCCGGTTATCAAACCAGCCGTCAAGCATTTGTTTACGGTCGGCAGGAGACGCATGGGGGTCCATAACTACCGCATCGCGAAAGTTTGATTTGGTATATTTTGGCCATTGATGCACCCAGCTTTTCATAGGCATATCCATAATGGTATAGCCTTCTGTGCCTGCATGGTTATGCACCAGGTCCATCACTACTTTTAAACCCATGCTATGGCATTTTTCTACAAACTTTTTGTACAGTGCGTTGGTACCATAACGCGGATCAATTTTGTAATGATCAGTAACCGCATAACCATGATAAGATGCACTGGGCTCATCATTTTCAATTGCCGGGGTAAGCCAGATGGCCGTTACACCCAGGTCCTTTAAATAATCGAGATGGTTCATGATGCCTTGCAGATCGCCTCCGTGCCGGCTGTACATTTTGGCCCGGTTAATACCCTGCTCGCGCATTCCGGCAACAGAATCGTTGGAAAGGTCGCCATTAGAGAAACGATCCGGCATGATAAGGTAGATCAGATCTTTGTTGGTAACCCCCTGCGCCCTATCCACAGCATGGTTACGTTCCTTGAGCGAATAATTGTAAACCAAAGCCTTTTGACCGGTTTTAATAAAACTTATCGGGAACGTTCCCGGATGTGCGTCTAAAGAAATGCGCAGATCAAGGAATAAATAATTTGGATTTTCAACTTTGTGCACTGCAACCAGCTTTACTCCGGGGTAATTTAACGTTACGTTCCTGGACGAAATATGGTCGCCGTGAACGATCAGTTGTACATTGGGGTTGCTCATCCCTACCCACCAAAACATGGGTTCTACGCGTTCCAGGGCAGGAATTTGTGCAAATAAGCCGCTTGCCATTAACAGGCAGCAGGCAGTTAAGAATAATGATTTTCTCATATCAGTTTTTTATTCGGAATAATTGGGCGGCAGTTAAATTTTTCCCATCAACCGCGTTTCAAATTTATAATAAAATTGATTTATTACATGAAAAAGTGAAAGTTTAGTTGAAGTTCAGTTTTAGCACATATAACCTCCGGTTTAAAAATAAATCATCCAAAACTTTTTATATAAACCTCCAGTGGCTCCATCCCCATTTTTTTACGCAGCCTGTTAACTTGTTTGGGATATTTTAGCGGTAACGGTATTGATTTGTGGGTTTTAGGATCCGTGTATACCTGTGTGCCATAAATTTGCTTTTGATGCTTTCCAACCAAAACCCTATCCACCAGGTAGGCATAGTTAGTTTTACTGGCATTATTTTTACTTACCTCAATTTTCATTAAGGCTAAAACGCGCTCCTGGAAAGGGATATCATCATCACAATGCTGCACAATGGCCCAAAAGCTATTACTTATCTCCCCCACCAGGTTATAACCGGGATAACCATATTTGCTGATAATTCCCTTTGCCTTAAGCTCATTCAGGCTGTCGCTTATTGCCCATCGTTCTTCAATAGTTTCCTGGTTATATGGTGAGGGTTCCTTTTTTATGACCTTAGCATACTCTTTTCGCCAAAACTGGTCGTCCTTAAACATGGAATCAATTTTTTGAATTAATGCCGTATCATGTTTTAGCGATTGACCAGAAAGAAGTGCAGAAAAACCAAAGAAAAAGAATGTTAATACGGATAAAAATTTCATAATGTTTTTTAACTAAATATATAGTTATTTTCTGACCTATGAAATTTTAAAACGTTAAAAAGGGTGTTTTCACGGGTTGCATTTACGATAATTATGATTTAACTTTATATTAACCTTAAATCATAATTATCATGTATGCATTCACAATCTCCTGTAGCATAGCGCTATTTCTAATTGTTATCTATCTCATCTACATCCGTAAAAACCTAAACGGTTTATTAAGAGACGAGAGCACTGTATTACCGTTAGATCAACGGCCTTTCAGTCTTTCCCGCACACTTTTCTTTTATTGGACAATTATCATCGTTTTTTCAGTATGCTATATTGGGATTGTAAGCGACAATCTTACAAATATCGATAACGGGGTACTTATCCTGATTGGTATTGTAGCCAGTACAACAACTGCAGGAAAGCTGATTGATAGCAATCAGATTCAAAACGCTGATATTACTTACCGGATACAGGATATTCCTTCTGAGGGCTTTTTTACCGATATCCTTTCTGATGGCAACGGGATCAGTATTTCGCGTTTTCAAACGGTAGTGTTTAACATTATTTATGGGTGTAGTTTTTTGGCAATTGTATTTAGTCAAAACGTGCTTTATAATTTCCCTCCGCAAACCCTAACCCTGCTTGGAATCAGCTCAGGTGCGTATGCATTATTGAAAATACCCGAAAACAAACCAAATGCAGTTTCCCCATCCGCGGGCGGGGCTGGCGCGGCAGCGGCCGGAGCTGCAGCAGGTGCCGCTGCAGGCGCTGCAACCGGGGCGGCCACAGGCGCTGCAACGGGAGCAGCGGCAGGGGCCGATGCAGCAACCGGGGTGGTAGCTGCCGTTGTAGGAGCAGCAGCCGGGGCGTGATAAGTGCAATCTGAATAATTATTGAAAAGCCGCTATTTAGTTGAACTCAGAAGGTTCATGAAATTAAGCAGGTTTAATTAACCCATTAATTAGTAAAGTAAACACTTATCAACATGAAAAATTTACTCTTAGCATTATTTATACTTCCCTTGTTTTGCTTTGCCCAGGGAGCCCCAACAGATACCATCAATTTAAATGAAGGAAACTTCCACACCTCGTGGAGCCACAAAGCAAAATATCCGGTTAAGGTTTGCTGGCACCTTACGCCGGATATGCTAAATTGCCCGCACCCGCTTAAACGGTGCAACTGTTTCCAGGCAGATCCATTATTAGCCGGTGAAACCAAACTGACCGGAGACTATAGCAAGTCGGGATACGACCAGGGCCATAACTTTGATGCAGCCGATGATGACTGCGCCCCGCAGCAATTAAACCTGCATTGCTGGTATTTTACCAATATGACGCCCCAACTTCCAAGTTTAAACCGCATTACCTGGAAAGACCTCGAAGACCAATGCCGTGCCTGGGTTAAAGCAGGCGATGAACTATTTATAGAGTGTGGCAGCTATGGACAATTGAAAACCATCGGGCCGGATAAAGTATGGGTACCCGCCTTTTGCTGGAAGGTAGTGAAACATAAAAACGGCGTAATTGACTCCTATTTAATGCCCAATACACCCGATGTGAATAAGCACCCGTTTGCCTATTACCATACGGATATAACCGTAATAAGACAAAAAACAGGAATAGACGCCATTTAATTAATTATTGAATTTAATAATACATATCTAAACACATACAATGGCAGACTTTTTAACCGCCTTTCAAATTACCATGCAAACTGAGGGAGGTTATAATCCCGGGAATGGTGAAGCCGAAACCTACATGGGTGTTGACCGCTCACAAAACCCAAACTGGAGCGGATGGAGTACCGTTGACCAGGTTAAAACCGCAAATCCGGGCGCAAGTGTTTCAACCTTTAATTCCTTGTTTGCAAATAATGACGCTTTACAGGCCGCCGTACAACAATTTTATGAAGCCGGTTACTGGAGCCCTTTACTACTAAACGCTATTAACGATCAGCAAGTAGCCAACGCATTATTTGATTGCTCGGTAAACCCCTGCATTACATCAGTTTCGCGGGTGGCACAAATGGCGTGTAATACAGTGAAGCATGGATCAGTGACAGTTGACGGACAGGTGGGGAACATTACACTAACAACTATTAATTCCTTATCGCCTGATTTGTATGTTGCAGCATTTAACGGGATAAGGGTTGCTAACTATTATGAACGGGCAAGGTTGACGCCGGCAGATTCACAATGGTTGAGTAGCTGGCTGGGCAGATGTAAAACATACCTATTAATAAATACCTAACCAATTATACACAATAACAAACAAATGGATACCAGGACATTAAATAACTTAAATACGTTACACCCTAAATTCCAGCCATCAGCAATAAATGCGTGGACTGAGGCGCAAGCTGCCATGCCGGCAAATGTTAAGATCATTGTTATACAGGGATTAAGGACATTTGCAGAAAGTGACGCGCTGTATGCACAAGGCAGAACCGCACCAGGTGCGATTGTTACCAAAGCAGCCGCAGGGCAAAGCTACCACAACTACGGCCTTGCATTTGATTTTGCCATGGTGACCAATGGACAGGACGATTACGTTGTGGGCCCAAACTGGATGAAAGTGGTTTCAATTATGGAAGCAAACGGAATGTTTTGGGGCGGAAACTTCTCTGGAGGTTTCCAGGATAATCCTCATTTTGAAAACAGGTACGATTATAATTGGCGGCAGCTACTTGCGCTACATAACGCAGGCACTTTTGTCCCGGGAACAACTTATGTGCAGATTTAGTATTTGTTGCGCCCGTTCACATTATCTGTCCTTGTTCAATCAGACAATAATATTAACCCTATACTTTAGGAACATGCTATTTATCATTGAAGTCATCTCATTATATTTTGGAATTAAATGGCAAAACCACCTGTAAATAATATAAATTCTTCAAAACTTTTTGGTTCAGCAACCGAAATCAGAACTGCTATCCGGCAAAATAAAAACCTAAAATCAAAATTTTCCAATATTATTAACATCCTGTTGGGTTCGATGAAATTAAATGGAGAAAATACACATTGTGCAGATATTCATTTAAGCGACCATAATGCAGCTGGTATTCCAACTCAATTATTTATAAAGATCAAAGGAAATTCGATCAGCATTCCGGTAAAAGTTATTCCCGGCATTGGTAAAGCCAAAACAAATGCAGCCATAGGTACCACCTTAATAAACCAGACAAATAATAGTTCGCCCGGAACTTTGGGCTGCTTTTTAACCGATCCAAATAGCGGAACATTTTATGCGCTTAGCTGCTGCCATGTTTTTACCGACGACCAGTGGATTGATTACAGCGGATATGATGTACCCGCAGGCCATTTAATTATTGACAACACATCTAACCAGCAAATTGGCGATTGGTTGTTTGGATTGATGAATAACAGTATCGATGCAGCTTATGCAAATGTAGCCGACCCGGGGATAGCTGTAAAGTCGGGTTATCAGCAACCAAGAGACATCAATGATAATGATATACTGCATAAAACCCCGGTATCATTTAAGGGCGCCTCAACCCCTGATGGTTCCGGTTATATTTATAACTATGAGGCTACCCGAACCATCGAATACAGCAACAGTTCGGTGGCGATAGACGGCCTTATATTAATTAGCAGCGGGGATAACAACTCGCCATCAGCACCCGGTGATTCGGGCGCCTTGGTAGTTACCACCGGTAACAACGAGCCAATTGGAATTATCGTGGCGGCAGACACGATGTTTACCTATGTTATCCCGATAAATACCATTTTATCAAACACAGGCATGAATATTTATTAAAGAAATCCAACCTATCCGAATAATGAAACCTAAAACCTTATCAGCAATAATTTTAATTATTCTGCTTTCCGCTGTCCATTCTTTTTCGCAGCAAATACAACCCGTGTTAATTTACAATGCCGATAAAGCGCAGTTGACAAACCCGGTAACTGACAGGGGAAAGATCAACCTCCAGTCAAAGATCAGGTTGGTAATTAATACCAATACACCTTTGTCAAATATCAAAAATGTGAGCAAAATTATTTTTACGGGAATAGGCACTAAGGATACCTGTACTTTATTTATTGCTGATCTGTTAAGGCTGACAAGAAACAATCAAATAAATATTATAATAGATACCAATAAAAACATTGAGACTATTTCCAAAACCGTTCCCTTTCCCATTAATATGCAGGTTATCTATAATAATGTAACGCAAAGGGCTACAGGTATCATTGGGGTAGCTGCTTCTCCGGCCACCAATCAAAATATGACTAAGCAACCATTTAAAGCGGTTTATACCGGCATCGCCTATTTTGATGCAAATACCATTGATACCTTATTAAAGCGTAAGAATTACCCGGATATTTTTCAGTTTATGAAAAATTATTATCCCAACGTTCCTATCGGTTCAAGAACAGAGCTACTAAATGCAGTAGGCGATAATGTTTACCTAAAAAGCGTCTTTGTCACCATACCTATTCCTGATCCATCCCTCCTGCCGCAGGTAGGTGCTACGGCAGAATCTGGTATTGCATCTTCTTTATTGTCTTCGGCAGGCGGTCTGGATGTTACCAACCTGGCAGATGGAGTTGCACAGTTTATGGTAAAACGGGCAAAAGATGAGCTTACCATCGCTTTCTTTAACAGGTTTAAAACTTATGCCGCAAATCACCCTGAATTTGGCATTCTGTTTCCGCAAACCACTGCTAATTTAAGCAATCTGCTTGCTTACAATTATACAAGTATGCTTCCGGCATTAAGAACCGGTTTTTATACTGATTTGAATGGCATAGCGGGCAGGCTCGACAGCGCATTAGCACAGCCCGACTGTCAGCGGTTATTCAAAAATTTCCCGGAGATACGGGTTGCCATCCGGTCGGTTAACCTGGCTGATTCTATTGCCAAACAACAGCTGAGCGCGGCAGATGCACTCAACTCATTTGCACACTTCCCGGAGTTTAGCAAGGATTCTGTGGCTTTTTCAAACGACTTTAAAAACTTCAGCAACTCGGTAAAGCTGGCAAATATTTTTTCGAAGGCTTTAAGGGATTCTGCCAAAACACAATCAAAATCAGCGTGGATAAGTGGCAAGCAATTAACAGCTATGGTTAAAAACATCGATACTACTTCATTTAATCTCTTTGTGGGCCTCATCGATATAAAAATAAAGAACGAAGCGATCTCCTTTTATTATAACAACGGCACCCATGATTTTTCTCAATTCGTGGAAGCGGCACATCCTGCGGTAAGCCGTTTTACCGGTACATTGGAAGGATTTATAAAAATTGCCAACCTGGTTGATGAAACTAAAACCGATATTGAATTTAAAAAGGCCAATCACCTTACTTTAACCAACGATGACTTTTATAATTATATCAACAACACCATTGATATAATGCAATACAGTTATGAGATGGTAAATAAGCTGAACATAAAAAATATCACGGTAGTGAGCAATTACCTGCCCATTGCCAAAATCGCTAATGAGCTATACCGGAATATTTACCAGGAACAATATTCGCAGGCTATGCTGAATACCATTGATATTATAAATAAAACAACCGTTTTGGTTAATGCACAACCCGGCAGACCAAAGGCGGATTTTTCAAAACTTACTGACGACGTTACAAAATACGGCTTATTGATTGCAAATATGGTGAACGCCAAATCATCCGACGAAGCCGAAGCAGTGGTAGAAAGTGCAGTTTTGCCCGCAGGTAGCTCTTCCATTAAAAAGAACTCTAATATCAATTTATCTGTTCAAAGTTATTTAGGTGCGCACATGATCACTAGTTCAATGCCGGTAAATATAAATTCGGCGTGGAGCGACAAATTTGGGATCTCGGCACCAATAGGCCTTGCATTAAGTTATGGATTCAGAGAATGGGGCTCTGTAACGCTTTTTGGCTCTCTTTTTGATTTAGGGGCCATTGTTGATTACCAGCTAAAAAAGGATTCGGTTGTTAATACAAGCGGCGCCAATAAAGCTGTTGCCAGCAAAGATTACCAAGTTAAACTGGGGCAGATCATTTCGCCAGGGGCATTCATAGTTTATGGGTTCGGCAAAAACCTGCCTTTGTCACTGGGTTTCGGATACCAGTATGGTCCCGGCCTCGGCAAGATCAATACCGACGGCACTACGGTGGTAAACAACCCGCAGGGGCGCTGGAGTATTTTTTTTAGTGTAGATATTCCTTTTTTTACATTAATCAATAATACAAAAAGGCCGCAGTTTTCAAACTGACAGTTAAATCTACCTATTATTATACCAAGCCCCTTCCGCATACCCCGGATAGGGTTTTTTAGTATAGTATATCGCCTTAAATAAAAAAACCTTTATTGCCGGGTCACAAAAACCACTTAATCATTGGTTAAAACGCTGATTCGTCTTTTGCTACCCTGCTGACCTGCCGCTGGTTACACTCCCAACCTTTTAAGATAGCACGCCGTATAACACCGTGTTTTGAAAAAACAGCTATCCGCCGATGCGGTGTTTTTCACTAATTAATTTAAAATGAAAAAAGGATTTTTTACGCTTTTATTGCTAACAGGAATATATCTGTCATCGTGCCAAAAAGATACAACAGTAAAGCCACAAACTTCAGCAACCCTGAACAGCCAAACCTCAACTGTTGCTACACCGGCATTAAACCATGCCAGTACTTCCAGTGTTGCCACGCCGGCTGTTGATACGGTAAAAGGTTACATGCGTGTTCAGCTGGCAGCCAGCGCTACCAGTACCGATAATATCCTGATCGACTTTAATCCGGCCTCCAGTGCAGCGTTTGTTAAAACGGAAGATGCAGTTTATTTGCAGGGATTTGGTGCGGTAAGCCTGTCCAGCTTAACATCTGATGGTACGGCATGCGCTATTAATACCATGCCTTTAACAGTGCCGGGCCGTACAGTTGCTTTAAATGTTGGCGCCAAAGCTGATGGATTGTACACTTTAAAATTATTAACGTTGTCATCCATTCCCATAAACTACAGCATCTGGCTTAAAGACAGATATATGAAAGATTCGCTTGATTTCAGGAATAACAATACTTATGCTTTTAATATAGCAACAAAAGATACTACCAGCTACGGAAAAAACAGGTTTACTATAGTTTTGCGCAAAAACTAGGTTAAACATACCCTTATATAAAGTCAAAGTCCCTGCTAGGTCATTAAAATGATCGCAGGGACTTTTTCTTTGCAGACAAAACCTAAAAATTCCCATATTTGCAGCTAAATAAAAATTATTCATAAACAAATTAAAGACAATGAAAGTCGCAGTAGTAGGTGCTACAGGATTGGTAGGCACTAAAATGTTGCAGGTTCTTGCAGAACGCAACTTCCCGGTTACAGAATTAATTCCGGTAGCTTCAGAAAAAAGTGTAGGCAAAGAGATCACTTTTAAGGGTAAGCAGTACAAGGTAATTTCTGTTGAGGATGCGATAAAGCAGAAGCCCGATGTTGCCTTATTTTCGGCAGGGGGCAGCACTTCATTGGCACAGGCGCCACTTTTTGCAGCGGCCGGCACAACCGTTATCGATAATTCATCTGC
>JAQBOU010000191.1 GCA_028287865.1 Mucilaginibacter sp. | reverse complement strand
AAAAGACTTTGTAAATCAGCCGGAGATTTCTATTTTTGCATTCTCCAAAACGGTAGATGTAGCTCAGTTGGTTAGAGCATCGGTTTGTGGTACCGAGGGTCGTGGGTTCGAGCCCCATCATTTACCCTTAACTAATCAGACTTACGAAGTTTAAAAAACTTCGTAAGTCTTTTTTGTTTTAGGGCGTTTTTTATGCTTTGATAGATTTGTACTATCTTTATTAAAATTTAGTTTTATGATAACTGCCGAAATTAAACTTCCGGAAAAGGATGCTGAGATGATTTTGAAGGTAATATCAAAATTGGGAGGAAAAGTTAAATTGATAGAACCTGGCACTCAGAAACTTTCTCCTGTTGCAAAAAAAATGAAAAAGGATTTGCAAGATGCTTTTAAAGAAATCAAACTTCACCAGCAGGGAAAGATCAGGTTAAAAACAGCCAGGGAATTGCTTGATGAGCTTTAATATTATCCCTCTTAACAGTTTTGATAAGGAATTAAAGAAGCTGGCAAAAAAGTATCCATCTTTAAAACAGGACTCCGCTAAGTTATTAGATGAGATTGAAATGACTCTAAACTTGGTACTCCCATAGGTAAAAATTGTTACAAAATACGACTTTCAATTACAAGCAAGGGTAAAGGTAAAAGTGGTGGAGCAAGGGTGATTACTCATTTAATTGTTACTATCGAAAATGAAACTCTTTATTTATTAAAAATCTACGACAAAGGGGATCAGGAGAGTATAAGTGAATCTGAATTAAAATACCTGTTGTCAACTATATCAGTTTGAGGCTAAATTGCTTATTCTTGTCGTGGGTTCGAGTCCCATCATTTACCCTTAACTAATCAGACTTACGAAGTTTTTTAAACTTCGTAAGTCTGATTAGTTTTACGTCTTTCATGAAAATAAAGGGCGTTTTTTGTTTTGACGAACTTGTGTTATTTTAAGGGCCTAAGTCTAATATAGTCAATTCATTTCGCTAAATTAGTTGAAAAAATGAGTGCAGCAGACTTTATCAGCCAGATGCCTGCCGAAAGGCAGGACACCTTAACCGCCATCCACAACGCGATATTGGCAAATGACCCCAGTGTGATCTCTGTGGTTAAACCGATGATGGGTAAGGAAATGATCCTGTATGAAGAGCGCTGCTACATGAAATATGCACTCGCCAGCACCCAAAAACATATGTCGCTGCATTGCCTGCCTATGTACATGAATCCTGCCCTGCATGCCAAATATGCCGGCTTATTACCGGCGGCCAAATTCCAAAAGGGCTGTATCAATTTTACAGACGGCGAAGACCTGCCAATTGGAGTTTTAGCCGAACTGATCACCGAGTGTTCGTTTATCGACATAGCGGCCATGCTCGAAAACCGGAAAAAGAAATCCTGAATGTGCGGCACCTGGCCGAAGCGTTAATTAGACCGGCCATCAGCTAAAAGACACGGCTGCTGTTTATTTGGTGGTGATGGAACCCATTTTGGCAAATTCCACATCATTGGGCTCCCATAATTCTATCTTATTACCCTCCGGGTCCATTAAGTGCACAAAATTACCATAGCTCGTCTTTTGCACACTATCGGCCGGCAGGATACCCGCCGCTTTCATTTGGATCAAAAGCTGATCCAACCCTTCCACGCGGTAATTGATCATGAATTGTTTTTGAGAGGGCTGAAAGTATTTGGTGGTTTCCTTAAACGGCGCCCATATCGTAAAACCTTTTTTTGTGCTGTCAATGCCCTGGTGCCATTCAAAATTTGAACCGTATCCACCCATGCGGATGCCCAGGTTCTTGCTGTACCAGGCTTTCAGCGCCGCGGGGTCTTTGGCCTTAAAAAAAATACCGCCAATGCCCGTTACGCGCGGACCGCTATTGACCGGGTTGGTTACACGGCTGAACCCATAGCCCAACAGGAAGGCCGCGCAAAGCAAGCCGATTAGCGTAAATTTTTTCATGATGTGGTTTTTAATCTAAAAATAAGAAACAGACAAGTGGACTTTGCAAACACCAAAGTACCGTTTTATAGTTAAGAAAACAATTTTGATCATCCTCAAAATCCGACAAGTACCGATATGCTTTTAATGCAGGGAAGTTCGCATTTCAGATCATACGCCGATGTGCACCCTGATTTTGTTGGTGACAACACCATAGGTGTTCGGAATAGTTATGAAAGCAGTGGAGGAGTGCGATTCCTTCCTTGGTCCATAAGGACTCTTTTGGAGGGAAGTAGGAGGTAGGGGTTTAGCGAACTATTTAAACAACCGGTTAAAAGCTTATCGTCCTCAAACATGGCGGTGAAACCCCTCCCCGCCACTTCACAGTCTACACACTCCTTCCTCCAAAGGAGTTCTTATAGACGATGGAGAGAGTTTTGGTGGCAGCAATGCTGCAAATATGGTAGTTGGGCAACATTACTGATAGATGGTGGTTATAGTATACAGTAATTAACAATAAGTATCAGTAAAAACAAATCAATATGGACATTATACGCAACGGCTCTCAGCCATCGGGCAAAGGCCCCGCAGACTATTTTACAGGCACCGTACGGATCGACCCGCTTATTAATCCACCGGAACCATCGCGGGTAGCTATGGCATTGGTAACATTTGAGCCCGGCGCACGTACGGCATGGCATACGCATCCATTCGGCCAAACTTTAATTGTTACAGCAGGTGCAGGTTGGGTACAACGCGAAGGCGAAGCAAAACAAAGCATTTACCAGGGCGATGTTATTTATTTTTATCCAAACGAAAAACATTGGCATGGTGCAACCGGTTCCACGGCGATGAGCCACATCGCTATACAGGAAAAATTGGACGGCTCACCGGTTACCTGGATGGAACACGTTACAGATGCGCAGTATAAATGATACAATTGGGGCGAAAGAAATGTATTTACCAAGCCGGAAATTTTTATAAATTGTACACTTTAACTACAACAATCGCGGCTGCCTTTTGGCGGATGATAAATTTCTTTCACTATGAAAATAATATCCTGTTTAACGATGCTTATTATGTCGGTTATTGCTACAGCACAGGCCCAGGCGGGGCATCCTGATGAAGGTAGATCTATGGCCTTGCCGCCAACCAACCCTTTCTTTGTCAAAAGTCCGCTGCCTTTACAGGCACCCCAATTTGATAAGATCAAAAACAGCGATTTTAAGCCCGCAATGGAAGAGGGCATGAAGCAGCAATCGGCCGAGGTAGAAAAAATTGCCAATAATGCTGCCGCGCCAACTTTTGCAAATACGTTGGTTGCCATGGAGAAAAGCGGCCAGCTGTTAAAGCGTGTCGACCAAACATTAAACGTGTTAACAGGCGCTAATACCAACCCCGAACTGCAAAAAGTAGAGGCGGAAGAAGCGCCGAAGCTGGCAGCCAATACGGATGGCATTTATTTAAACACCAAATTATTTAAGCGGGTGGAAACCATTTACAATAAACGGGATCAGCTTAAACTCGACCCGGAATCAAAACGCCTGGTTGAATATTATTATCAAAACTTTACGCTGGCAGGCGCGCGCTTATCCGAGGCTGATAAGGCAACCCTTCGTAAATTAAACCAGGAAGAAGCCACCCTTCGCAGCAAATTCAACAACCAGTTATTGGCAGGCACCCGTGCGGGCGCTTTAATTGTGGATGATAAATCAGAATTAGCCGGCTTAAGCGATGGTGCATTGGCTGCCGCGGCACAAAGCGCAAAAGTAAACGGGCACGAAGGCAAATGGGCTATCCCGTTACAAAATACCACACAGCAGCCTCAATTGCAATCGCTCACCAACCGCGCAACACGCGAGAAGCTTTTTATGCAATCATGGAACCGGGGTGAGAAAGGGGATGCCAATGATACACGGGCTACCATATCGCGCATAGCCGAGATCCGGTCGGAGAAAGCCAAACTATTAGGCTTTGACAACTATGCCGCCTGGAAACTGCAAAACCAAATGGCAAAAACCCCGGCCGCGGTAGAAGATTTTTTAAGCAAGATCATTGCCTCCACTACCGAAAAAGCAAAAAAAGAAGCCGCAGATAATCAGCAGGTTATTGATGCCCAAAATGGTGGCTTCCAGTTGCAGGCATGGGATTGGAACTTTTATGCTGAGCAAGTACGTAAAGCCAAATATGACCTGGACGACAGCGAAGTAAAACCATACCTCGAAATTGATAACGTACTGAAGAACGGCGTTTTTTATGCCGCTAACCTGTTGTATGGCATCACCTTTAAGGAGCGTAAGGACCTGCCCGCTTGGCAACCGGACGTTCGTGTTTTTGATGTGTTTGACAAAGACGGCAAACAGTTGGCTTTGTTTTATTGCGATTATTTTAAACGAGACAATAAACGAGGCGGCGCCTGGATGAGCAATATGGTGGGGCAATCGTACCTGCTGGGCACCAAGCCTGTTATTTATAATGTGGCCAACTTAACGCCGCCAGCTCCCGGGCAACCGGCGCTGCTGTCATTCGAGGAGGTAAGAACCATGTTCCACGAGTTTGGCCATGCCTTACATGGTATGTTTGCCAGCCAGAAATATCCGGCTATTTCGGGTACCGCTACTGCCCGCGACTTTGTGGAGTTCCCCTCCCAGTTTAATGAGCATTGGGCCATGGACCCTAAAGTGTTTAAACACTATGCGCTGCATTATAAAACAGGCCAGCCGATGCCACAGCCGCTGGTTGATAAGATAAAGAAGGCCGGTAAATTTAACCAGGGCTACTCCACCACCGAATTGCTGGCAGCAGATTACCTGGACCTGGCCTGGCATACCCTGCCGGCGGGTACTAAAATAACCGACGTTGATAAATTTGAGGCAGATGCCATGCGCAAAGCAAGCGTCGATCTACCGCAGGTGCCGCCGCGCTACCGGTCAACTTACTTTTCCCATATCTGGGGCAGCGGCTATGCGGCGGGTTACTATGCCTACATGTGGACCTCTATGCTGGAGAACGACGCCTTTGCCTGGTTTACCGCACATGGCGGCCTAACCCGTGCCAACGGGCAGCGTTTCAGGGATATGGTGCTGAGCCGTGGCAATACCGAAGACCTGGGCAAAATGTTTAAAGATTTCACCGGGCATAACCCTGTTATTGAGCCAATGCTGGAGTATAAGGGATTGGTTAGTAAGTAATTCGAGTCCAGGTGGACGCACAAATTCAAAAGCCGTAACTTTTGTGTAACTTCGGGTACTAAACGCCATTCATGCACTACGACGTATTCATTTGTCATGCCAGCGAGGACAAAGATGATTTTGTCAGGCCCTTAGCCGAACTGCTGCGGCAGCAGGACATCACTGTATGGTACGATGAATTCTCGCTTAGCGTCGGTGATAGCCTGCGCCAAAAGGTCGATGAAGGTTTGGCACAATCTGAATTCGGAATAGTGGTGCTTAGTCCCAACTTTTTTAAAAAATCATGGACAAACCGCGAACTCAACGGACTCACTTCGCGTGAAATGATAGAGCAAAAAGAAGTGATTCTCCCAATTTGGCACCGTGTATCCGCCAAAGACGTGGCCCGTTACTCTCCGCCACTGGCTGATAAGTTCGCTATCTCCTCCGTGTCAGGCATTAACGCTGTCATACGGGCGCTGACGAAAAAGATCAAGCCGAACCCAAGTCCGTTAGTGGTGGCCAAAGAATATCTGACCGGCCTGGGTGTGGAGACACCAACTATTTCCGATGAATGGTGGCTGGACATTATCGAATTTAAAGAGTTCTTGAAATATCCTGATGTCAATTCACAAAAGCGTTGGATATTCCCGCTCCCTTTCGGCAACGATGACCGTGGCTATGAACGCGGTATGAATATTGCCGCCGCTGCCTTACAGTCCGACTGGTCGTTTGAAGGCGAAGAACTCGATGTCGGCCCCACATCGCATCCTGATCAGGTGCACGCCTATCTCAGGCGCTGGCCGGGCTTGTATGATACAGCGCGGGCGAACCCGGAAGTGCTTGCCTTATATGTGCCGCAGTTGACAATTCCAGGATTTGACGCTGGCTTTGTAGATGTTTTTGACAAATTGTTATTCGATCAGAACAAGGACCGGGTTGGAGGTTACGGTGGGCCGGATACCGCTGATGGAAATGAACCGCTGTGCCCGGATATCATAGCGTTGAGACACCCTGCATTTGGTAATTACAAACCTTATGACATTGGCCGTTGGTATTTTACAGCACATGACCTGCAGTACACCCGTTCGTACGTGTCCACTTTCGAAGGCCTGGTGTGGTTGTTAAGCCCGGATGCGGAATGGATGCCCGAAAGGCACCGCGACATATTGATCGAAGGGATTAAGACAAATGGGCACTGGATTAATGATATCCGTTCGTCGGACAACCCGTTTGTCGAAGCGATGTACGATGATAATTCTGAAAGTGTCCAGCTGACTTCAACCGTTAAAGACGGCCTTCGGGCATTAGTCCGCGACGCTCTGGCCAGCCTCTCGCTGGAAACGGACGAAGAACAGTTGCTAGATAAACTGATCGGAACCGGCTTTATCCAAGACTATTTTGCTTACTGGAAGCGTGTAATGGAAAGGCGGGAAATACGTCAAAGCAAATTGGCGGCGAGGGAACCCTAACATTTGACTTACTATGCCCTTGTTGGTGTTATAACCAACAGGTACTGATATGCTTTAATGGGGGAACCCGGGTTCTTGAAACATAATAATTAGTAAGCATCTATAGTGAATAATGACCAACCAAAGAACTTAAAAACTGAGGATCGTTTCCAACGATACGAATTCTCTAAGCGTATATCCCAAATGATTGATAGGCATGAATCTCAGCAATCCTTGGTGATTGGTTTATACGGCAAATGGGGTGAAGGAAAGACCTCTGTAATGAATTTTATAAAAGCTGAGTTATCCGTTGACACCATCGTGGTTAATTTCAACCCTTGGCTCTTTTCTGACCAGGGACATTTGATCCAAGCTTTTTTTAACAGTATTGCCTTCGGTTTAAAAAAATCAATAATTCATACCAAAGAAAAAGCAGGTAAAATATTAAGTGATTATGGTAGTGCCATTGGTGCTATTTCCAAAGCTGCCGGAATCTCTCTCGATGGAATTAGTCTTTTTGGTGATAAATTAAAAGATGTCTCCATTGAAAAGTTAAAGGAAAGGGTCGACAAGATCATTAACGAATCTGGCAAGAGGATCGTTGTATTTATCGATGATATCGACAGGCTCGATGTGGTTGAGATTCAGTATATTTTCAAGTTGGTAAAACTGGTTGGAGACTTCCCTAAAACCGCCTACGTACTTGCCTTTGACGACGAAATGGTGGCGATGGCTCTTGCTCCGAAATATGGTAATCAGGATAAGGTCAATGGTTACTTATTTCTCGAAAAAATTATCCAGGTTCCGCTGAAAATTCCTAAAGCAACCAGAAAAGCATTAAGGCAATATACTATTGACCTGATTGATAAAGTGTTTCAAGACTATCAGGTTAGAATCAACGAAAAAGAAATGGCTTCATTTATGAGTAGTTTCGAGGACTGTTTCGTTCCTCATATCGATAATCCGAGATTGGGTATCCGGTATGCTAATACACTAAGTTTTGCACTGCCTTTATTAATGGGAGAAGTGCATATTGCCGATTTAATGCTTGTTGAAGGTGTAAAGGTATTTTTTCCCGAAGCGTATGATTTTTTAAGGGTGAATTCATCGCTTTTCCTTACCGATACCAGTAAGGGAGGATCGATGTACAACAAAGATCTGACCAAAGACGAGATAAAAAAACAGCTCGACCAATTTTTAACAATATATCCGGAGAAAACAAGAAAACCGCTCTTGAATTTGTTGCAGGAACTATTCCCGCAAGTGTTTTTTGTTTACCGAAATTATATGATAGGTGACAATGCCTGGCAGGAATGGTATCAAACTAAACGGATTGCATCCGGGAAATATTTCAACCGTTATTTTTCGTATGTAGTTCAGGAAGGCGATATATCCGATGTTTATTTTAATCAATTGTTAACTGACCTTGAAGATTCTACAGATGAAGTAACCAACGACGTAGGGGAATTATTTAAGACAATTGAAGCATCGGATATTATTTTTAAACTTCGTTTGTGGGAAGATCAACTAACAGCAAGTCAATCCAAATCACTCTCAATGATATTGGTAAAACATGCTAAACAGCTTCCTATTGAGCCACGTGAATTCCGTTCTTATACCACACACGCCGAAGCGGCTAAAATGGTCGCTCATTTGAGTCTTAATATTTCCAGTACAGAAAGATTGGATTTTATGTTAAAGCTATTAGCTGCTTGCGATAATATACCATTTGCAATAGAAATCGACTATTGGTTGTTTTATAAAAATGAAAAGGCGGAAGAAAAGATATTTAATGAGGAAGAAACTATCAGGGTTCATGAGTATTTAATTGAAAAATTGAAAGCTGAAATTGATGCTTATAGCGTTTTTGACATATTGCCTGATATGGAATTGTGGCGTGTGTTTTTATGGTGGCGTACATCAGATGGTAAGGGCTTGGATGAATTGGTCGACAAGGAGCTTGAAAAAGGCGTCTTGGCCGCTATAAATTTTATTAAAGTTTTTACACCGACCATTACGAGCTATGGGAACAAGGGTCATGAAACTTTCAAATCTGGCTTCGTAGAATCAAATTTTAATGCAATGTGCGAAATTTTGAATACAACAAAAATTTATGAAATACTTGTCAAAGCCGATTTCGAACATTTAGCAGTGACCTATGAAAAGAATTCGGGCCAAAACCCGTTAACTGATTCGGAACTTACCGGGATTTTTCTTGACATGTATGAAAAGCACCTAAAAGACAAATAAATCATAACTTCTTACTTACTCTCCTTTGCCCTTGTTGGTGTTGTCATCGACAAGTACCTATATGTTTTAAATGAAAAACCCGCGTTCCAGATCATGGCGACAATGTGCACCCCGGTTTTATTGGTGACAACACCATAAGTGTTCGGAATAATTATGAAAGCAGTGGAGGAGTGCAATTCCTTCCTTGGTCCATAGGACTCCTTTGGAGGGAAGGAGGAGGTAGGGGTTTAGCGAACTATTTAAACAACCGGTTAAAAGCTTATCGTCCTTAAACATGGCGGTGAAACCCCTCCCCGCCACTTCACAGTCTATGCACCCCTCCCTCCAAAGGAGTCCTTATGGACGGTGGGATGGAGTTTTGTTGGCAATCAAATCTTCCGAACAGCCATGGTGACAACACCAACAAAGGCAACAACGCCAACAATGGGTTATGGAACTGAGAACCTTCAGCTTGCTGCGGGGCCCGCCGATTTTGTAGAAGCTGCCGGATGATCAGGAGTGAACAGTAAGGATAAAAAGAGCGCACTCAACGTATTTTTAAAGCTTTTACCCATTTTTTTGTTTCAGGTTGTTGCAGCTTGTTTATTTAGTTTATATAAGTATCTCACTTACAGTGTACTTGGCATTTTTTCTGTATCACGTGTTTTTTTTTGTGTCACTATTTGTGAAACAGATGCCGGGTTTATAAAGCACCGCCTTTTACCCGCACTCATCCATAAATGAAACTTTTTGGCTCCTTTGGCGTTAGTACATTGTTGATTATAAATGGATTATAATCATTTGATAAATTAACTAATATTATGAAGATTCAAATATGGTTACCGGTAGTTTTGCTGGTACTAGCAGTTTCGCAAGGCTGTGTCAGCAACAAAAAATATGCTGAGTTACAAAAAAATTACAACAACTCATTGGATACTAACCGAAACCTTAAAGAGAGCTGGCAGGTTACCCAGCAGGAGCTTGCGGTGTCGAGAGGCCGCGTACAAAGCCTGGAGGATCAGATTGCTGCTGCAAAATCAAACTCAGCGGCGTTACAGGATGCCTTAAATAAATGTTTGGCAGGCAGTAACCAGGGAAACGTAAATATCGCCAAGCTGGCTGATCAGATCAACGCTTCTGATAAATACATCCGCCACCTGGTGGAGCTTAAAAACAAAAGCGATTCACTCAACCAGATCTTAACCAATAACCTTACCCGGTCATTAAGTCCGGATGAAACCAAGGATGTGGATATAAAGGTGCTTAAAGGGGTGGTTTATATATCGCTTGCCGATAATATGCTGTATAAATCGGGCAGCTACCAGATCTCGGACCGCGCGGGTTCAATATTAAGCAAAGTAGCCAAGATCATCAACGATTACTCAACTTATGATGTGCTTGTGGAAGGTAATACGGATAATGTGCCCATCGCACAGGTAAATATCCGTAATAACTGGGATCTGAGTGCTTTAAGGGCATCGTCTGTAGTACAGGCTTTGCAAAACAGTTATAACGTCGACCCTAAACGTTTAACAGCGGGCGGTCGCGGCGAATATAACCCAGTGGCAGATAACAGCACCGACCTTGGTAAAGCCAAGAACAGGCGTACACAGATCATCATCACACCTAAGCTGGATCAGTTTATGACGCTTATTGGAAAAGACGCTCCGGCAAACAAATAATGATTTAAAATAGAACAGTTAAAAGCTGTCGGCTGAAATGGCATACAAAAAAGCTTCTCCCTGATGGGGAAGCGTTTTTGTTGTGATGCCATCGCGGTATAGTTATTGCGGCAATTAATTCATACCAAAATAAAACTGTTATGAAAACGCAAAATTTAAAAAACAACAATAACGGGCAGGGAACGCCAACATCCGACCGGGCCTTTACCAACCAAAATGAAATATTAAAGGAAAAAGGCATCAGTAATTCCGGGGGACAAAGGTCTGATCAGACTTCCAGTAAAGACAGTGCTCATAAACCCGAAAAGAAAAAAGGCTGATGATCAAAACGCTCCTGCATTTGCAGGAGCGTTTTGTTATTAATCTATTGAAACCTTATTTTCGAGTCTGTTTCGTCCGTGTAGTATTGTTAATAATTTAATTTAAACCAATATATGGTATGAGTTTTGCAATAGTAATTCGTTTATGTTAAGATATTCTCATTTTAATATGCAGATGCGTATCTTTGATAGTAGGAGATCGCATTAATTATTAATGCGATCTCTATATTTAAAACATTATTTATGAAACACGGACTTTTGATTGATATGGATGGGGTGATTTACAGCGGTGAAACGCTGATAAACGGTGCGGATAAGTTTATTGCCCATTTACTTGAAAATGATATACCTTTTACGTTTATGACCAATAACAGCCAGCGCACCCGGCTTGAAGCGGTACGTAAATTAAAACGGCTTGGGATTGAGGTTACGGAAGATCATGTTTATACCAGCGCTATGGCTACGGGAACATTCCTGGGTACACAAGGCCCGGGCGGTACGGCTTATGTGCTTGGCGAAGGTGGTTTGTTAACCAGTTTACACGATAACGGAATTACTTTGGTTGATACTGATCCCGAATTTGTGGTTTTGGGTGAGGGCAGGAACTTTACGCTGGAAATGGTACAGCGCGCCGTTGATATGATCCTGGCAGGCGCGAAGTTTATTACTACCAACCGCGACCCGTCGCCAAAAAAACCCGGATGGAACAACCTGGGCATTGCGGCTACCACGGCAATGATAGAGGAAGCCTCAGGAAGAAAGGCGTTTGTGACCGGTAAGCCGAGCCCGGTAATGATGCGTTCGGCACGTAAATACCTGGGACTGGAAACTGCGGAGACCACTGTTGTAGGCGATACCATGGAAACAGATATACAAGGGGGCGTTCAAATGGGGTATAAAACGATTTTAGTCCTTTCGGGGATCGCAAAGAAGGATGATCTGAGCCACTATGCTTTTAAACCCGATATGATAGTGGGCTCGGTTGAAGAAATCGAATTTCCATTAAAATGGTGGGACAGCACACTGACTGCAGAAATGGATAGTCATGCTTTTAAACCTGAAAGCCAGGAAAGCCGTTAATTTTATTGCTTTGGACGGGTGCGTTAAAGTTTGTTAAATATTTTTCTTAATTAACTAAAAATAAGAGATTTATGTCTAGATTTAACTTCTTCCGAACCCATTCTTATGAAAGCAATTATTTTACCAATAGCTTACATTTTACTAATTGTTCAGGCCGCCTGCAACAATAACCGCCCGGATGCGAAATACAATATTAAAATTAACGACCAGGGTGTTAACATCGTTTATACCGATAATGGCAAGGGTGATACCACTTTGCTGTTTGTGCATGGCTGGTGCATTAATAAAACGTACTGGACAAACCAGGTAGATTTTTTCAGCAAAAAATACAGGGTCGTTACCATTGACCTTCCGGGGTTTGGTCAATCCGGTAAAAACAGGACGGTATGGAATACCAAAGCGTTCGGCAGGGATGTGGACTCGGTAATATCACAATTAAATTTAAAGAATGTGATCCTGGTAGGTCATTCAATGGCCGGGCATATTGTTTTGCAGGCTGCTATAAATGCCCCGACCAGGGTTATTGCGCTGGTAGGAGTGGATAATTTTAAGGGAATTGGCGGGCCTGTACCTACAAAAAAAGACACAGCGGATTATAAACTAATTATGGATCAGCTTAAACATCATTTTAAGCAGGTAGCAATTCCGTATGTAAATCAGTCGCTGTTCTACAAAACAACAGCAGATTCCATTAAAAAAAGGGTGCTGAATGATATCGCTAAAGCGGACACCGTTATAGCTGCCGCATGTATGGAATTTGATGGTTTTAATGAGGCCGAAAAGTTGAAAGTAGTAAAGCGCAAGTTATATCTTATCAACAGCGATTACACCAAGACAGATACCACCGGGTTTAAGAAAAATAACATCGCTTACAAGGTTATGTATATCCATGCCACCGGGCATTTCCCCATGATTGAAAAGCCAAAGGAATTTAATGATGCATTGGCGCAGGTTATTGGAAATATTAAGTGATATTAGAAGCATATGATTTAAAATGCCCGTTTTAAACGCTAAATAAATTACTTGCCGAAAGTTATTTAGCCACACCCAAAGTTGCGGTTGTTTTTCCGCAGGTGGCCATCTCTTTATCGTTATAATAAGGGTTTTTAATTTTAGCTGATTCGCTTAACCAGTAGGCCTTTTTCATTGGGCAATATTGTTCGTAAACAATAGCTGTATTCATTTTTAACCCTTTTAATACCTCGTAAAGGTTTTTGGATAAGCTGGCAAAATGTTCCCGCTGATGGTCTATCACATTGGTTTCGCTGATATGCCTGCTGTCAAATCTTAATTTATCAGCATAGCTGTTAAATATTTTTAGCTGGTCAGGTTTTAAACCGGTTTCGGGTACTGATAAAGCTGCAAAAAGGTCTTTTGCTTTATTCTGTGCTTCGGTTCCGCTGCCTGCTGCCAGTGCATTTTTAACACCAAAATAGTTATTGGTTATTTTATCAATATTATTTTGCGCGTGCACAACTAAACTGGAGGACGCCAGGAAAAGTATTATCGAAAGTATTTTTAGCGTTTTCATTGTATGATTCATTAAAATGTAAATTTACAATTTCTCATCAAATTAAATAAACATCCTATTGTTAGCCGATGCTGTATCTTATTTAATTTTCAAATCCTGAGCTTTCTCCAGTTTTACTCTTTGCTGCGTCAATATTCCAGCCGCTTATTGAAATATAAGGATTGCCTTTGCCGGCATATTTGTTTTCATAGCTACAATCAATTTTCCTGCTTTCGCCCGGAGCTAAAATGATATAATTGTCATCAAATATTACAGGTAATATATCTGTTCCATTTTTGTCATTCAATACCCTTAAGTGCACAAAAAAAGCGACTGATTTTCCGGTATTGGTAACTGTTATAGTATGGGTTGTTCCGGCCCCCTGTTTTGAAGTAGCATGAGTTACGCTAAGCGTTGTTACCGGCATGTTTTGTAAAGCGCTGTAATCTGTAAAGGAACTTTCCGGCGTATAATACCATGTCGATTTTTTCCAATTCAGCTCATCTTTTTTTGCTGAAAGCCAATACCAGTTAACGCTTTTTACTTTGCCGGCTGCATCTTTTAATTCCAGGCGTAAAAAATAAACAGCCGTAAGGTCATTTATCTGCGGCAGCACAAAACATTTCGAGATGCCATCCTCTGCAACTTCCGCTGTAGTCTCTTTGGTGTATTTTAAAGCGCCGTCTAAATTATAAATTGTTGCTTTAACCTTCAACCCGGTATATTTTTTGAGCGTGGAATTGATGATGTTTACATCGTTTGATTTGTAGGAATACATCACATGTAAAGACTCCATCGATTTCTTCATGCCAAAATAAGTGCCGGCAGGATATAAATAATAATCGTAAGTATGCCAGATCAGGCTCGGCCATGGGTTGCTCAGCATCCACTGAACCACACCTGTAGCTGTATTGTATTTTTTTAATCCATACGCTTCCATCATTGCCCGGTGCCCCTCATAATTCTGTGCCTGGGCCTCGGTGAGATATGCTTTCATAGTGGCAGGCTTTCCATACCGGGCATAAAGCGCAGTGTCGAAAATATGGGTATTACCGAACTGCATAGTGCCGCAATGGTACAGCCAATCCTGGCTGCTGTTTGATATAGAATCTTTTGGCATAAATTTGATGAGGCTTTCGTAAGGCGGGATGGATGGACCCGGCGATATTTCAGTAGCAAAGCTCCATGCACCTCCATATTTAGTTGAATCCTGCTCCCAATAAGAGGGCGGTACCCAATCATACGGCCCAGCCATCTTTACCCCGGTGTTACCGGAAACTTTCGAAATACTTTCATTCGCACTGGCTATGGTTGGATTTGGCCATTTTAAATCTGCTTCTATCGCCAGCCAGTCTGCCTCTACTTTTTTATCCCTTGGCGGCATATCACTGCCATTGAGCCAGGTAAGCATGGATGGTTTGTTTCGGAGCCAGTACATAACACTGCTGTCTGATGCCATGGCGACACTTCTTTTGGCAGCATCCCATTTTTCCGGGTATTGCCAGGCGCCGCAGCACATCCAGCCGCTCATTACCAATAAACCATATTTATCGCACAGATCATAAAAGTGATCATCCTCCAGCTTGCCTTCAGAACGGACTATATTCATGTTCATATCCTTAACCAGCCGCAACTCTTGCTCCTCGCGTTCCCTTGAACGGCGCTCAAAAATATCCGGCGACCATGCAGCTCCGCGCAGCATTATTGGTTTGCCATTTATAATAAACTCCCGCGATTTATTGTCATTGATCAGTATAGAGCTTACCTGTCTTATTCCGAAATTTTCCGAAATTTCATTGCTTGGTTCATTTTGGTGGATCATGGATAGCTCAATCCGGTTCATTTCGGGTTTGCCATATTCCCAGGGCCACCAGATATGCGGATCTTTAATGTTAAGCTGAGGATATTGTGCCGGTGTGAAAGTGATCTGTTTCTTTTCGTGCGGCATCAGGTGCACCTTTTGTTCAAAACGGATGTCGCCGTTAATTTTCCCTTTCACTATAGCATCTTCTTCTGTGCCTGTATAGTTGATGGCCATAGCATCTACCTGTAAATGTGCAACTACAAGAGACGGCAGATCAAATTTTGTGGTAACCAATGGATATTCAACGCCAACTTTACGAAATGTTTTTATCTCCACGTTGTTTATGATGCCATTATTAAAATCTGGTGGGTAATGGATCCAGTCGGCATAATCAATGGCCAGGTCGCCGCCTTTTTTATTTGGGTCGAAGGGCCGTTTTACCTCTATAGCCAATACGTTTTGGCCTTTGTACCTGATGTGTTTCGTAACATCTAATTCAATGATCCTGAAAGGGCCAATTATTTGTGTGGAATCGGCAATTAAAACGCCGTTAAGCCAAACGTTTGCCTTGTAGTTTATACCATGCAGTTTCAGTACTACATTCTTGCCTGTTTCAGATGCCGGAAGTTCAAATTCCCTCCTGAACCACCAGGGCTTATCTAAACGCGGATCGGTTAATTTCTCGAAATTCCTGCCATAAAACGGATCAAAATCATATACTTTATTTGCCAGCAATCCTGCAATAACCGTGGTTGGCACACTTATTTTATACCAGCTGCCAGCTTGAAAATTTGGTTCGGAGATTTGACTTCCGGCAGATGCATCCGTAACTGCCGACTGCATTTTCCAACCGTCTTTCAATATTGACCGATAGCTTTCGTGTTCATCCGTCTGGCTAAATACAAACTGAACAGCAAATGATAGTACTGCAAAAAGAAGAAGTTTTTTCATTGTAAAATGGTTTATACAGGCTAAGCCTTATTTCGGGCACATTGGTTCACAATTTTAACAAAATAATATTAGAAACTTTATTATTTCTGCTTACTTTCCGGTTTTCATAACACAGAAATTATTTAAGAGAAATGAAAGCTATTTGTGTTTTTTGCGGGGCTAATTTTAACGGCGATCCTTTATTAAAGCGCGCTGTTGAACAATTAGCAGAGATAATAGTAAGCCGTGATGTTACCCTGATATTTGGCGGGGGTAAGGTAGGGGTGATGGGAATTTTGGCAGATGCTGTATTAAATAACGGTGGCAGAGCGATAGGTGTGATCCCGCAATTTTTAATGGATAAGGAAGTTGGCCATCCCGGATTAACCGAACTGCATATTGTGGAAAACATGCACCAGCGCAAGCAGTTAATGAATGACCTGTGCGATGGTATTATTATGCTGCCCGGGGGATTTGGTACACTGGAAGAATTTTTTGAAGTTTTAACATGGCTTCAATTAGGATTGCATAACCACCCCGTAGGGATATTGAATATTAATGGGTTTTACGACCTGTTACTGCAACAAATGGATGTAATGGTGGAGCAGCGGTTTTTAAAGCCCGCCAACCGCCGGTTGGTTTTAACATCCGGAGATGCTATTGAGCTTGTAAACCTAATGGATAATTGCAAAGTTGAACCTGATGAAGTTTGGTTCAGGGACAGGAATTTGACTTGAGTCTTAAGTTTTTAGTCTGAAGTCTTAAGTCGATGAATGACTTTAGTGTGTTGCCTTGTACAAAAATAAATACCCTGCTGCAGCTATAACACTCAACGCTCCAAGCAGCCACCATAATAGGTTAAATCCGCCATAAGCAATTACTTCACCACCAATAAAAGGTGCAAAAACCTGCGCTGCCGACCACGACATGGTATATAACGCGGCATATTCACCCCGGTTATATTCTGTTGTGCGGCTTATCCAAAAGGAATTCATAAATGGCATAGCCAGCATTTCGCTAAACGTCATCAGGATAACAATGATCAAGGCTGCTATGGTAGTACCCGGAAAAAAATTAAGTAACACAAATCCAATAGCTCCCAATATTACCCCTCCGCTGATATAGACTAACCCATTTCTTTTTCCTTCCAGGTTGTGGATCAGCACCATTTCGATCACCCCGATCATTATTCCGTTGAGCGCCATCAGGAAGCCGATAAAACGTTCGTTGAAATGCCACTGGATCTTATAAAACACGGGCTCCATAATAAAGAACTGGAAGAAACACATACCAAAAAGAGTAGACAGGAATATAAAAAAAAGGTAATTCTTGTCCTTATAGGCCGAAGCACGTGAAATAGTTTTATCAAGTTTTTTTATCGTATTAACAATGCCTGCCCTTGGCATCAATTTTAGCAGAAATAAAGCAGCAAGGATGTTTGTAATGCCGTCGACCCAAAACAATAGGTGGTAATTGATTGCGGCCAGTAATCCGCCGGTTCCGGCGCCTACTGCCCAGCCCAGGTTTACTGCCAAACGGTTTAGAGAGTACGATCTTGTTTTATTTTCGTCAGTACTATAATGGGCAATTGCCGTTGAATTGGCCGGCCTGAAAGATTCATTGCAAAAGCTTAGAACATAAGTGCCGATGCTGAGCGTTAAAAAAGTATGCTGGTATCCTAATATCAAAAATAAAACGCCGCCGCTTAGCAAGGCACCAACCTGCAAATCGTAAAAGCCTGTTTTATCAGTTAATTTACCGCCTACAAAAGCCCCGCATATCGATCCAACACCAAACAAAGCCATAATGGTGCCCGCCTGTACAATGGTGAAATGTAACTGCTGTATGCAGTAAATACTCATAAAGGGTACTACCATAGTGCCGCTCCGGTTTATGAGCATCACTATACATAGGTACCAGCTATTACGCGAAAGCCCGCTGTATGCTTGTTTGTATAATTGGATAAAGGAGGTGAACATATCGCTAATATAATAATATGCGGATGTGCGATTCACACGCTTTCAAATTAACCCCGCCTATACCTGCCCGGTAGCAATCAAATAATCTTTAGCCTCATTAAAATCTAAAAATATTTTGTCGGCTATTTCAAGTTTAGCATGCTCTGTGGTGTTGCTTTGTATCGCGTAGCAAACAAGGTTGGCTGCTTTGGCTGATTGTACGCCATTAATAGTATCTTCAAAAACAATACATTCATTTTTTGATACACCTAATAGCTCGCAGCAAAGCTCATAACTTTCAGGGTGAGGCTTGCTGTTGGTTACCTCTGTACGGGTAATGATAAGCTTAAAAAAGTGTGCTAAACCATTCCTTTCAAAAATCGCCTCAACGTCCTTCCTCGGGCTCGAAGTAACTAAAGCAAGTGTTAAACCTTTTTCCTTGAAAAATTCAAGCGTTTCAAGAACGAAGGGCATCAGGTTTACATCGGTGGTTTTTAGCCTTTCGATCGTCAAGTTTTCACGCCTTTCAACTATCTCTTCAAAAGGAGTTAAAATGCCATATTTTTCAATTAGTTTTTTGGCATTTGTTGGTAAAGGCACACCTGCATAATTCTTTAACCAATCATCATAAGTAAGCTGTGCATTTGCCGGTGTTAAGATTTCGTTCCAGCATTCAAAATGGAAATATTCTGAATCAATTAAGGTACCGTCAAGGTCGAATAATAAGGCTTTTAACATATATATATAGAATTTAGATTAATCAACTTAAAAAAAAATGATTAACCCTTAATAATTTCAATTAAAAACCTTTAACCGTTTTACCTTAAAATGGCATTCCGGTTCCTTAACCAATGATCTGCCAGAACCAAAGCCGCCATCGCCTCAACAATAGGCACAGCACGAGGTACTACACAAGGATCATGACGGCCCTTGCCTGATATTTCAGCGGCATTGCCTTCACTGTCAATAGTTTGCTGGCTATGCATAATCGTAGCTACCGGTTTAAACGCTACTTTAAATTCTATCGGCATTCCATTACTTAAACCGCCCTGTATACCACCGGAGTAATTGGTAATGGTTTTTATGTCACCCAAATGATTTTTAACGAAGATGTCATTATGTTCTGATCCGCGCATTTCGCTTCCTCCAAAGCCCGAACCATACTCAAAGCCATGTACTGCATTGATGCTCAGCATAGCTTTGCCTAAGTCGGCGTGTAACTTGTCAAACACAGGTTCGCCCAGGCCAACCGGGCAGTTTTTGATATGGCAGCTTACTTTTCCCCCAACAGTATCTCCCTGTTTGCGGATGCCATCAATATAAGCTATCATTTCTTCGGCAGTTGCCGGATCGGCACACCGTACAATGTTTTTTTCACGCTCATCAATAAACTCCTGAACATTGGTGATCTCCACATTTGGTGCATTGATCTTGCCAACGCTGCTTACATGCGCGGCTATTTCTATCCCTTGTGTTTTTAACAGCAGCTTTGCTATTGCACCCGCAGCAACACGGGCAGCTGTTTCCCGGGCTGACGAACGGCCGCCGCCGCGATGATCACGGATGCCATATTTTGTTTGATAGGTATAATCAGCGTGTGAGGGGCGGAAAACGTCCACATTATGAGTGTAATCTTTTGACCGCTGATCCTCGTTGGGTATCAGCATGGCAATAGGGGTGCCGGTAGTTTTTCCTTCAAATATGCCCGATAAAATTTTCACCGTATCACTTTCTTTGCGTTGGGTGGTGATCTTTGACTGGCCCGGTTTGCGTTTATCCAGCTCGGATTGAATATAATCAAGATCGACCACTAATTGCGAAGGGCAGCCGTCAATAATTACCCCAATCGCTTCGCCATGCGATTCGCCAAATGTTGTTATCCTGAATAATTGTCCGAATGAATTGCCTGCCATGTAGCCCCCTCTAAATCTCCCCCGGTAGGGGAGACTTTTTTATTTCTTTAAAAATTTATTTAACCAATCAAAGCCCTCCCTACCGGGGAGGGTTGGATGGGGCTATTCCCACTTTCTCCAAATCACTCCAAAATGCAGGATATGATTTTTCAACCACCTTTGCATCTTCTATTTCCACTTCGGGGATCAGTAATGCCAGGGGCGCAAAGGCCATTGCCATCCGGTGATCGTCGTAGGTGTTTACAAATATATGTTCCGGGATAAATTTTTCGCTGCAATCCAGTTTATAAATCTGCCCCTTTTCAATCAGCTTAACGCCAATTTTAGCCAGTTCATTTTGCAGCGCTTTTACACGATCTGTTTCTTTGATCTTTAGCGTTTCTAAGCCTGTAAAAGTAGCCTCGTGACCCAAAGCAGCGCATACTACAATAATGGTTTGCGCAAGGTCAGGGCATTCTTTAAGATCAAATATTTTGCGTGATAATGCTTTTGCCTCTTTTTGCAGGTATACACCGCCATCTTTAAATTGCGATGTAATGCCAAAGTTTGCCATCAGCTCTGTGAGTGCGCTGTCGCCCTGTAAGCTGTATTGGGTTAAACCAGGTAAAAAAAGTTCAGCCTCGTCTGCCAGGGCAGCTATCGCATACCAGTAGGATGCAGCGCTCCAGTCCGGTTCAACATGCAATGAAGTTTCTTTAAACTCTTGGTTTTGTATTCTGATGATATTGTCTGTCCACGTATGTTGAATGCCCGCTGATTGCAGCATGGCAAGCGTCATTTCTACATAGGGGCGGGAGGTTAACTCTCCTTCGATATGTAATTCCAAACCAAGAGGTAGACGGGCAGCAATAAGCAACAATGCAGTAATGTACTGGCTACTTATATTTCCTTTTATACTGACCTTATCAGAAAGCTGTTTTAAGTTGCCTTTTAATTTGATAGGAGGGAAGCCCTCGTTTTCTACGTATTCAATGTTTGCGCCCAACGCACGCAGTGCATTCACCAATATACCTATCGGGCGCTGTTTCATCCGTTCACTGCCGGTTAATATCACCTCTTCATCCTGTAAGGTAAAGTAGGCAGTTAAAAACCGCATGGCAGTACCTGCAGGACCAATGTTGTAAGTTGTATGTTGTGAGTTGAAAGTTGTGAGTGATTCATTTCCGGCTTTTTCACCTGCAACCTGCAACTTATAACTTAAAACACGTTGCAAAGTCACCGTATCCGCAGCATCCGAAATATTCTCAACCTTTACCTTGCCGTTGCTCAACGCTTCAATGATAAGCGCACGGTTACATTCACTTTTTGAACCGGTGAGATGTATCGTGCCTTTTACTGATTTGTTTTTTTTGGTAAGGATGATGTTATGTCTCATTATAAATATATTCTATAGCGCCTCACCTAATCCTGTCCAAAGGAGAGGACTTAGCTTCGCTCTTTCAGAACCCTCTCCTTTGGAGAAGGCCGGGTGAGGTGAATTAAGCGTGTGTAAGTTTATCTGCTGCTTGTCCTGCTTCGTTCTTATTCATGATCTCAGTTTGTTTGCGGATAGATTCGCTATGGATCAATTCGAGCAGTTTCTCGGTAAACTCTGTACTTAATTTTAAGGCTTTGGCATAGTTGGTACGTTTATTTAAAATTTCGTCCCAACGGTTAACCTGTAAAATGGTAATGTTGTTATCCTTTTTGTAATTGCCTATCTGCTCAACAATTTTCATGCGCTCTGCCATTTTTTGGATCACCAGGTCATCAATTTTATCAATCTGGTTACGCAGCTCTGTCAGTTTATCATTTACTTCAGTATTGCGTGTTTCCGGTTTACGTAAAGCTAAATGATCCAGTATTTCTACCAAAGCAGCAGGCGTAACCTGTTGTTTCGCATCTGTCCAGGCAACACTTGGGTCAATGTGTGATTCAATCATCAATCCCTGCATATCCAGGTCCAGCGCTTTTTGGGAAATGTATCCAATCAGGTCGCGGTTACCGGTAATATGGCTCGGGTCATTGATCATAGGCAGATCAGGTGCATGTGTTTTGAGGCTGATGGCCAGGTCCCACATAGGCTCATTACGGAAAGCGCTTTTTTCATGGGAAGAAAAACCGCGGTGAATAGCTGCCAGTTTGGTTATACCTGCATTGTTAATTCGCTCCAAAGCGCCGATCCATAAGGAAAGATCCGGGTTTACCGGGTTTTTAACCATTACGGGAACATCTACGCCTCTTAAAGCATCAGCAATTTCCTGTACAGTAAACGGATTTGCGGTTGAACGTGCGCCAACCCATAAAATATCAACGCCCGCCTTTAATGCTTCTTCAACATGCTTGGCTGTGGCTACCTCAACAGCTGTAGGCAAACCGGTTTCAGCTTTGGCGCGTTTAAGCCACTCCAAACCTATGCTGCCGATACCCTCAAATTCACCCGGACGGGTACGCGGTTTCCAGATACCGGCGCGTAAGGCCGATACTTTGCCGGTGTTTGCTAATAAATGGGCAGTGGCTACTAATTGATCCTCAGTTTCTGCACTGCATGGGCCCGCGATCACTAATGGTTCGCTGCTTGTTTTTATCCAGGAACTAAGGGGCTGTATGTTTAAATTCAATTTCATCTTGTTGTTTTTTAGTTCGGAAGTCGGAAAGACCGAAAGTCCGGAGGATTGTTTTATTGTATGTGTTTTTTTCTTTTGATTATTATTTTTTTACTTTCGGAGTTTCCGACTCTCGGACTTTCCCGACATCACTCACGTTCCCATTTTTTTGATATTGATATATGTCCGCGGAACCTTTTCGTTTTTTACTGTTTTTGGCAGAGTGCTGTTTTCTTCATCATGCCGCTCATACTCGCCAAGGATATTAAAATTGTGTGTGTATTTTAAGATCTGCCTGATGGCGGTATCGTATTGTTTAGAGTCGTCCCATTCAACATCAACATAAAAATTATATTCATTCCGTTTACCTAAAATAGGCATGGATTGTATTTTACTCATGTTAACACTTTGCTCGGCAAAAATATTCAGCACCTTTGCCAATGCGCCAACGTTGTTACTCACCTGGAAACATAACGAGGCTATGTTGGGTTGTTTTTTTGTCGCGTTTTCGTGATGGGTAAGGATCAGGAAGCGGGTGAAATTTTTCTTGTTCGATTCTATTCTGCGTTCCAGTACATCCAGTCCGTAAAGCCTGGCAGCTAAGGTGTTAGCAATAGCAACTGTGTCAGTAAGCTGTTCGTCCCTGATGCGTTTGGCACAGGCAGCGGTGTCATTGCTTTCAACAATGTTGAGATGCGGATATTCATCAAAAAAATCAACACACTGGCGAATGGCGATGGGATGTGAGGTAACGTATTTTATATCTTCGAACTTTACACCCGGCAACGCCATTAAATGTAACTGGATGGGCAAATAAATTTCGCCTACTACCGGAAATCCATAACTAAGCAGCAGGGAATAGTTTGGTAAAATACTGCCGGCAATGCTGTTTTCAATAGCCATTACCACATAATCGGCATTTTTGCTTTGTAAAGCCTCAAATGTTTGTTTAAAGGAATTGCACTCCACGGTCTGGATATCTTCTCCAAAGTATTTAAGGGCCGCTTCTTCATGGAAGGAAGCACGGATCCCCTGTATGGCAACTCTCAATTTTTCGGTTTTCATAAATCCTGTTAAAGCAAAAAGTCCCGGTTTTTGGCCGGGACTTTTCAGTTTCTTTATATGTTTGTTAAAGCATATTAGTCCCGGCTCTTACTGTTAAAGTAAAAGTAGTAACCATAAAAATATGCGTTGTTAAAT
>JAQBOU010000189.1 GCA_028287865.1 Mucilaginibacter sp. | reverse complement strand
GACGGGATTCGAACCCGCGACCCCATGCGTGACAGGCATGTATTCTAACCAGCTGAACTACCACTCCGTTTGGGACTGCAAATATACGCACCTATTTCTATTACACAAGGTGTTTTTTAAAAAACTTAGTTACTGCATTTAATTAGCAGATTAAATATCAAAAGGGTAAATTAGTTTTAAAAGCATCTTTTATTATCTTTTGAACAGAAAAATGCACCTATTTATACCTTGGAAAATAAAATTTCATCTATTCTTCATAAATAGTATTCTGCAAGCAAATAAAATTTGTTTTTTTCGCCTGAAAACATGTAGATTTATGGCAATAATATTAACAAACTCCGGACATCATTTTACATTTATAATTCAATGTAAAATATAACAGGAGACGCTGATAATTTTAATTGTAAGATTTTTTTGGGAAAGGCCGTTCCATTTATATGGAACGGCTTTTCGCATTTAGTGAGCATCCACCGGCATTTTAACCGCTTTTTTAAATGGCTGCAAATAAAGTAACGGAATGGAAAATAACATTACAAGACCCGATATCCAATAAGCATCATCGTAAGTTAATAATAACGATTGTCTTGATACCGCACCCTCAATTGCCGAATATGCCATATGCAATGCATCAGCCGCCGACTTCCCTTTTGCTATAAAGCCTTGCTGTAACATATTAAGCCTGTCATTAAACGCATTGTTATAAGGGTTAATGTTGGTTAACAGGTTGCTGCGGTGTACTGAAGTTCTGATGTGGATAATAGTAGTAAGCACGGCTATACCAAATGAACCGCCTAACTGACGCATCATATTGTTTAATCCAGTACCCTGCCCAAGTTCGGGGCCTTTCAGATCGGCTATCGCAAGCGTTGTAAGCGGAACGAATAGCAGAGCCATACCAACACCTCTTATTAAAAGGGGGATTAATACGTCGGCTTGCCCGGTAGCTAATGTAGAGTGACTAAGCATGCTGGTGAAAACAAAGAACAAAAACATTCCTATGGTAGCCATAAACTGTGCAGGTATCCCGGCATTAAGCATTTTTCCAATAAATGGCATCATAACAATTGTACATATTCCACCGGGAAATAGCAGTTCGCCTGTTTGCTGTGCGGAAAAGCCAAGTAAATTCTGGCAAAATACCGGGAACACGAAAACTGATCCATATAAGCCAAAACCGAGTACAAATGAGGTAAACATCCCCACAGCAAAGCTCCGGTGCCGCATAATACTGAAATTTACTATTGGATATTCGATACTCATTTCCCGCCATATAAAACATATTGTTCCCAGTATGGCAGTAATTGTAAGTATTAAAATATATGTTTTTGAAAACCAGTCTTCAGATTCACCTTTTTCAAGGATGGTTTGCAAACTGCCAACTGCAACAGCAAGCAATCCAATACCCCACCAGTCAATAGGCTTTCCCTTTGCCTCCTTGGGTGTTTCCCTTATAAAGGTGTATGCACAGAAAGCGGCAAGTGCACCAACCGGAATATTTACATAAAATATCCACCGCCACGAAAAGTGGTCGGTAATATAACCGCCTATTGTTGGCCCTACAGTTGGCCCAACCACAGCTCCTAATCCGAATAAAGCCGTTGCTGTTCCAATTTGTTCGCGCGGCCAGGTTTCGATCAGAATTGCCTGAGATGTTGAAATTAATCCTCCTCCTGCTACACCCTGCAGTATCCTGAATAAAACAAGCTCACTGAGCCCGGTAGCATTACCGCATAAAAAAGATGCGATAGTAAACACAATTATGGAGGTAATAAAATATTGTTTACGCCCAAAACGACTTCCAAGCCAACCCGACATGGGTAATATAATTACGTTTGCCACCGCATACCCGGTAACAACCCAGGCTACATCTTCCAGCGTAGCACCCAGGTTACCCTGTATTTGCGGGAGCGAAACATTTACGATCGTGGTATCAATCAGCTCCAGCAAAGAAGCAATGATCACCGTGATGGTAATGATCCATTTTTTAAAGCCAGTTTCAGCCATTATTTTTAGTTTTTTATGATCACAGAAACACTCACACTCATACCCGGACGCAATTTATCCATGTCCTCTTTTGAGCCGCTGATCTTTATCTTAACCGGAACACGCTGTACTACTTTAACATAGTTACCGGTAGCATTATCAGGCGGCAGCAAAGAAAATTTGGCGCCGGTGGCCGGTGCGAAATTGTATACACTTCCGGTTAGCTTTAATTCAGGGTAGGCATCAACGTCGATGTTTACTTTTTGTCCGTTGTGTATTTGATCTAACTGGGTTTCTTTAAAGTTTGCAGTAATATAAATACTGCTGTCATTAACTATTGAAAACAGGGTTTGTCCGGCCTGTATCAGCTGGCCAACCTGTACATTCTTTTTTGAAGTTATGCCGCTTGCCGGAGCTTTAATAATAGTATATGATAGTTGCAGTTTTGCATAGTCAACATCAACCTGCTTTTGGGTTACGCCGGTATGAGTAACGTTCAGCTGGCTTTTAACAGCGCCAACCTGTTCCTGTGCAGCTTTAAACTGGTCTTGCGAAGCCCGGTAAGTAGCTTGTGCTACCTCCAGATCGGCTTTTGCCTGGTCAAACTGTTGTTGGGTAATGGATCCGTCCTTTATAAGATTTGCGTAACGCTGATAGTCCTTATTGGTTTTATCTAAACGTGCAGCAGCCGATTCCATTTGTGCCTTAGCACTTGATGAGTTGGCCGCGTTTTCATAGATCTGCGATTGACCAACGTTGATGTTAGCGCTTGCCCCGGTTTCAGCTGCCCGTGCCTGTTCAAGCCTGACTTTATAATCACGATCATCGATTTTTACCAGTACCTGTCCTTTAGTTACATGTGTATTTTCCTGGAAGTAGATACTGTCAACGTACCCCCCAACACGTGCAACTACCGGGCTAATATCGCCGTCTATTTGTGCATCATCAGTATCTACGTGCTTTCCGTAATATATGTATTCCTTAACTCCGAAAATAATACCTATTACAAGTATAATACCCAGTATAATCGGGAGTACTCTATTAGGTTTCTTTTTGGTTTCGATTTCCGTTGTTTCGTGTGCCTTTGCCATTGTATGTATTGTTAGGGTTTTGTATTATTTGTTAAGTTTTCCGGTTGATTTTAATAAAGTGTAATAAGCAAGTCCGGCATCCGCTTTAGCTAATTCCAGGTTTATTTGTGCCTGGTAAAGTAATGTTTGCGCATCTGCCCGGTCTGTAGCCGAAGCTATGTTGCTCCTGTATTTTGATTCCAGTATGTTATTATTTTCGCCGGCCTGTTCTATTGAGGTTTGTAATAAAGTTATTTTATCAACCGCCATTAAATAATTCTGATAATCCTGGTTTACTTCTTTTTTAACATTATCAATCGTTATTGTTTTGTTAACCTCCACCTGGGTACGCTGAATTTTTGCTTCAGAAACTTTGTTCTTGTTGTTCCATAAGGTCGAAAAATTCCAGGAAAGATTTAACCCTACTGTAATTGGCGTAATATAGGTGCCGTTGTTTGGAATCGGATTTGCCGCAACACCTACATAATACGCGCTGGCCGACGCCACAAGCGATGGTAAAGTATTAGCGCGTATGCTTTTAATG
>JAQBOU010000168.1 GCA_028287865.1 Mucilaginibacter sp. | reverse complement strand
TCTTCAAAATAGTTCTGGTCCTGTAAACTTTGTAAAGGTTGTGCACTTACTATCGGTGGTGTAGTTAATGCAGGCGGCGCACTTTCTTCCGGTGGTGTATTTATTGCTTCCTCGTCATCGGCTATAGGAGGCAAGTCTGCTACAGGCGGCTCATTTATTACCGGGGATACTACTGGTTCATGGTATGCCTGGTGATTAATGGCGACCGGCACCGATTTATAAATATTAATAGGCGGGTAGCCATAAAAGTCCGGGTCATTGGGTACTTTATCGTATGGCTTGAAAACCAGGTTTTGGTTCTGATCGGTGTGAAAAGAGCCGATATCTGCAAAAAGGTAACTGCCCGCTGCCGCCTGATCCCTTAGCTGACTTACAAATTTCTCGGCAAAGTATTTTGACGATGCCAGGGAGATGTTTTTTTTAGCGGCAACATATTGTGCAAATGTATCATCATCCCTAAGTTCGGGCACAAATTTTACCTGGTGCCGGGGCGGATAAAATTTAGCCTCGCGTTCATTATAATAACTACTTAAACGTTCGCTAAAAAAATAGCCGAGGCCAGGCACGCTTACTTCATCGTGCTGCCCTAATAACTCACTTAAATAATCGGCTAAATTCATGTCGCTAAAAGTACGTTTTATTATAAATTTTAAAAATATTAAAAAGCAAAGCCAACACCGCCAAATATATTAAATCCATAGTCAGGATAATATAGCCAGGTTTGATTATTGCCGTTTAAAATATTATTTACACGTACAAAAACTGATATTCTGTTAGTTGCCTTATACTCAACCCCACCGCTAAGATCAACAACTGAATTAATGGTATTTGGTATTTTGCTGCCGGGTGAAGCCGGGTAAGGATCCATTACACTGCCACGGATCAATAGTGTACCATTAATGTCAATTTTGTTGCTGATATGCAATACCGTGCCGGCAGTTAATTTAAATTTAGGCAGGTTCCACGGCTGGGCTACGGTTGCCATCTGATAATTTTTAAATTCAACGCGGCCAAAAATATCTACATCCTCTGATGCTTTATAATCCAGCTCACCGTTAAAGCCGGTTATACGGGATCGCCCTCCGTCATAAATTACGGTAAAGCGGTTATATCCATTGGTAAAGTTAAAATTACTTACAAATAGCGGCATGTCCTTCACAGTATTGCGGAATATAGATGCTTTAAAACCAAGGCCAGGCGCAATTGTGCCCTTTAAACCAGCACTGATATCTAACTGATCAACCGAATTTTTGATCGGTACATTACTCCCTAGGAAAGGATTGATCGTAGAAAAATCCAGCAAGGAAGATTTATTGACATCGCCCCTGGCCTCAACAAAAAGGCGCACGTATTTCGGGATCACCTGGAACTCCAGCTTTGCGGCAGGAAAAATATAAAGGGCCGACGTAAAGCCAAATTCGTCAACTATACTTATACCTGCATCAATTTTATAGTTATCCCCCTGGAATTTTATGTAAGGATTTGCCCGTATCAGGCTGTTGTTATAGTTATATAAACTGTCCTTTTGTGTACTAAGATCCAAAGATCCGCTTACACCCACATAAAACTGGTGAATGGTTTCGTTTAAAAATCCAGAAAGCACAATGTTACTTTCACTTGCCTGGAAAGCGTTTTTAAAGCTGTAGCCTTTAAGTTTTAAGGCATAAGTAAAATCATTTTCAACATCCTTATAGTTTTTGGCCAGTTCAACTTCGCCGCTAATAGTGCTAAAGTGCTGTTTATTAGCCTGTATGGGAGCTGTTGGCAGGTATGGATCGTATCCATAAAAATAGTTGCTGCTGTAATTGTAATTGATACGGCCGCTCAGTGAGTTTACATCGCCAATGCTTTTACCAAATATCCCGGCTTCGTCTTTTTCGGAATTTTGTTTGTACACATTTCCATTTTGGGCAAAATGTTTTAAATAGCCTCCAACCTGTAAAGCCTGATCTTTGCCATTGTTAAAATAAGCTTCGCCATAAGTGGTTTTTAAACTGCCCAAACCGGCTTTAACATAATTGTTGGTTAATGCTGAGTCTTGCTCGGCGGGCCTTTTCATAGCAGCCAGAGGCTTTATATCGGTATTAAGCTCTAGCCGTTTATCAATCGGGAAATAGGTTAAGGGAGCCTTAAATGGTGTTTTGTCTTCCAGGTCGGGGTTGATACGTATTTTAACTGCATCAGCCAGTACGGGTTTGTAAGCAGTGGTTACCACAATCTCTTCAGACAGGCTGCCATTATTGGTTGAATTTTGCTGGCCTTTTTTAACGGTATCTGCTTTAGTTCGCGCAGCTGCATCGCCTAAGCTTTTTGCCGCTGATCTTTGCTGCGTCACCGATGTTTTAACGGGCTGCTTTTTCCCGGTTTTTGCCGCCTGTTTTTTCCCGGTTACTTTTGCCGCCGTCTTTTTAGCTTTATGATTTGTTTGTGCAAAAGCAGGAACAAAGTTTAATGCTATTATTAAGGTAAGCAGCGTGTATATATATTTAAATTTCATTGCTTGTCTCATTTTATTCCTTGTTACCCTGTTTCTTCACACGTGTACTGTCGGTTTTCTGATCTGTTTTACCAGCCGGGGATAACTGATCTAACTTTTGTTTTGCAGCCGGTAAAATATCATCATCGCCTTTGTAATTATCAATTACACTTTGAAGTGTGGCTTTTGCCTGGAAAGTGTCCTTTAACCCAACATAATTATCCGCCAGCAAAATAAAAGTTTTGGTTACCCAGTAATCATAATTTGGCAGATCTTTTACCAGCTCAAAACAGGTTTTTTGCGATTCTTTGTAACGGCCCTTTAAGTATTGAATTTTAGCAACATTATATTTTGCTTCCGCGGCAGCTATGGTTTTTGTATTAGTTACCGTATAGTCAAATTCATTAACGGCGCTTGTAGTATCACCTTTTTGCAGATAAGCCAAACCGGCGTACAAGCCTGTTCTAAACTTGTCTTCCTGGGATGATTTTTCATTGCCGCGTACCAGTTTCACATAGCTGAGGGCGTCATCAGGCATTTCCATCTGCGTATAACAAAGCAGCAGGTTGTTAACAGCAAAAGTATAATCAGCTTTATACTCCGAATTTGTTTCCAACTTTTTCAGAAAAGGGATGGCCTCGTTATATTTTTTCTGGGCGATGTACAGCTTAGCCATGCTGATAAGTGATTGCTCGGTATAGTTACTGGTCCAGTCATTTAATATTATATTATAATCTGTAACAGCTTCGTCCGGACGCTTCAGGTTTACTAAACTTTGCGCACGGATAAAGCGTGCCTGTTTATCATAAATCGGTTTGGTAGGAAATTTATCATAATAGGCATTTACCGCGCCAACCGCCCCCTGCCAGTCGCCCCTTAAATAAAGGTTGTTTGCTGCGGTGATCATTATGTTTTCACGATCTGCCGAAGTATAATTTGCAATAGGGACTGTTGCTGCATAGTTGATAAATGTTTGCGCATCCCCTTTATCCGTATATATTTTTTCAATTTGTTTAAGGGCGAGTTTAGCTTCATCGCTCGAAGAATAATCCTGCACCACCTGTTTAAAAGATGTGATAGCAAGTGAATCATTACCCGCGTTATAATCAATCAAACCTATGGTAACCAATGCCCGTGGAACGTAGCTGCTGGACGGATACTTTTTCATCATATCCTGGAGGCCGCTTGTAGCTTTATCGGCATCGTTCTTTAAAAAGTAGGTATAAGCTATTTCAAATGATGCATCATCTGCATAATCGGAGTTAGGGAATTTATTTAAAACATCAGTAAGCGTACTGATCTTGTTATCGGGCGAACCCTGCAAACCTTGGATCATACCCCTTTGAAATAAGGCGTAGTCTTCACCCTTACTATGTTTTTCAATAATACGGTTATAATATTCTAAAGCCTTACTGTAGTTTTTCAAAACAAAATAGCTATCCCCAAGGCGGGTAGTGGCATCATTCACCGTGTTAGGGTCTGTTTCGGCCCCATTTAAAAACTTTTGAAAATACACGGCTGCTTTTTTGTATTGCTCATCACCAAAAGCGGAGTATGCCAGGGCATAGTTTGCATAATTGTAAACGTTGGTTTCGCTGGCTTCAGGAAAGTCTAAGAATCGTTCAAATGTTTCAACTGACTCTTTATATTTACGTACCTCATACATTGCCTCGGCCATCCAGTAGGTAGTTAAAACTTCAATTTTATTATCAACCGGGTATTTTAACGACCGGAGGAAAATACCGATGGCATTTTCAAAAGCACGTTCGTTATAAAACTCGAGACCACGGAAATAGGTCACTTTTTGATAGGCAGCCTGGGCGCTGGCTGATTTATTTTGAATAGGTTCCAGTATCTCCACTGCTTCCCTATAATTATGAGAATTCAACAATTCTTCACCCAGCAAAATTTTTACTTCGTCATTACGGCTTGAGCGTGGGTAGTTTTTTAAATATAATCTTGTTGCACCCAGCGCCTGCGTATTAAAATCCAGCTCGTATGATAATTTGGCGTATTGATATAAGGCGTCTTCCTGTAATTGTTTATCAAAATCCAGCTTAGAGGCGGCTAAATAAGCGTTACGGGCGCTTTGCTTATTGTTCATTTTTAAAAATACCTGGCCAAGCGTATAGTTACCGTTCTGGCTGTAAACATCATTTCCCTGCTGTAACTTTTCCAATTCGCTTGCGGCCTTCGCATAGTTGCCGATCTTGAAATAAGTATACCCCATCTGGTAACTATCCTGGGTGTTTTGTGTGCGGCCCATATCACCATCTTCAAACCGTGCATAATATTTTGCTGCATTGTCATAGTCAGCCTTTGCGAAATACGAAGCTGCAATTATGCGCAGCATTTCAGTTTCATTTTGCTGATGGGTGGTGTTAACTATAGGTACCGCATATTTTATAACATCATCATAACGGTTGTCTAAAAAATATACTGAGGTTATATAATAAGGATAGCTGCTTTCGTATTTCTTTGATTTTTTTAATTTTTCGAAATTAACCAGCGCTAAATGATAGTCCTTGTTTAAATAAGCGATGTAGGCAAAATAATAAGTAGCATCATCAGTAAAGGGCGAGCGTGTATTTTTTACTTCGCTAAAAAGCTGCTGGGCATTTTTATAATCGTTGGTGGCGAAATAGGCGTATCCCTTGCGGAATTTGTATTCTATATTTTCTCGTCCGCTTAACTGATCGGCATTAACTTTATCAAACCAAACCAGGGCTTCGGCATATTTTTCCTGTCTTGAATAAGACCTTCCTATCTGGAAATAAGCGAGTTTTGTAAGTGGGTTTTCGGGATGTTCCTTTATAAATCTCAAAAACATACTTTCGGCGTCATCGTTGCCAAGTTCAAGCGCACATAATGCCTCGTAATACTGGGCATTTTCTTTTACCAAAGATACTTCAGATTCAAATTTTGGCTGCGTACTGGTTTTAAGCCTTGATTTTTCTACCACGCGAAATTGCTCCGCCGCCGCAACATATTTGCCTTTACTAAACAGATCCTGGGCTGCCTGATAAGTGCGATAGATATCAAATGAAGGGTTCTGTTGAGCGCTTACCTGCCGAAAAAAAAGTATAAATAGGAGGGAAGCAATGTATTTATATTTGGTCATAAGTAGCTAGACTAACGATTTGCGAAAATAGCGGAAACGCAACAGAGTTGTCCACAATAGTAATTCACATAATGTGGAGAACATTATTTCTAACGGCTCCTTGCAAGAGAATGTATGTATGTTGAAAACTTTACCGTTGTTGAAAAGGTTCATGCTGCCCTGAAAAATAAAGCGACGCTCAATTATTAAATAATACGCTATTTAGTTTGTCGTTATAAATACAACAATGATAAAATTAAGTTTTAAAGATTATTACCGGTTTGGTATTGTTTTAATTGGTTGCGTTTTTACGTTCGTGATATACTCAGGATTTCAGTCGAATCCAACACCGGTCGGGGACATTACATTACAGGATGAGCGTTTGCCGGTAATACCCAAAGAGTTTTATATAGCGAATATAGTTGATGAGCGTGATGACCGTAACACCGTAGCCTGGCTATTTCCGGCGGCTATCAATAAAAAGGATGAGTCAAAAACTTACCCGGTTGATTTGCATGGCGGCGCTGGTGCGGCAATTAAACAATTTACAGATCATAACCTGCCGGTTGATAAATCAGCCAGGCCTGTAATAATAGTACTGAAGAAATTCGTTGATAAAGAGTCACAGAAGGCAGATGGCAGAATTGAAGGCCGCGTTTCGTTAATAATGTCGTTTAGCCTTGATCGGGGTGACAATGATGACGCATTGCACCTTGCGGATTATAATGGCAGTGTTGTTTATACCCGGAGTGCCGGTGCAGCCTGGGATGTGGAACCCACTTTGCGAAAATTACTTATAAACGGGTTGGTTTATATCAATACATGGATGAACCAGCAGGCCGGCACTAACATTAAACTTGCCAAAGCAGTTAAAGTAAATTTTACAGATTATGAAGAAAAGCAGGAAGGGGATACCATTTACTATTCAGTTAACAGGCCCTTAAAATGGGATGATTTTCAATCCAAAACCGGGAACAATAAATATGAAGCCGAGGTGTTTCCATCTGTAGGATATGATGAGGTTGCGAAAGTGATCAATGGCGTTGTCAATGTCCGCCTGATCATGAAAGTCAGCTTGCCAAAAAGTGCTTGCTGGGTTAAGGATGGCAGCCAAAGCACCTATGCCTTAAACCACGAACAACGGCATTTTGATATTGTAAAATTAGTTGCCGAGCATTTTAAGCAGAAAATAAAAGCAGAGGATTTACCGGTAAGCAATTTTGAAGGCCCCATAAATGAAGATTACCTGGAAACTTATCGCGAAATGGATAGTTTGCAAAAGTTATATGATAACGAAACGATGCATGGAATTAATCAATCGGCGCAGCAACGCTGGAATGAAAAGATTGATAAAGAACTGAAGGAATATGGGGTTAGGTAGCGTTAAGAGCCAAAAATATTATGTTAAATAGGAGGTGGAGTTAATGGTACCGTTTGCCATGAACTTTACTATGCTTAGTATAGCGACTCTGAACATAACAGCTTTACGCCGCAGGCAATTGCAGTTTAATAGTATCAAGCAGATCATTGATATCAAATGGTTTTGCTATGAAAGCGTCAGGTGCACCGCTTTGATTCATTGATCCTGCAATATTATGACTGGCCGAAATTAAAATTACAGGGATATCTTGCGTTTCTTTTTTGTTTTTGACGTCTTTGCACAGTTCACGCCCGTCTAAATTGCCCAGCATAATATCCAGCAATATCAAATCAGGCATATTTGTCGTAATTTCATCAAATAAATAACGCCCGTCAGAAAGTGTATTTACTTCGTATCCGGAATCTTCAAGTATGAATTGTAAAACTTCAAGTATATCCTTATCATCATCCACCGCTAATATCCGCATATAATTATTTTTATCGTATCTTCCTTTATTTAAACGTACAAAAAGTGACTGGGGTTTTATAATCCGAGCGAAAAACGTAAGTTTTGTTTAGTTATGCGCAATTACTATACCATCTTCCACAATTTTTAAATTTAGTTTTATTATTGTGATTAAATCAATACAATTTTTACAAAAAGTTATCATTTCCTTATAATTCTTCATTGAAATTTAATTAAATGTTGTTGCGTTTCTGAAAAAAACCTGAAAAGTTAAATGATTATTTTCGTTTATGTTTAGAATTATAAACTATTATTAAAAATTAGGACATTATTACTTAATCGTAAAAAGATGCGTAGGGAGTAATATATTACACTTGTTGTATTAATCAGTACTTTTAATTCAAAAAATAAAATTTGTGATTGCATTTTGAACAGAGATATCTTTTAAGAGGCAGCCAGAAAAATAAATTTTTAACTAAAAAACCTCTGTGAACACGATGTTCAACCCTTATCTTACATCTGGGACATATATGTATCGCTTTTTCGTGGCTTTTGTTACTATTTAAAGAAGCCGTCATATAAATACAACTAACTTATTATAATAAAAATTATTGCATATGCTAATGTAACAAACACATACAGTTTTAATCAGTAAAAGAGCTGCTGTTAAATGAGTAAGCTGGAATCGCCCAAAAGGGAGTTCACTTTTTCGACGAGCTCTGTTAAATTAAAAGGCTTATTTATAATTGCGTCGCAACCGTAGGCAAAAAGTTCGTCATTATGATTTATGTATGCCGAGAAGATGATAACCGGAATGTTTTTAAAACGTGGAGTTGACTTTATCTGCTTACATAATTCGCCGCCATTTAAACCTGCCACACGATAATCCAATATGATAAGATTCGGAATAAATTCTTCAACCAATGGAATAACAGATTCGCTTTTTGATGTGCTTTTTACCTCAAACTGCTCATAGGTTAGGGTTTCATGTACTATATCCAATATATCAGGATTATCATCCAGTACTAAAATGCGTTTTGCCATATAAAAATTAAAACATAAAGCCGAAAAGTACCGTGGATAAATATTATAAAGTTGAAAAAATGTGTAAGGGCTTAATCTTTATTCGGTAATGCTGCTTAGTAAAGTTAATGAATTTATTTAAGTAAAAAATTATTTATAATTTAAATATTTAATGTAAAGGAAATTTTACTTAAAAAGCTTCCCCTAAACCTACAACAATATCTGAAAAGCCTTTGCTAACGCCATAATCAATGCAAACATTGGTGTTCGACTTTTTGTTGAACTTAACTCGTAAGCCTGTTCCAACAGCGGGGTTTAAATAAGCAAACCGGCGGCTATCCGCCTGACTGGCCGAATTTACATTAGCAAATACTACAAAGCCTAATAAACCATTTTTGGTAATATCCCTTCTGTATTCGCTTTCAAAATAAATTAAACTTTGCCCCCGGTACCGATTTTGTTCAATTCCGCGTCCTGAGCGCTGGTAGGGGTCCATTCCTATTCCGGGTAAAGTAAGATATGGCGTACCCGACGAAATGGTGGTCCAGTAATAGGTCCAAAAAGCAATCTGGTTTTTAGGCCCGGCTGCTGTTAATGATATATACTTGCGCAGATCAATATAAACAGATTGCGAATTATTATCACTGCCTATAAGCCCGGCATTATGCCTGTAAATAAGATTGCCGTATACGCCCGGAATAGGATTAAACAGATTTTGGCGCGAATCGTACAATAAATTCAAACTAAGTCCTGATGAAAAGGAACTTGAGCCAACGCCGTACTGATACCCTGTAAAATCCTTTAAAGTTGGGGCAACACTGGTCCCTACATTAAAATAGTAATCAAGATTATAACCCAGCCCAACATAAAAATAGGGTGTTATTCTTTTAAGTATACTCTGATAGAAGCGTATATAATCATAATTAACTGTAATTCTATTACTTTCAGGCTGCCCCCCGCCTAAGCCCCACGTGTACTCTGGGTATACTAAAAAGCGGGTATCGCCTTGTATATTGTATTCGTTGTCTTTTAACCAAATGCTTGAATGTACGGGCAGGCCGTATCTTCCCTTTAAGTTAAAATAAGGAGCAAAGGTGACACTTGAAATGTATGTCGTATTTCGGGGCCCCAGGTAAAAGCCAGCAGTTGTAGAGGTAACTAATGCTTTACTTCCACCGGGAACCGCTGTGGATATAGGTAAAACGGAAAAGTAAATCTGCTTTCTTCCGGCTTTTGGATATTTCCTGGGTTTAAATTTAAAAATTGAGTTTGCGATGTCAAGCAAATCTTTCTGACCGGTCGTGTCAACGTTTACATTTAATGTATCCACAGGCGATTGCGCCTTTAACAAACAGGGAAGTAAACAAAAAAGAAATAATATAAAACATTTATTCATCCATAATTAAAAGAAAAAAAAGGATGTTTTGTTTTGATGGGACAAAAATTGGTACTTAGGGGATCGGGATCGGCAATAAGCTAAAAAGCCTCGCCCAATCCTAATATAACGGCGGAGTAGTTTTTGCTTATACCGTAATCAATGCAAATATTAGTATCAGACTTTTTATTAAATTTTATGCGTAAGCCGGTTCCGGCAGCGGGATTCCAGTAAATAAACCGGTTATTTTTAGGCTGACTTGCAGAGTTCAGGTTGGCAAAAACCACAAAGCCGAATAATCCATTGTCGGTAATGTCTCTGCGGTATTCGCTTTCAAAATAAATTAATCTTTTCCCCCTGTAGCGATTTTGTTCAATTCCGCGGCCGGATCTGTTATATGGGTCCATTCCAATTGCAGGCAGGTTGAGATAGGGAGCACCGGAATTTAGCGTTGACCAGTAATATGTCCAAAACGCCAGTATATTTTTAAGGCCCGAATTTGTAAGAGAGACGTATTTTCGAAAATCGGCATAAATGGATTCCCAGTTATTATTACTTCCGGTAACTGTCGTATTATACCGGTATATGAAATTGGCATAGGTGCCGGGGAAAGGGTTTAGAGAGTTTTTACGCGTATCATATAACAGATCGATATTTGGTCCCGCTGAACGGAAATTTCTGTCGTTTGATGTGCCGAATTTATACTGGCTAAAATTGACTAAAGAATTGGTACTGCTGGCCTCAACATCAAGATAATAATCAAGGCTATATCCAGCACCAATAAAAAAGTAAGAGGTTATCCGTTTAAGGGCACTTTGGTAAAAACGCAGATAGTTGTAGTTAACCAGCAATTTGTAGCTCTCCGGTTGCCCGCCGCCTAAACTCCAGGTATATTGCGGATAAACCAAAAAACGTGTATCGCCCTGTATGTTCCAACTGTTGTTATTTAGCCATATACTGGAACGGACAGGCAAACCATACCTGCCTTTAAAATTAAAATATGGGGTAAAGGTAACGGTTGAAAGATAGGTGGTGTTTCTATCGCCCAGGTAAACGCCTGCGGTGGTTGAGGTAACGAGGGCTGAACCACCGCCGGGTACCGATGTGGATATCGGTAAAAGAGAAAAATAGATCTTCTTTTTTTCATCCAATGAATTTTGCCTGGGCTGCGATTTTATAATTGACCTTCCGATATCTATTAAATCTTTTTGGCCTGTGGTATCAATATTTAAATTTTTATCAATGGGACTCTGGGCAATGAGCATACAAGGGGTTAAACAAATAAGTAATATTAACCAGGCCTTTCGCATTTAGTAAAAAAGAGTATTTTGAAAGATAACAATAAAAGAATGTAAAACGTAAGTTAGTGACAAAGTGTATTTATTTTTCTATGAATATAATAAAATAAAAAGCGTGCATAAGAAAGCCCGTAACTTGTAGGGTACGGGCTCAATAGTGTACTAAATATTATTAATGACTTGCAGCGTAAGTATGGCGGTAATGACTTCTGCGATGCGCGCGCAAATACGCCTGTCTTTCTTTTACTTCGTGCCTGTGGTGTTCATTCCCGATAATATAACCGCCTCCGGCTCCAACGGCTCCTCCAATAAGCGCTCCTCCAACACCGTGGCCAATTATGCCGCCTGCTACGGCGCCGCCTGCGCCACCAATTATAGCTCCTTTAGCCTGATCGCTCATTTTTTTGTGATGTGTTTGTGCATTTGCAAAATTAGCCGTACTGACCAAAATCGCGATCATCGTACCGGCAGATATTATTAACTTTTTCATAGATTTATTAATTGTTATATTACTTTGTATACAAATAATAAGCCACAATTAAATAATGATTAAGCCAGGCATAAATTGCTTATTTAAAGAACCTTAATATAGCATCAGAAAATTCCGCATTTCGTATGGCTGTATTATGATTTCCGGGAACATAAGCAAGGCCGGAGTTGGGGATCAGTTTATTCAGCCCGGTTTCTGAGCCATTTTCTTTATCCTCTGTCCCCCTGATAATTAAAACGGGTTTGCGTACGGCAGCAAGTTCCTGTTTACTGGTAGGTGGCTGGTATTTTTGCTGATAAGCCAGCGCCAGGTTATCAAAGTGCTGGCTATGGATATATTTCATCATATCGTCCACATCGTGTAAAGTGGTGTCACCCATCAGGGCCCGGTACGCATGCACCCTGCGGGGCCAATCTGGATCAGTGTAAGCATCACCCATGCCGCCCATAACCAATTTGTGAACTCTTTTATCAAGGACTAAAAGCCTTGAAGCGATGATTGATCCGCGCGAATACCCCACAACATTGTATTGTTTAATATGCAGGCTGGTTATCAGCCCCATAACATCCTTTGCCTCAGCATCATTGGCATAAGCGGTTTCGTTATGCGGCTTATCAGACATACCATTGCCCCGCTGATCAATCAGGATCACTTTATAACCGGCTTTAAGCAGATCGGCATAAACTGCGCAATTTTTCCAACCCTGCCCCGTACCCGAAAAACCATGGATCAGGATAACCGGGTAGCCGTCTCCTTTCACTTCATAATAGATCTTTGTACCATCAAACGATGTAAAGTAATTACCGTCGTTTTGAGATTGGGCGAAACATATAACGTTTAAAAACAATAACATGGTTAAAACAACCATCCTGGCAACTACTTTTTTCATTGGGCTAAATTAAAATATTTGAATCTCAACCTCATCTTTCTGGTTTAAACCTCAAGTCTCAAATCTGAATCCTATTCATCCAGCATATATTTGTCTATCCCTTCCGCCGGTTTCCAGTCGCTTTTAGGTTCATAGTAATGCCATAGCAAAGCCGATACTTTTCGAATCAGTACATCCGCTTCATTATCGGGGGTCCAGCGCTGGTCTTTATTGTGATTTGTGATAATGGAAAATACATATACACCATGCGGGGCGTTCACCAATACAGTTTCAGATTTTGATTCATCCAGCGCACCCTGCTTGGAGGCAGTTTGTACATAGGGCGGTATCTGTGATAAAGCTTTATCATCCCAAAAAATCCTGCCCATATTTCGGGTCATCCTTTCGCTTGCTGCGGGGCTAACTGCTTTTCCGTTTCTTATCAAAGTAAATAAGCGGCACATTTCATAAGGTGTGGTAACCCCCCAGCCATATTTAGCGCGGATTGCTTCGCGCCCCGGCACCCGGGAATTTACACGCATTACCTTAAACCCATTTTGTTCCAGCCAGTTATTGATATAAGCGCCGCCAACTAATTTTTGCAGCCACACGCTTGCCGTATTATCACTCATGGTGATCATCAGCAACGCTACCTTACTTACCTCAATCGTATCCTTGTCTTTAAACGAGCCCAAAATATCCTCACCCTTATAAAGCAGCGAGTCGCGGTAAACCAGTTTTTGGTTGTATTGCATTTCACCTTTTTCAATTTTATCCATCAATCCGCATTGTATGCTTACCTTTATCATGCTGGCGGTGGGGAAAAGGGTATCGGCGTTAATGGCTGCAGTTTTACCGGTTTTAAGGTTTTGTACATAGATGCCTGCCTGGCCGTTAAAGCCTTTTATGGCGTCCTGTAACTTTTCAGTAAGTTTTTTGTCTGTTTGGGCAAAGCAGCAGGAAGTGATAAATAAAAAGAGGGCTGAAAGTTTATACTTCATTATAAAACGGGTTTGAGTTATCTAAGGTATGAAACTGGCCGGATAGATAAAATTATTGGGAATGCTAACTTTCATAACCGGACATCAGGTGTATCGAAACCGAACAAGTTCAGTGCGTTTATCTAATATAAATTACTGATAATTAATAGTTTATGTATTTGGCATTTTCTTAGACCAATTTTGCCGGAAGTTAAATCATCCCGGATAAATCTAATAAACACGCATTATGATAAAAAGCTATTTGAAAACAGCGTTCCGATTTTTATTGAAAAATAAAACTTTCAGCTTCATTAATATTTTCGGTTTGGCTACAGGTACGCTGTGCTGCCTGTACATTTTGTTATATGTACAGGATCAGTATAGTTATGATAAACAGCATAAAGATGTAACACACGTTTACCGGGTAACCACCGATTTGACATTAACCGGAGATAAACACCACGGGGCAGCCTCTTCGCCGCCCATTGCACCTGCTATGAAAACCGATTTTCCGCAGGTACAAAACTATGTGAGGGTAATTAAGACGGAATTGCTGGGTGCCAAAGAGCATTTGCTGCGATATAAAGAACAATCCTTTTATGAGAAAGGAGCGCTTTATGTTGACTCTACCTTTTTTGATATTTTTAGCTATCATTTTGTCGAAGGCCGTGCGCCGCATGTGCTGGATGAGCCTTACTCCATTGTATTGCTAAAACCTACTGCCGATAAGCTTTTCGGCAGGGAAAGTGCGGTTGGTAAAGTGATAAACATTAATGATGCCTACGGTAAGCACGATTTTAAAATAACAGGCGTGGTTGATGAAAGCCTGGGCAAATCGCACCTGGAAGGCAATATGTTTATCTCCATGAAAAGCGGGGGCCAGGGAGTGGCATTCGCGAATGATAACGAATGGGCGGGTAACAACTTCCTTTACAGTTACATTAAATTAAGGCCCGATGCTGATGTTAAGGCCCTCGAAAAAAAGTTTCCTGTATTTATAAATAAATACGCCGCACAAAAAATGAAGCAAATAGGCATGCAAAAGGAATTGCATTTGCAGCCTGTTACCTCTATCCATACCACTGCGGGTTATGACGTGGAACCTACCAAAACTGCCGATCCTTCGTTCCTTTTTATCCTGGTATTAATTGCAGTGCTGATACAGGTAATAGCCTGTATAAATTTCATGAACTTGTCTACCGCCCGCGCATCAAAAAGGGCTAAAGAGGTTGGCGTAAGAAAAGTTGTCGGTGCAGGAAAATATGATTTGATCAAACAGTTTTTGGGCGAATCGTTTTTGTTATCCTTTATCGGTGTGATAATAGCGCTGCCGTTATTGTGGCTGGTACTTCCTTTCCTCAATGATATTACACATGCCCAGATCCATTTAACGTTCTTTACTGATTATCGCCTTTGGCTCATGCTGGCATCCCTTATTATAGTAACCGGTTTTGTTGCCGGCAGCTATCCAGCATTTTATTTATCTGCATTTGAAGCCATAAAAGTTATCAAAGGGAATTTTAGCAGCAGGGTATCGGCGGCGGGGATACGCCGCTCATTGGTAGTGTTCCAGTTTGTTTTATCTATTGTGCTCATCACCGGGATTATCATCATCTATAGCCAGTTAAACTTTATTAAATCTAAAGACCTGGGGTTTGATAAAGATCAAAAACTGGTATTCAACTTTTATACTGACGATGCGCAGAGTAAAATGCCCGCGCTGGCAAATGATTTAAAGCAGCTTTCTGCTGTTAAATCTGTTACCAGTGCCGATAATTACCTGAGCCAGTTTGTAATGCACGACCATGGCGTTTTCCCTGCCGGGGGTAATATGGCTACAGCCGTTGATGCCCAAAATATTGCTGCAGACCAATATTTTATAAAAACGTATGGTATTAAGTTGCTGAGTGGCCGGGATTTTATGCCTGGCGACTCGGGAAAGGTTGTCATTAATCAAACTATGGCGAAACGTCTTAACCTGAACGCCCAAACCGCTCCCGGTGCAAAGCTTTATACCCAATTTGATACCAACCCGCTAACCTATGTTACGGTTGCGGGAGTGATGAAAGACTTTAACTATAATTCCCTTCATGATGATGTACGCCCCTTTATGCTGGTGTATGATAATCATCCGGGCAACTTCTCGTGCATGGTGGTGTCAACAAGCAGCTCAAATTATAAAGAGCTGTTAAGCCAGATCAATTCAATCTGGCAAAAGGACCTTCCATCCGTGCCTTTTGAATACTCGTTCCTTGATGGCGAGGTTCAAAAACAATACGAAACAGAAGTTATTTTATCACAGATCATCAACTCATTTACGCTTATCGCTATCCTGATATCCTGTTTAGGTTTGTTTGGCCTGGCCGCATTCAGTGCCGAGCAGCGGAATAAGGAAATTGGGATCCGTAAGGTATTAGGCGCAAGTGTAACTGGTATCGTTCAGCTGTTGTCAAAAGATTTTTTGATTCTTGTTGCTATATCGTTTGTAATTGCAACGCCAATTGCGTGGTATGGCATGAGCAAATGGCTGCAGGCTTTCGCGTACCGTATCCCTTTAAGCTGGTGGATGTTTGCGATGGCTGGTGTAATTGCGGTATTTATAGCTTTAATCACTGTAAGCTCGCAGGCAATAAAAGCGGCATTGGCTAACCCGGTGAAGAGTTTGAAATCGGAGTAAGTCCCACCCGAACCCTCACTGGCAGGGAGGACTTAAAAGTGTAGTTAAATCAATTTTAGTATAACAAATAAGAAATAACAAAGCGGACAATCAAAGTCTCCCCGACCGGGGGAGATTTAGAGGGGGCTTAACTGTACAAATGAACTAACATCATGATAAAGAACTATTTAAAAATTGCATTAAGGCAATTACGCAAACAAAAAATGTATGCGGTTATTAAGATTGGTGGCTTTGCATTGAGCATTGCTGCTTGTTTGTTAATTGGGTTGTATATTAAGGATGAACTGAACTACGATAAAAGCTATCCTGATACTGACCGGATTTATCGCGTTTTAAACTCCGTTCCTGCCGACGGCAAGATTAATCGGGGTACATCGTTTCCGGCACCATTTGCGGCGGCCTTAAAATCAAACTTTCCCGAAGTAGAAAAAACTGCCAGGATAATGGCAAGTGCGTTGTTTGACGGGGCAGGCAGCAATGAACTGAGACGTGCAGATAAAACGGAAAATACACATGAAGAAGGCTTTGCTTATACTGATCAAGGACTGCTGGATATATTAAAGCTTCCTATGGTTTATGGCGACAGGAAACATGCACTTGATGAGCCTTTTACCATGGTGATCACAAAAAAGAAAGCTGATAAGTATTTTCCCGGCCAAAACCCGGTAGGGAAGCTCATGTATCTTAATAATAACACGAAAAAGCCTTATAAGATTGGTGGAGTAATACAGGACTTTCCATCAACCTCTCATCTGCAATACGATTTTTTCCTTACCATGAAAGATAAGGAACTATGGCCGGGCGAGCAAACAACCTGGGCAACTTATAATTATGATACTTATGTGCTGCTTAGAAAAGGCACTAACCCGGATCAATTTCAAAAGAAAGCCACTAAGGTAATGATCAACCAATATATTATTCCTGGTTTGCTAAAAGTAGGATTTAAAGCGGCTACAACGATGCTTGCCCATGCTACCATTGATATGCAACCGGTAGCGGATATCCATTTAAAATCGTACGATATGCATGGGAATGGCGATATCCGGTTTATATGGCTATTTGGTGCGGTGGCCTGTTTTATACTGGTAATTGCCTGTATCAACTTCATTAATCTTTCTACTGCCAAATCGGCTAGCCGGGCTAAAGAAGTAGGTGTTAAAAAAGTGGTTGGATCCACCCGGATCAGTTTGATCAAACAATTCCTGGTAGAGTCAATGCTATTTAGTTTTTTGTCGTTTGCCATTGGGATGGTATTGGCCTGGGGGCTGCTGCCATATTTTAATGCAGTGGCCGCAAAATCATTGATCATTCCGTGGAGTGCTCCATGGTTATTGCCAATAATCCTTGCATCAGCAGCTGTCATCGGAATTATGGCGGGTATTTATCCTGCGTTTTTCCTGTCTTCCTTTAAGCCGGTAAGCGTGCTGAAAGGATCTATCAGCAACGGCGGTAAGAATTCTTTATTAAGGAATGGATTGGTAATATTTCAGTTTACAACATCCATTATACTCATCATCAGCACAATTATTATTTATAACCAGATGCAATTTATCCTCAATAAAAAATTGGGTTATGACAAAAGCCAGTTAGTAATGATAGAAGGTGCAAACATCCTGGGCAATGATGTTAAGAGCTTCAAAAACGAACTGCTTAAATTGTCATCCGTAAAAAGTGCAGCTATAAGTGATTATCTGCCTATTGAAGGTACCAAGCGAAACGATAATACTTTTAATGTTGAAGGAAAGGAAAAAGTTGAATCGGGAGTTGGCGCACAATCATGGGTGGTTGATAATGACTATCTGAAGACTATGGGTATAAAGCTCGTTGAAGGAAGAAACTTTGATCCTGCCATCACTACGGATTCCACAGCCGTTATTATTAATGAAACTTTCGCCAAAAAGCTAAATTTCAAAAACCCGATTGGAAAGCGCATTACAAACGGTGCAGCTTATACTATAGTAGGGGTGGTGAAAGATTTTAATTTTGAATCGCTCCGCGATCCTATTGGCAGCCTTGTTTTGCATTGGGGAATTAGCCCTTCTATTGTATCTGTCAAAGTAAACGCCGGCAACATGCATAATACAATGAATGAGATATCAGCCATCTGGAGGAACTTTTCACCATCAGAACCCATTAGGTACACATTTTTAGATGACCGTTTTGCCAGCATGTATGCCGATGTGCAACGAATGGGCCGCATATTTACCAGTTTCGCTATTCTTGCAATTATTATAGCCTGTTTAGGGTTGTTTGCCTTAGCGGCATTTATGGCTGAACAGCGCAGCAAGGAAATTGGCATCCGTAAAGTGTTGGGTGCAAGCGTTCAAAGTATCACTAAACTGTTATCTCTTGATTTTGTAAAGCTGGTAATAATTGCCATTGTAATAGCTTCGCCGATAGCCTGGTGGGCCATGACCAAATGGCTGGAAGATTTTACTTACCGAATAACCATTGGTTGGTATGTATTTGCTTTGGCAGGAGTAGTAGCTATAATGATAGCTTTATTTACCGTGAGTTTCCAATCCATTAAGGCGGCAGTGGCAAACCCGATAAAGAGTTTAAAAGCAGAGTAGTTCAATAATTGATTAAATATAAACAGCGGAATTTTCAATTACAAAGATTACCACGGTATTTGTATTTTGAAAATTCCGCTGTTATTCTGTCAGTTTAGTTAATATCGGGATGAGTCTTTTTTAAATATGCAGCCATCTCGCGTATTAACTGGCCGCTTGAATATGGCCGCCATCCATGTCCCCCTCTTTCGCCATAATTGAAGGAACCATTGTAAGCAGGATTAGTTGTTTTGGTCAAAAAGTCCTCCATATGATAAACTCCGAAATTAAGGAAAAAGTCGTCCATCCGGCCGGCAAAAACATGCAGTTTACCAACTAATTTTGGACCAACTGTTGTCCAGTTTTTTTCAAGATAGTAGCGCATATCAAAATTTTCCTTCCAGTAACGGGCTACTGATGTATCCATTACCCCCGTTTCTTTATTAAATAAGGGCTTGAAATAGCCGTCGTCGCCTATCGGGCCAAATACAGCGCTCCAGATATCCAATTGCCCTCCCGATCTGCCTTTTGTGCCATTAACAAGTTCCATGGTAATGCGTTGCTGAGATGTTAACCGGGCATCGCCTGTGGCCCAAAAACGGGTATTGATAGTTGGTGTCTTATACCATTCAAATTCTTTATAAAAGGCATTTTTATCTTCATAAACGTTTATGCCCTCAACATTATGAAAGTCAAGAGGATCGGGCGAAAAAGACCAGGTTCCGCCATAAAACTCCGGATAAAGTACCTGCAAGGCGAAAGATTCCCAACCACCTGTTGAACCGCCGGTTAACAGGCGGGCATAACCCTCCCTGATGCAGCGGAACTGCTTCTCTATTTCGGGGATTAATTCCTTGTGTATAGCATCGCCATACGGCCCGTTGTTTACGGTGTTTACTGCATATGAATCATCAAAGTAGGGAGTAGGGTGTTGTAATGTGATAGCAATAAAAGGTGGAAAGTCATCGGTTGTCCAATCTTTATAGAACTGATTTTTATCGTTCTCTTTGAAGCCAAAAGGAGCGGCAAGCGAAAAATGTCCTTCCTCGTAAACGGTAGGGTAATGCTTGTCAGGGTTTTCATTATATCCCTTCGGCAGAAGTATAGTAGCGCCGATGTAAATAGGCTGCCCCCAGAATTTGCTTAATAATTCACTTTTTATTTTGATGTGCTTAACCCATTTGGTGTCAGCGGGTACTTGAATCGGGGCGATTACCTGGTCAGCCTGTAATTTTATTGATTGATCAGCAGATTGATTAATGGATATTTTTTGAACTTTACTATAAATATTCCCCGGTGAGCGGCGCCAGTCCTGGCCTTCCCACTGATCCATATGCATCCACAGTGTATGTCCGTCTGCCCGCTTAAATTCGGTATATTTACTTAACACAGCCTGTACAAAATAGTCGCCCGGTGGAATATCCTTCAGGTCATTAACAGGATAACCGAGTGTTGAACCATCAACTATTACTTCTTTTGATGGCTGGAGGTTTTTAAAATCAACCCCAAAAAACTGGGTGCCATACCTGCCAACCTGCAGCCTGGGTTCAATGCTGTCGGTACGTGAAATTACCAGGAACATACGGCCGGTAAGGGGCTGTTCACTAACCGGGGAGGCAAATGAAATTTTAAACTGAAGCTTGCCTTTTTTGTTATTTGCTGGTTGTTGTGCTACAGCGTTAAAGAGCAGAAGGCAAAAAAATGGAATGAATTGTAAACTTTTTTTCATACAACGGAACGATAAACGGTTTGATAAGATAATATGATAAATAACAAAGCAAATTGTGCTGTATCAGCAATTTAGCAAGGTTTTTTCATTTAATAAAAAGCCGATCGTTATTGTTACAATGAAACATCGACAGCAGGAGGGAAGGTTGGAGGGATGTCTGCAAAGAAAGTTGTGGCAAATTTACAATCTGCCACAACATATAATTTATTTACCACAAAAATAGCGGCAGTAACCATACCGGCGAAACATAATATGGATCATAGTACGGCTGATAATATTCGACGGTTTCTTCTTCGACAACATTGCCGCCGCTGTTATTGGTGTTGTTATTTTGTTCCTGTTTAATTTCTTCTTCCAGTAATTTGATCATCAGTTCTGATCCCTGGCCAATCATGTCAACCATGGCATCTTCGCCAACTTCTTCCGGTTTGATGGCTGTTTTGCAGATGTCTTCAATTTCTTTCCATGAATTGTCTGATACCAGGTCCATCTGCCAACCCGCAGAAGCGGTGTCGAACCTGTTTTCGTTAATGAACGACATAAACACAATCTCGGCCGGATCTAACTTTTTAAACAGCGCAACCGCTATCCTCAGATCATCAAAGCGCTCATCGTTTGTGAAATCGGCCCAGGCATCATCGCTGTCAAAATCAAAATAACGGGCAAAAGCAAATTCACCTTTTTCAAGGTCGACATAAGAGAAAATATCATAAACCTTAAGATATTCGGTATAGCGTTTCATAAAGATATCAAACACATCCTGTCCCTTAGCGGTTACCTGATAGTTACTCCCCGCTGTTGTAATATATCCCTTCGACATCAATTCTATAAATAAAGGCTCCAGGATATTATCATCGCCGTTATCAATGGTTTGAAATTTATGGGTGCCGTTTATCATTTCGTTTAAAATGATAATCGCTTTGAATGTTTTTTTATTATCGTCTGTTAAAAACATGGTAATATTTAATTAACAATCATGTCATTGCGTCCAAAGGACTCCTTTAGAGAGGCACGAAGCAACCGCATGCTATACAGGGCGGTATGCATAGTTCGCGATTGCTTCGTGCATCGCAATGACGCTTGGTGAATCTTAGTTTAACAATTTTGTCCTCTTTGCTTTAATAGCTTCCAGTGCATTTGATGACGACCCCTGACCCAAGGCTTTATTGATCTCCTGCTCGGTTGACATGGTTGAATCATCTATTTGCGCATAAGCTGCAGCACGGAATTCTTGTGCAGATGCCTTTTCATCCATCCGGTTTAAAGTAGCCATCAACCCGTCGGTATCAACGCTTGATAGTGTTTTATTGATCTTTTCTGAAACTTCGGCAGTTTTAGCACGTGAGTTTATAAGCTGTGCACGACTTTCTGTTTCGGAGATCTGATCTTTTATTTGTTTTATTTTAAGATCCATTACAGACAGGGCGCTTTCCTCCTTTTCGGCCATCTTTGCAAACTGGTCGGCTTCG
>JAQBOU010000164.1 GCA_028287865.1 Mucilaginibacter sp. | reverse complement strand
AAGATGGAAGACGGAAGACGGAAGACGGAAGACGGAAGACGGAAGACGGAAGACGGAAGATGGAATTCAAGAGGCAAGAGCCAGGAATCAAGAATCCTTGATTCCTGGCTCTTGCCTCTTGGCCCCTGCCTCTTTCCTAAACTTCTTTCCCTAAAAACGGATATCTGTAATCTTTTGGCGGATCAAATGTTTCTTTAATGGTGCGTGGCGATACCCAGCGTAACAGGTTGATCATTGAACCGGCTTTATCATTGGTGCCCGATCCCCTTGCGCCGCCAAATGGCTGCTGCCCAACTACTGCGCCGGTTGGCTTATCATTTATATAAAAGTTACCGGCTGCGTTACGCAGGCGATCTGTCGCCTTGGCAATAGCATATCTGTCCTGCGCTATGATGGAACCGGTTAAGGCATAAATGGAAGTTTTATCAACTATTTCCAATATGTTGTCAAATTCAATGTCCTCATACACGTAAACCGTAAGTACCGGGCCAAAAAGCTCCTCGCACATCGTTACATAATAAGGATCATCAACCCTTAATACTGTAGGTGCAACAAACCAGCCATTGGTTTTGTCGTAGGTGCCGCCGGCAACTATTTCAACGCCATTGTCGGCTTTTGCAGCATCTATATATTTTGCAAGCTTATCAAATGATACTTCGGTGATCACGGCGTTAACGAAGTTTTCAAAATCTTCAACCGGCCCTATTTTAAAAGAGGTAATATCACGCTGCATGTTTGCTTTAACAGCAGGCCACAATGATGCGGGGATATAAGCCCGCGAAGCAGCGGAACATTTTTGTCCCTGATATTCAAATGCTCCCCGTACAAGTGCAGTGCTCACCACATCGGCATCAGCGCTTGCGTGTGCCAATACAAAATCCTTGCCACCGGTTTCGCCCACTATACGGGGATAGGTTTTGTATTTGTGAATATTGGTGCCGATGGTTTGCCAGATATTTTGAAATACTTTGGTCGATCCTGTAAAATGAATCCCAGCAAAGTCGGGATGATTAAATATAACTTCACCTGCAACCGGGCCGTCAACATATATCAGGTTGATTACGCCGTCAGGTACGCCTGCTTCTTTAAAAATCTGCATTAATACATTTGCAGCATAAATTTGCGGATAGGCAGGTTTCCAAATTATCACATTACCCATCATTGCGGCTGATGTTGGTAGATTACCGGCTATAGCAGTAAAATTAAAGGGTGTTAATGCAAATATAAATCCTTCCAGCGGGCGTTGTTCTACGCGGTTCCAGACACCTTTGCCTGAAATAGGCGGCTGTTGCTTGTAGATCTCCGTCATATATTCCACGTTGAAACGCAAAAAATCAATCAGCTCACAAGCTGCATCAATCTCCGCCTGGTAAGCATTTTTCGACTGACCAAGCATGGTAGCTGCATTTATCCTTGCACGGTAAGGCCCTGAAATAAGCTCAGCAGCTTTTAAAAATATAGCAGCACGCTGTTCCCAGGGAAGGTTTTCCCAATTAGCTTTTGCCGCCAGGGCCGCATCAATAGCCGCATTAACATGACTTGCATCACCTTCAGAAAATGTAGCCAGTAAATGTTTATGATCATGCGGCGGACGTATTTCCAGTTTATTGCCGGTACGTACTTCTTTACCGCCAATGTACATCGGTATATCAATTTGCTTTGCACGTGCCTCGTCCAAGGCAGCTTTAAGCGCCGCACGCTCCACACTGCGCGGGCCATAATTTAACACCAGCTCGTTTTGCGGCGGGGGAACATTAAAAAATCCTTTAAGCATAAAATATTGTCAGTTACTGTGGCAAAGATAGGGATTGGAGCGCAGATTTTTAATGAGCAGACGGGCAGATTACGCGTGATTGACAAATCTGTTTGTAATTCCCGGGTACTTATTAATGGGCATAAACGATAATGTCACTCCAACCGTAAAATTCGCTGTCAGAATAACATTATTAATATTTATAACTTAATAATTCTTATTTGTCGTTTTTAGGATAACCTTCTTCGTCCAAATCGTCACGGTCGTCCTCGGGGGTATGCCCTAAAACTCTGTCTGTTGCATCAAGCTCCACAATTTCTCCGTCATCAATATGCATTCCTAATTTGTCTACATCAGTTTCCAGTGATTCATTCGGGATGTATTCATCAGTGGCATCGTAAGGGTTGGATTCATCATAGGTCGAATTCATATCTTCTCCGTTTTTTACGGATGTATTATATGGATCAGGATGATCATACTCAGGGTCATCACTTTTTACATCGTATTCAAAGCTGTCATCTTCAGCATTATACTTAAGATCTTCTTTGTCTATAGTTTCGCCCAGATCGTCTTTTAAGGTTCTGTCCCTGTCTTCATTTTCATCATCAAAGCCAGGATAAAATGTATCTTTACTCATAGGTTTACTTTTTACTTGTTATATGCTAAAAACCCTGCCAAAGATCAAATTTAGTGATGAATTTTATAGAAACAGGGTTAGTATATAATTTGTTTCCGGTAGGAGGATAAACCGCCAAGCGCAAATTTTACTCCCATTGTAAATTGCGTGTACATATCATGATGACCCGGAGTGGTAAAACCATCAAGGTTATCAGACAGATCAATATTTGCTTCATAACCGAAGTCAATTTTAACACTTGGTTTCTCGTATTTATTATAAAGTTTAAATTCGTAACCAATACGCAGCGGGATAAACGGATCCTGGCTTCTATCTTGCCCACCTGTATAAAATCCCGGAATCATTTTAGAATATCTGTTTATTTGAGTTATATGGTTATTAATGAAGCCAACGCCTGCAGAAACATACAGGTTTTTGAACGCATTGGCCAGCTGGCTGTGAGAGTAATCAAGGAATTCGCCGAATTGCAATTGTCCCCTGAATATTATAGCATAAAAATCGTTGTTAAAATATCTTCCGGTAGATGTCGCTACTGAATCGCCACCTCTCAGTTTCCCAAGCTGGGCTTCCAATACATAGTTAACGTATGGAGTTGAATTAAAGGTAATATTAAAATTAATGGATGGCATTGTGGTTTGTGTTTGTGCATCGCCCTTTACCTGGTTAAAGGCAACGCTGGTGCCAATGTCCCATTGTGAAAAGTTATAACCTAATTGCGCTTTAGCAATAAATGCCGAACAACAAATGAATAAAGTTAACAGTGTTTTAAGTATCGGTTTTATCATAGTTTATTGCAGAACTTAATTTATCAACGAATTATCCGGGATTTTGATTATTTTTTTATAAATGTAGCATCTAAGTTTCTAAAAACAACAGTTGAGCTGAATAAAGTTCATTGTAAGTTACGATGGAATGGTTAACGGGTTTTGACTAAGTAAAATCTTACAATTGATTAACCTTTCACTTAATCAACAACTCACTTAATAAACTCAATTTTTATATATTTGAGGCCATAAAAAAAACAACCTATTAAACATGTCAAAAATTAAAGTATTAAATCCGGTAGTTGAACTGGATGGCGATGAAATGACCCGTATTATATGGCAATTTATCAAGGATAAGCTAATTTTCCCCTATCTTGACCTGGATGTTAAATACTATGACCTGGGCATAGAGTACCGTGACGAAACAAACGACCAGGTAACTATTGATGCTGCAAATGCCATAAAAAAATATGGAGTGGGCATTAAATGTGCTACTATAACACCCGATGAAGACCGGGTAAAGGAATTTAATCTTAAACAAATGTGGAAATCTCCTAATGGAACTATCCGTAATATACTGGATGGTACCGTTTTCAGGGAGCCTATCGTAATGGCAAATGTTCCGCGTTTGGTGCCAAACTGGACAGCCCCAATCTGCATTGGCCGTCATGCTTTTGGTGATCAATACCGTGCTACTGATTTTGTTACCAAAGGAAAGGGTAAACTGACCATCACTTTTACCCCGGAAGATGGCGGTGCAGAGCAATCATTTGAAGTGTTCAACTTTAAGGGTGATGGTGTGGCGCTTGCTATGTATAATACCGACGAATCTATCAAAGGATTTGCACGTGCCTGTTTTAACCAGGCCTTGCTAAAGAAATGGCCTTTATACTTATCTACAAAAAACACCATTCTTAAAAAATATGATGGCCGCTTTAAAGATATCTTCCAGGAGATTTATGAGCAGGAATTTAAAATAGATTTTGAAGCCAACCAGTTAACTTACGAGCACCGGTTAATTGATGACATGGTGGCTTCTGCGTTAAAATGGCATGGTAACTTTGTTTGGGCCTGTAAAAACTATGATGGCGACGTACAGTCTGATACCGTGGCACAAGGTTTTGGTTCATTGGGTTTGATGACGTCAACTTTGGTTACGCCTGATGGAACCGTGATGGAAGCCGAAGCAGCCCATGGAACGGTAACCCGCCATTATCGCGAGCACCAGGCTGGCAAGCCAACTTCAACCAATCCTATTGCATCTATATTTGCGTGGACACGCGGGTTGGAATTCCGTGGTTTGCTTGATAAAAATCAGGAACTGATAGACTTTTGCAAAACCCTGGAGCAGGTTTGCATTGAAACTGTTGAAAGCGGTAAAATGACTAAAGATTTGGCTATTACCATTAAACACAAAGTTGAACATGGTACAGATTACTTATACACTGAAGAGTTTTTAGCTGCTATTGATGAGAATTTAAAGGCAAAGCTGGGCAAGTAAAAAACAACTTTTAAATAAAATGAAAGTCCGCAGCGTTGCATGCGGACTTTTTTAGTTTATAAACAATAATGAAAAAGACATTCTATAATTTTTATATTTGTCTTATGATTGATCTGAATGAAATAAAAAAAATAATATCCGGCTTTAAACCAGAGATGGAAAGCAAGTATTTTGTTTCCTCAATCGGTTTATTTGGATCTGTTGTTCGTAATGATTTTAATAAAAATAGCGATATTGACATTATTGTTGATTTTAATGGAAGGATAGGAATAGAGTTTATAACGCTGGCAGATGAATTGGAAAAAAGGCTTAACCACAAAGTTGACCTTGTTTCGAGGGGAGGAATTAAGGAAAAATATTTTAATGTAATTGAACCAGAAATAGCTTACGTCTAAACGTCAGCCTAAACTTCTGTTACAAGATATACTTGAAAGCACTGAAATGATTATCAATTATACCAAGCTTAACTTATGAAGAATTTATAACCGATAGCAAAACTATTGATGCTGTTGTAAGGAATTTTGAAAAATAGGTGAAGCAGCAAATCGCTTGCCTGATGCTATCAAGGAAACCAACAGCGAAGTTGGCATAAAATAAGAGGGTTAAGGAACAGGATAGTTCATAACTATTTTGGTATTATATATTATATCATCTGGACCATTATAGAAGACTATTTAAATGTGTTGATAGCCCAGATCAAATCTATTTTGGAAAACTTCTAAAATTTATCCATACCAGTTTGCTGAAGATATTTAGGTTTGATTTTTAGAAAAACCTTGTTTTATGCTTATGCAAAGTCATAACTTAGCGCCTTAAACATCCACATTATGTCATTATTATATCCGCTAAAATTTAAAACCATTTATAAAGACAAGATCTGGGGTGGTAAAAAAATAAACACCTACCTGCATAAAGATTTCGGATCGCTGCCTAACTGCGGCGAAACCTGGGAAATATCGGGTGTTAAATCGGATGTTTCAGTAGTTGCGAATGGCGAACTGGAAGGCGAATCGCTGGCTAACCTGTTGGAAAAATACCAGGGTGATCTGGTTGGTGAAAAAGTATATGCGCATTTTGGCAATATCTTTCCGTTGCTGGTAAAGTTTATCGATGCCAATGAAGATCTGTCCATACAGGTGCACCCTGGTGATGAGCTGGCTAAAAAACGCCACAACTCATTCGGCAAAACCGAAATGTGGTATGTAATAGAGGCCGATCCGGGTTCAACGCTGATAGCCGGCTTTAATAAAGAACTTACGCAACAGGAATACCTTGATAAATTTAACAGCGGCCATTTAACCGATGTATTGAATAAAGAGGATGTCAAGGCTGGCGATGTGTTCTTTTTGCCCGCAGGGAGGGTCCATACCATTGGCAAGGGTTTGTTAATTGCCGAAATACAGCAAACATCAGATATTACCTACAGGATCTATGATTTTGACAGGGTGGATGACAAAGGTAATAAACGGGAACTACACACGGAAGAAGCCCTTGCAGCCATCGATTATAAACACTATCCGGAATATAAAACTGCATATCAGCCTGAAAAAGACACGACCGTTAAACTTGTAAGTTGTCCATATTTCACCACTAACTTACTGGATTTCACCAAAGGCACCGAAAAGGATTATTCAAACCTTGATTCGTTCGTAATATATGTATGTGTT
>JAQBOU010000115.1 GCA_028287865.1 Mucilaginibacter sp. | reverse complement strand
TTCCGTCTTCCGTCTTCCGTCTTCCGTCTTCCGTCTTGACTCTTGGTTCTTGAATTCTTGATTCGATCTTCTATCTTCCTACTTGAACTTAAATACATTATCCATGTTAACGTTGTCGTAGGCGCTTACTTTCATATCAGTAATAATACCTGTGTTTAAACTGTAAACCCAGCCATGTACTCCCAGGGACTGCCCGTTTTCCCAGGCATTTTGCACAATGGAAGTTTTGCAAAGGTTGTAAACATTTTCAATTACGTTTAATTCCACCAGCCGGTCGCAGCGCTCCTCCATATCAGCAATTTGTTCCAGCTTTTTGGCATGCAGGCGATATACATCTTTTATGTGTCGCAGCCAGTTGTCAATTAAACCAAATTGCTGGTTGCTCATTGCTGCCATTACCCCCCCACATCCGTAATGACCGGTTACAATAACGTGTTTTACCTTTAATATATTTACTGCATAGTCCAGCACCGAAAGCATGTTCATGTCCGAGTGGATCACCATATTGGCAATGTTGCGGTGAACAAATATCTCTCCCGGAGCGGTATTGGTTATTTGGTTAGCCGGTACGCGGCTATCTGCACAGCCAATCCATAATACCGGCGGCGACTGTCCCTTTGCCAGCTTGTGAAAATATTCAGGATCAGCTTTTAAAGTATTTTCAACAAAATCTCTATTTCCCTCAAGCAAGGTATTATACAAATAACTGTTGGTATCTTCAATTTTAGCGCACATGGTATTTAATGGAGATTTAATAGATGCAGCTAAAATACTTTTTTTTGTTGGAATGTAAGATAGGTTGTAATGTTTGAACATAGTAAGGTTGAGATGCTGAGACGATTTGTAATATTAGTGTTACATATGATTTATATATTATTTACCTATTATTTTAGGGCAACCAACCTTACACCGCATGACAATACCTGAACCCAAAACAATTACCAAATTCTTTTCAATTTTTCTGCTGATAGTAGTAGGATCTATCATTAACAGTTGCAGAAAAGACAACAAAAGTGTTCCACAAACAGTTTTGCCGACTCCTGTAGCTGTAGCGAAATTGTGGTATGAGTCCTCTTTCCCCGTAAACAGTAGCACCAATGGAAAATTGGTTACGCAAGGCGTTGGTACAATTAATACTACGGTAGATTTAAGTCAGCACATTAAGCCCGACTGGCAACATAGCACTAATTACAAACGATTTGGTAAGGATGTAATTGAAATGCCAATTGACCCCTCCGGCAATATTGCCACTGCCTTAAGCAATAAACCCGGCGGCAATGCTGTTTATAAAAAACAATACAGCCGTAGTTCTTTTATATTGTTAAATGACGGAACTAACTACGAAGCGTATGTTATGACTATTATAGCTGATTCTGCTTACCTCAAGAACGATCTTACCAAGCTCGGCCGAAATAGATACAATAAACGCGACAGTGATTTTAGCGGGGTGGTATTATATTCCACTCCCAAGGGCAAGTTTGTAAGCGGCTGGTTTTATAAAAATGGAAATATTACCAGCGCGTTATCATCATTATATAAAACGTACACAACGGCAACAAGTAAAAATAACGGCCCGGTTGTGCAAAGCCTCAAAACCAATTTACTTCAAGCTGTAATGACTTGTACAGACTGGTATCAAACGTATACTATAGATGGCGTTACCAGTGACCCGGTATATTTGGATACCACTTGTGTTACCTATAGTGGTGGTGGCGGAGGAAGTAGCGGCAGTACTGGTGGCGACGGCTCTACCACAGGCGGAGGAGGTGGTGACGGTAGTGGTGGAGGTTCCGGCACTCCGACTAATACAGGCTTTCCACCGCCAAACAACGATCCTTCTGCACCAACATTAACGCCGATTGTTTTAAAAATTATTACTGATAGCTTACAAAAACATTTCCCTTGTGCTGTCGCGTTAATTATCAATAACCTTGCAAATGGTAGTGTTTATTCAACTTTTATACAAGCTTTTACAACATCACGTAAACCAGATCTAACCTGGCAAGATGGACCTCTACCTTGGAATGCTCCTACATCAAACAGTACATCAGGGACATTTGAATTGGGCACAACTAGTTTTAACGGCCTAAGTGCTACAATTACACTTAATACTAGTATGCTTCAAAATAGTTCTCAATTGTTAATAGCAGCGGCAGCAATACATGAAACTTTACATGCTTATATAAACTATGATATAGAAGCCGGCGTAGGAGCTCCTCCATCATACACTCCTGATGGATCATGGTTATATTCTTTAGACACGTGGGCTATAGTAAATGGGTTACCTAATATATACAGTAGTCATTACCAAATGTTAAGTGATTACTTTAGTCAGGCAGTTACGGCATTAGCCCAGTTTGACAATAACGCCCATACCACTAAAGAATATGCAGAGGCAATGTTATTCGGGTTAAATCAAAGCAATGGCACTGGTGTTACCCCTGACCAACAAGCATTATTACAAACAGAGTTCAACAATTTGTTAACATCCTACGGATTAACCGCTGCGGATCTTAACACCTTTAACAACAAAAATCTGAATGCAACTGCAAACAAATTGCCAACTAGTGGCTGCTAATTCTTAATTGTATGAAAAAGTTATCTTTTATTATTCTGGTTTTCAGTTCCTTTTGTTCCCTGGCCCAAAAGAATCAAAAAATCGACTCAATTTATTATCTTATAGACACTGCTAAAATTCCGTCAAATGCACAAATGTGGGATGTCCATACGGAATATCCCGCGTTCAAGGTTTACACCATAAAATGCCCTTGCCTGCAATATGACAAAGAACCAATATTTATTTATGATACTAATAAAGTTAAAGGTCAGGTTATTACTAAAAAAGATATGAAAACGATCAATTTGATCAATCTGAGTAATTTAATACTTAAAGCAAAACAATTTACAAATACCAGTTTTAAAGGAAAGTATGCAATTTATATAGTTGAACCTAACGGTAAAAGATACATTTATCATGCGGTACGACTGCTAAAACCAAGGGCATCCACCGTTGATTACGAAAATATAACATTTCCGGATTCAACAAAATTTAAAAAACCTTAGAGCTGTCTACCTGAATTATTGCATCAAAATAACCTGTTACTAAAAATATATGGTTTATACCTAAGGCGAAGAAGATCTTTCGCTATCGCTCAAGACGACAAAGGGCTGTACTTCGAGAAATGAATACGGATTAGAATGCGCTAAACTTGTCAGTTGTAATATTATGAAAAAACTAATTTTTCCTTTAGTAATGTTACTTACAAGTAATATTATTTCAAATGCCCAGGAATTGAAGCCTAACACAACTATTAAAACCTCCTCCGCTTCATTTGTCGTTCATAAACCACAACCAGGAAGTCTTGTAGTTTATAATAATAAAAACAGCTATGATAAAAAAATCCCAAAGGTAGCACCAACTGCTATTACTACCGTTGGAAGGCGGGATAAGGGAGGGATGTTAAATTCTTTTAAAAAGGTTTTTAGTAATGACCGGTTAAAACAGTTATTACCGGAAAATATTTTGCCAATGCAGTTATATGTCGATTCATCCGGCAGGGTGCTTGAAATTGTTTTCTTTCTAAATAGCAACACCCTGGTTAAGGCCCAGGAACTGGATGATTTGGAAAAGGCCATAAAAGCCAATGTTTCCCTTATCCTAAACACAAATGAGACTAAAGGAGGCGATTTTTTTGCTATAAGTGTAGTTGTTAAGTACAGCAGGGTATTGGATGGAACGCTGAAATAAAGATTTGAAATAGCAGGTTGCCAATAATTTGAACGAAAAACAACTTTAATAGCCGATTAATCGGCAATATAAAAATGCAACAGGAACAAACGGCACCAGGTGTAATTATATCAGTTAAACTATTGTTAATTATTGGCTTAACAGTTATTTTAAATACTGTATATGCCCAAAATGACAACTTTGCATTTCAACGAAGTTTTATAAAACAATTCAGATACCCGCAAGCGCTAAAAAACTCCTGTATTCCAACCTTTGCCAATATATTAATTGACGTTTCCGCCAAGGGCATTATTACCAATATTTCTATTACAGATAGCGCACCAAGACCATTTATAGATCAGTTTGAAAAAATAAAATCATTATTGGATAAAGCACCGCTAGACTCTATAATCCATGAAAAGAAATTAAAAAGTTGAAGTATAATTATTGCGGTATTTTATATTTATCAAACCGATAGGTGCGTTAATTCATTTGAAGAATTTATTCCCGATAAATATTTACTTGTTAACGGAAAGGAGATTGAAGGTTTAACTTATAATCTGAAGCCTATCATTGTTAATATGTATAAACCGATGCATTAGTTTAAACAATATAGTTGCGATTAGAAATTCTTATCAAAAGTCAGTGTAGAACAAAGCATAACAGGCATTAAACGGAAATAAATTAGGATTATGAACAATAAAATTATTGCTTATTTACTATCTTGTATCCTGGCATTCTCATTTAATTCCGCAATAGCTCAGCGGGAATTGCCTTTTTTATCAATTAAAAATATTGATTACCTTAAAATATACATCAACAAATTTTATAAACCCAATGAAAAATTCGTTGGAACTGCCTGTATTAATTCGGTAATTTATGTTAAAATTAAAATTGATAAAAATTCCTCAATAGCATCTGTAGATGTATCAGAAACAGGACCTGTTGAAATAAAAGAGGCATTAAAAAAAGCTATTTGGGCCACAAACGATTATTGGAAATTAACTACAGATGAAAAAAAGGAAATAGAAAATAAGGTTTTTATACTGCCATTTATTTTTTGTTATCAATCGGGTTGTAGCCCGGGTGGGATTATTACAAATGAAGACACCTTAAAAGTTTACAGAGAAAGACAGAAAAATTTAAACGATGGGATCCTTAAATCAGTAAATAATATACTAAGGTTTGAAAGCAGTTCTTATGGCTCAATAAATTGCATTTTGATTAGTCCTATGTTTGTTGGTTCAATTAATTAAACAAACTAAAGAGCATAGAGTTATGTATCGTAAGTAGTCAATCATATTAAAATTGATAGTGTTCAAAGAAGGCTTCACTAAATATAAACCCTACACAAATTGCTGATTTCAATGGAAAGAATTAATGTTACCGGGATGTATCAATTATTATGAAAGTTCAAAACTCAACTCGCTTGTTTAAAGTCCTGATCGTTACTAGTGCTTAAGTATGCTTTCAATAAACGTGAAAGAATATTTAGACGTAGCCTGATGTCTTAAGTTTCCTATTTTAACGAGCACTACTTTTTATTCAATTTTCCCACGCCAAATCACCCGATTGTAAAATATATGTTTAAACAAGTATTTTTTTAATTAGTGTTGAAATATGTATTAACTTTGTGACAAAGAAATGAGAATTTATTAATCATAAAAAAACAATCATGAAAAAGACCTTTATTCTATTAGCTGCTGTTTTGTTAAACATAGCTGCATTTGCACAAACCACCTGGAAAAATGATGGAATGCATTCCAAATTAGGATTCACCGTTACACACTTAATGGTATCTGACGTTGACGGTATATTTAAAGATTTTAGCTGTACAATAGTTGCGTCAAAACCAGATTTCAGCGATGCTAAATTTGATTTAACAGTAAACACAACTTCTATCAGTACAGATGTTGACTATCGCGACAAAGATTTAAGGTCTGCCAGCTATTTTGATGTAGCCAAATATCCTACAATGACGTTTACAAGCACAGGAATTAGTACTGTTGCTCCAAAACATTATAAATTAAGTGGTACCCTTACCCTGCATGGTGTTACTAAACCAGTAACAATGGACCTTATTTATCGCGGTACCATCGTTAACCCGATGAGCAAAAAAGACGACGCAGGTTTTAAACTTACAGGTGTGATCAAAAGATCTGATTTCAACTTTGCTCCCCAGGCTGGCAACAGCATGTTAAGTGATGAAATTATCATTAATGCTAACGGCGAGTTTGCAAAAGCAAATTAATTAGTTAATGGGTTGATTAGGTGACTGGTTGATTAAGTCGCAAAGATAATCACCTTTAATTTACTTATTATAATATTACGATAACGCTCCGGTACTCCGGGGCGTTGTTTGTTTAACGTTTTTCGCCTCACCCTGCTTTAAGCTTTCTCAGCCTATTCTTTTAAAAGTCATGGTACGGCCGATGAATTTAAAATGCCAGTAGCCACGTACCCTTAGCAGTCCATCTTTATCAATAATAGCAGAAGCATTCCATGTACGGCCATGTTTTGAATCGTAAACCATTCCGTCCTCCCATAAATTGGTTTCCGGTTTATAGATCAACCCGCTTAAAATACTCATGCCAAGTATTTTACGACTGCGAAGTGCTGGATCAGGATTTCGGACATCCTTCCAATAACTCATAGGTTTGTTACCTGTATCCTTAAACCAAACTACCCTGGCCAGGTAGTTATTATCCTTCATGTAAACCTGGATGATCAGGCTTTTCTCTTCTGATTCCCACTTACCGCAAACACGCTCAGAAGGTGGTATAACAGCCGCATTTGATGCAGAAACATTAAACAAAAGTGCTAAAAAAAATACAAACAGGAAGTTAGCTCTCATTTTAGATATAGTATCGGGACAATTAAAACAATCTTAATGCCAGTATATTGTACAATTACGAGGCATGTTAACAAACCGCACAAATATTTTACACGAACCGCGGACAATCTATCTGCTACAGTTTTATATATTTGAACAAAACCAATATTTCATTCCTCATGAAAAAACCATTGCTGTTATTGTCAGTGTTACTATCATTAACCATAAGTTTACAGGCGCAGGAAAAAAACATATACCATAAAGGCTGGATCGATTTTAATAAGAACGGCAAAATGGATGTTTTTGAAGACCCTTCGCAGCCTGTTGATAAACGGGTAGCTGACCTGTTAAGCCAGATGACGGTTGAAGAAAAAACCTGCCAGCTGGCAACTTTATATGGCTATAAACGGGTTTTGAAAGAGGAGATGCCAACGGAATCATGGAAGCATGAAGTTTGGAAGGATGGCATAGCCAATATTGATGAGGAGCTGAATAATTTAACATCGCATACCGATGACGCTCCAACACAATACTCCTATCCTTACAGCAAGCATGCTGCCGCCATAAATACCATACAAAAATGGTTTGTTGAACAAACACGCATGGGGGTACCGGTTGATTTTACCAACGAGGGGATCCATGGCCTTAATCACGACAGGGCTACCTCTCTCCCCGCCCCTATCGGCATTGGCAGCACCTGGGATAAGCAATTGGTTCGGCAGGCCGGGCAAACCGTTGGCCGCGAAGCAAAGGCGCTTGGCTATACTAATATTTATACGCCGATATTAGATGTTTCGCGCGACCAGCGCTGGGGCCGGGTGGTTGAAACTTATGGTGAAAACCCATTTTTAATTGCTGAATTGGGCAAGCAAATGTGTTTGGGTGTGCAAGAGGAGGGTGTCGCATCTACATTAAAGCACTTCGCGGTTTACAGCGTGCCTAAAGGCGGCAGGGACGGTGCCGATCGTACCGACCCGCATGTGGCTCCAAGAGAACTATATGAAATGTTTTTGTACCCTTTTCGCAGGGTGATACAGGAAGCACATCCTATGGGCGTTATGAGTAGCTACAACGACTGGAACGGCGAACCTATAACCGGGAGCTATTATTTTTTAACCGAACTGCTGCGGCAAAAATTTGGGTTTAACGGCTATGTGGTGTCCGACAGTGAAGCAGTAGAATATATTTACAGCAAGCACCACACAGCTGACAGTAAGGAAGAAGCCGTTAGGCAGGCATTTGAGGCCGGGTTAAATGTACGTACCAATTTCACCATGCCGCAAACTTATATTATGCCGTTGCGCCAACTATACAAAGAAGGAAAGATATCAATGAAGACACTTGATTCGCGGGTGGGCGACGTGCTGCGTGTAAAGTTCAGGCTTGGCATGTTTGATCATCCATATGTGGAAGATCCCAAAGCTGCAGACAAAATTGTTCACAATACCGAAGCAACAGCGATGGGTTTAAAGATGAACCGTGAATCAATGGTGCTGTTGAAAAATCAAAACAACCTTTTACCACTTAACAAATCGGCCATAAAAAATATCCTGGTGACCGGTCCGCTGGCTGCCGAAACAAATTATGCTGTTAGCAGGTATGGCCCATCCCACAACCCGGTAACCAGTGTGCTGAATGGGATCAAAAATTATATGGGCAGCAATGCCACCGTAAATTACGCAAAGGGATGCAATATTGTGGATGCCACCTGGCCCGAAAGCGAGATCATTGAAACACCCCTTACCCAGCAGGAGCAGGCATCAATCGATTCGGCAGTTGCAGCAGCAAAACAAGCGGACGTGGTGATAGCCGTTGTTGGCGAAGATGTGGACCGGGTTGGCGAAAGTTTATCACGTACCGGGTTAAATTTACCCGGACGTCAGCTTAAACTAATACAAGCTTTGCAGGCCACCGGTAAACCTGTTGTAATGGTAATGATAAACGGGCAGCCGCTTACGGTTAACTGGGAAAACAAATATGTCCCTGCCATACTGGAGGCATGGTTTCCCGGTCCGGAAAGCGGGCGTGTGATAGCAGAAACATTGTTTGGCGACAACAACCCCGGGGGTAAACTTTCCATCACTTTTCCGAAAACTGTTGGGCAAATAGAGTTTAACTTTCCGTTTAAACCCGGCTCGCAGGCGCCGCAGGGCGGTGCCAACAGCTGGGGTAAAACAAGTGTTAACGGCGCCTTGTACCCCTTTGGCTATGGCCTGAGCTATACCACGTTTGCGTACAGCAATTTGCAGGTATCACCCGAAAAAGAAAACCAACAGGGTGATGTAACCGTAACGGTTGACGTAACCAACACCGGGCAGCGTGCCGGCGATGATGTGGTACAGCTATATCTTAAACAGGAGTTTAGCAGTGTTACCGTTTATGAGTATGACCTTAGAGGATTTGAGCGTGTACCGCTTAACGCCGGAGAAAAGAAAACCGTACAATTTACACTGCATCCTGACGACCTGGCAATATTGGATAAAAACATGAACTGGACCGTTGAGCCGGGGAAATTCCAGGTGATGATCGGTACTTCTTCTGAAGACATTAAGCTGAAGAAGGAATTTGAAGTAGGGAAATAGTGATTGGAGGTTAGTTGATTAGAGATTAGTAAAACAACCGAATGCATAGGGCAGGCGAACACATTAAAATCGATAGTTTTCACATCAGGGAATTTAAAACAAATCATGTTAAAACAATAGTTTTAAGTGTCATTCTTTTAATTGCGCCATAGTGCACAAGGTAGATAGAAAAATATAATAGAAAATAATTAGCGTGCCATTGGTTACGCACATAGCGGAGTTTCCGTACCTCTGGCACGGATTTTTTATTTCAATTTAAACATCTAAAATAACTGTAAAAAACACAATCATAATTTGCTGCATTATTCCTAAATTTAGCGCATCAGTTTACAGACCTCTGCAGGCTTAAACTAATTATAAACCCAAATTACTGATGGAAGTTAAAATTAAAACTGTGAAGAGCACCCAGTTAAAAAACATGATTATTAAATGTCTTTATTTTGATAAGGCAATGTCGTGCGCTGAGCTGAGCGAATTATTTGACAAAAGTATCCCATCAATAGCCAAAGCGGTTAATGAATTAATAGACGAAGGTTTTGTGATTGAGCAGGGGTACGCCCCGTCAAGCGGTGGACGCCGCCCGCTTATGTATGCAATTAATGCAAACGCTATGTACATCCTGGCTATTGCAATGGATCAGTTATCCACACGCATTCAACTGGTTGACCTGCTTAACCAGCCAGTAGCTGACTTTATGATGTTTGAACTAAAATTATTAAATAACGATAAGGCACTTAATCAGTTAACTGATAATATCAATAAATACATTGTTGAATCAGGAATAAACAAAGATAAAATTGCAGGTATAGGCATTGGCATGCCTGGTTTTATAAATCCTGTAGAAGGAATAAATTACACCTATCTTGATGCCGGTGATAAAAGTTTAACACAACATATTTTTGACGAGACCGGCCTTCCCACCTATATTGATAATGACTCCAGCCTTATTGCTTTAGCCGAACAAAAATTTGGCACGGCAAAATCGCAAAAAGAAGTAATGGTAATTAACCTCGGCTGGGGTATTGGTTTGGGGATGATAGTTAACGGTGAATTATTCAGAGGACGCAATGGTTTTGCAGGTGAGTTTAGCCACATCCCGCTATCGGAAGACGGAGCGCTTTGCGAATGCGGTAAACGGGGATGTCTTGAAACCGAAGCATCCATGCTGGTAGTAACTAAAAGGGCTATTGAAGGGATTGAACAGGGACGCGTTACCAGCCTGAAACGGGTAGATGAAGGACACTCCAAACAAATGGGAGACGCTGTTATGGAAGCAGCAAACAACGGCGACCAGTTTGCAATTGAGCTTTTTTCGGAAGCCGGTTATAAGATTGGAAAAGCTTTGGCCATACTGATCCATATCATGAATCCACAGACGATAGTATTAAGCGGACGAGGGGCCAAAGTTGGTAAAATATTATTTGCCCCTATTCAGCAGGCCCTACACAGGTATTGTATTCCGCGCCTGTCCGGTGGTACCAAACTACTAATTTCGGAGCTTGGTTTTGATGC
>JAQBOU010000096.1 GCA_028287865.1 Mucilaginibacter sp. | reverse complement strand
TGAAATCTTTTTCAATTTTTGTTTTGCTGCGCAGGCTTTGTGTGGGTTTGTAGCCATCAAGCCAAATGTACTCGAGTTTAGTTGCCATCGTTTAATGATTTTATAAAATAGGGTTGAAATCGTTTTTATTACAACGTTATATGTAATTATCGAGGCGAATTTATATAATTTTTATAAATTTAATCATAAAATGTAAAAAAAATTAGAATTCTTTTTAAAAACACCTGCATACAGTATTAAATTGAACAGAAAATCAATTTAAATATATAAACATCATAACTAATGTTTAAATATTACTCAAAAAAACCAAAAGCCCTTTAGGTATTAAACGGCTTTTTAATGTTTTATTTTTAATGAAAGGTTATTTTGCTGATGCAACTCCCCAAAAGCAGCTATTCCTGATTTTCGTTAGTGAGCTGTCTCCCACGATAACATCACCGTCAAATTTGTTTTTATCATTTAACAGGTAAAGCTGGGCATCAGCATTATTGTACAGGTAGATTGTTATTTTTTTTATTGATGATCCTGATTTTCGGTTAACATTTATAGCCATGCCATTGATGATGTTTTTGCTGTTACCAATAGCTATTGGCTTAACCGATGTGATCCAGTTAACATCATAAATGACAGTGCCCCCGGAAAGTGTTTCTGCTAACCTTTTATAACTATCCGTTTGCTGAATTACAGCCAAAAGGCATTTAACACAAGGCTCAGATACGGTGGCGTTGCCATAATTTCTTTGAGGGTTATTGATAACACTGTCTTTTTTCCCATTCACAACAACGGCAGTTTTGGTAATGTTATTTGAAACAGGTTTCGGCTTTGAGCGATTGCAGGCAGCTAATGTCGAGAGCAATAGACAAGCAAACGCAAAATACTTTATTTGATGCATCCGGATTTGTTTATGGTTGATAATTTGACCTGTATAATATTATACAACCTTATATGTGAATTGTTTAAAAGAACAATTTAAAGAGATTGGATTGCAGTCATCCAATTAAAAATCCCGAAAATGGGGCCTCCGAATGACGCAACCCGCCTGTGCGCCTTAAAACAAAAAAATCAAAGCCAAAATTCCATGATCCTTATCACATATTGCATAATTTTTACACGTAGAAAAATATAAATTTCTATCTTCGGCCAGTTTAATTTCCATCTGCAAACTCAAATATATTATGAAAATAACTGTTGTTGGTGCCGGAGCTGTAGGCGCTACCTGTGCGGATAATATCGCCAGGAAAGAATTGGCTGAAGAGCTTATTCTGTTAGATATAAGGGAAGGTTTTGCCGAAGGCAAAGCAATTGACATGATGCAAACATCAGCCCTTTTAGGTTTTGACACTAAAATAAAAGGTGTTACCAATGATTATGCAGCTACCGCCGGTTCGGAAGTGGTAGTTATCACATCAGGCTTACCGCGCAAGCCCGGTATGACTCGCGAAGAACTGATTGGTACCAATGCAAACATCGTAAAAAGTGTTACCGAAAGCATTTTAAAACACTCTCCAAATACCATCATCATCGTGGTTTCAAACCCGATGGATACCATGAACTACCTTACGCTTAAAACGTCGGGCGTAGCCAAAAATAAAATATTAGGTATGGGAGGCGCACTGGATTCATCAAGGTTTAAATATTACCTGAGCCAGGAATTAGGCTGCTCTCCTGCCGACCTGAATGCAGTAGTTATAGGTGGCCACGGTGATACCACCATGATCCCATTGATAAACCATGCTACCTGGAACAGCATCCCTGTAACACAATTATTAAGCAAAGAGCAACAGGATAAAGTAGTAGCAGCAACCATGGTTGGCGGCGCTACCTTAACCAAATTAATCGGTACTTCTGCATGGTATGCACCAGGGGCTGGTACAGCTGCAATGGTTGAAAGCATTGTACGCGATGAGAAAAAACTCATCAGCTGCGGTGTTGCCCTGGATGGCGAATACGGGCAAAAAGATATATCTTTAGTGGTTCCGGTTATTATTGGCAAAAACGGTTTCGAAAAGATCCTTGAGTTTAAATTAAGCGATACAGAGCAAGCGGAGTTTAACAAAAGCGCTGACGCTGTACGCAATATGAACCAGGTATTGTATGATACAGGAGTGATCTAATAATTTTTTTCGATATTAAAAAGGGCTTTCATCATTGGTGATAGCCCTTTTTGTTGTTTTATATCAGCTATTATTAACTATTATACGCAAAATCCACGTTATAAGTAAATCCTTAAGCTTTGATTAGTGAGTAAATAAAAAAGAAGCTGCCCACTCCGGACAGCTTCTTTTAGTATTAAAGCTTAGGAAATATATTCTTAAAAATTAGGTTTGTTTACATCCCACCAAAGCCTGGTACCGCCATTATCAGGGCCGCCCAGTGACTGAATAGCCTGTTGTACTGCTGCACCGTTGGTTGAATATTCATTTGCCGGATAAGCTAACCTGCGAATTTGGGTTTGGGTATTAATAGTCCCATTACTGTTATTATTTACAACCGGAAAAAGCTTAGGATACCCGGTACGGCGATATTCCGTCCAGGCTTCCTGGCCTTCAGGATACATAGCGATCCATTTTTGGGTGATTATACGCTCCAAATTTTGCTCACTACTTGCTACGGGGTTCCAGCTAATAGTAATAGTTGAAAGAGCGGGCGAGTTATTGGCAGAATTTGACGGATCAACATAAGCAATTGGGGTACTGGTGGCATCTGTGATATATGATGCAGCAGTTACGCCCCATTGCGCCATAGAGGTTTGGATTCCGGTATTGTAATCAGTTGCTGCATCGCCGGCACCTGTCCATCCGCGTAATGCTGCTTCAGCCTTTAAAAACCAAACTTCGGCCGCTGTCATGAACATCATTGGCGATGATGGCGTAAAGGCAGTAGTTGTATTTAAGATAGAATAACCGCTATATCCGGGTTTACTTGTAATTAATGAACCTATACGAATTCCTTTATATTGACCGGCAAAACGCGTGTCGGTAGCAGGGGAAACATATTTAGAAAGACGCGGATCGTTATAGCCAACCATAAGTGACTCCAGATCGGCACCCATGGAAATATCTGTCCAACTACTGGTTATTACATTTAACGGGTTATGGTAACCGCCGCCAGAAATGCCTGCATTATCACCATTTACAGCAAGTACACCGCCATTTGCCGGATCCAAAGCCTTTTGTGCCTGCGTTTGTGCGGTAGCAGCGTCAACTTTCACAATGTGCATAGCTAAACGCAATCGTAGTGAATTTGCTAATTTAAGCCACTTGGTATAATCGCCTCCATAAACAAGATCGTATGACGCGAAAGGTGTTTTACCAGGATTGGTTTTTATGTAAGTATTCAGGTTGTTAACAGCGGTATCCAATTGCAGGAAAAATTGCTGATAAATGCTTTGCTGACTGTCATAAGGAGTAGCTGTTACAGATGAGCCTGCTTTGCTGTAAGCAACAGGTCCGTATTTGTCAGTTAACCTGTCAAATGTTTCAACTTTAAGAATCAATGCTACGCCCCAAAAGTCAGGTGCAGACGTTCTTGTTCCAAGTTTGGCTATAGCGTTAATATCGAATAATGATACAGTATAACTATCAATAAAGATCTGCTGGTTCCATCCGTCTACTAAACTGTAAGTTAAATTGTTGATATTCCCTCTGAATGGATCCGGAGACATCATATAACCTGAATAACAATCTGCATTTAAATTTTGATCAAGCTGGTAATTGTTTTCTTCACCAAATAAAGCAGTTTGGATGCCGGGGAATATTAATCCCACCTGTACCTGCTGGCTTGTTAAACCAGTATTATCTGTATCAAACGTTTGGAATTTTTTTGTACAACTGGTAAATTCTAATAGAACCAGCGAAAGCAGGGCTGCTATGCAGAACTTACTTCCGGTGTATATGATGGATTTATAATGTGTTTTCATCGTTTTAATTTTAAAAGTGAATATTTAGAAGGTAGCATTCAGGCTTAAACCATAATTACGTGTGGCTGGTTGATTGAATACATCAACGCCTGAAAGGCCGTTTCCTGTTGACATACTAAGTTCTGGATCAAAAGGAGCTTTCTTATAAAAATAAATAAGGTTGCGGCCTATCAATGAAAACTTCAGGCTTTTGATAGCGCCGGTAAGTGGTATAATATATCCTAATGAAGCTTCACGTAAACGAACTACAGTAGCACTGTACACATAGTTTTCAGTAATACCGGCACGTCCGCCAACAGTTGTGTACCATGCCTGAGGGTCAACTGTGGAAACAGCTTGTCCGGTTGTAGCGCTAACACCATTTATTGCAACTCCGCCAGCATTCCTGGCATCTCCTGATACTTTTGAAACACCATATTGATCCATTACAGCTTGCGTAAGCGAAAGTACCTGGCCTCCAAATTTTCCGTCAACAAGGAATCCCAGAGTGAATTTTTTATAGCTAAAGTTGTTGTTCCATCCCAATTGGAATTTAGGATTTGGATTTCCAAGATAGTTAAATCCACTGTTTACTTGTGGAGTACCGCCAGCGCCGATCAATATCCGCCCCTGGGCATAGCGTTTAAAGGTAACACC